>NZ_CP031425.1:1946257-2270633 GCF_003367705.1 Microbacterium foliorum | reverse complement strand
CTGACCACCACGGGGTGGGGATCGAGCATCGATCCCCACCCCGTTTGGTTTTCTCGCTGTCAATTCGGTGAGACCGTTTCCCTTCTGAGCGGAACAGTGGTTCGCTGGAAGGGATGGAGGAGGGGACCCATGTCCGAGACAGCAGATCAGTCCAGCAGACGCCCTGTGCTCGCCGTCGCCGTGCTGGCGGTGGTGCTCGTGGTGATCGCCGTGATCGTCGGGATGCTCATGACCAATCCGGGTCCGGGCGGCACAGCCGTGCCATCCTCGGAGCTGACCGAGACTCCTGCAGCCACGACTGGCCCCTCCGGGTCCGACACTCCTGACGATGAAGGCGGAGACATGACACCTGGATCCACGTTCGGAGCCTTCCTGCCTGAGTCGATGGGTGGGGAAGAGGCGATCGACGAGCTCGGCGACCGCATCGCCGTCGTCGCCAAGCGGAACAACAAGACGGTCGAGGAGCTGAGCGATCTGCTTCTGCGCGACCGCAGTGCCCAGATCTCTCCCGAAGGGTTCATCGTCTACAAGGACAGCTTCGACAACGCGGAGTGATTCGACGTCGCACGTGTCGCGACTGCCCCGGATGACGTAATCTTGGCCACATGGGAAGACTCGAGTACAACAGTTCGCGGCCTCCGATCGAAGTGGAAGACGAGACTCTCGCCCACCTCAAGGTCGTGATCGCGACGAAGCTTCGTCGCCAGGAGAGCTTCATGATGACGTGGCCTGCAGGCGCGGCCGGCGCTGATCATCACAGCCGTCTCACTGTCTGGATGCACCCGAGCATCCCGCTCATCATCGAGATCGACACCGACAAGTCGCCCTCGCTCGATCCGCACCGCATCGAGCGGATGATGGGCAACCTGAACAGTCGCGGAGAGCTGATCCTCGACGACCTGTGAGCCGGACATGGGGTGAGTGTCGCGTCGACTAGGCATGTGGGTCGCGGCCTGTCAACCCGGCCGACGCTTCTCGCGAGCGGTGAGAGGCTGAGTGCATGAAACTCGTCTCCTACGCCGGACAGCAGCTCGTGACGACTGACGATGTCGCCGATGCGTTGGTGGAGCTCGCTGCCGCGATCGCCAGCGACGGTGATTCGCAAGCGCTGCACATCCCCATCGTCGTAGGTGGAGAGAAGGACTGCGCAGATCTCATCGTCGGCGTGGGCAACGACCTGCTGGTCGGTCCGCAATCCTCGAACGGAGATGATCCGGACTTCTCCGCGGAGGCGGAGCAACTGCGACAGCACCGGCTCTATCCTCGTCGGGGCGGCGATGACGGGGGCGAGGCGTCCGATGCGGATTCCGCCTTCTTCGACTACGGTCTCGACCACGAATTCTGAGGGGGGCGGCGGCGCAAAGCGTTCCGCGTCCTCGCTCCCGCGTCAACCCCCTCGCCTCGGCTGATCGACGGCGCGTAGCGTCGGCACCCAGAGGAAGGAGATGTGATGAGCGATCTGCAGAACACCCACGGCACGCCCGGCGCTGACGAGGAGGCGGACACCGCCTCCGGCGGTGCGCCCGACGACGAGTCGACGTCCACGAGCACCGACGAGATCATCGAGGACGAGACCACCGACGAAGACGGCAAGCCCCTCGAGAACCCGTCCGGAGGCTGAACGTCGTCAACGGATGCCGGAAGGCCCTCATCTGCCCCCGCAGATGGGGGCCTTCGCATGAGCAGGCCGAGAACGGGCGGATGCAGCGGTCCACGAACGTGGTGATCCCTGGTTGCCCTCCCGAGTACCCAAACCCCACTTTGGATCGCTCGAGAGGGCTCACCGTCCTTCCCGGACGGTAGGGGAGGCGGCGAAGAACTTCGCTGCTCTCTCGACTGATATCCCCAGATGTTCAGCCGGTAGCCCCCGCTACTCCCTGCAGAATATCGCGAAAATGTCTTGTCCGCCATTTGGGGGACAAAGAAATCTACGAATGTTTCTTCCCGGTTTGGGCCTTGCCCTGAGAGGGGCGACTCATAGAGTGGGGGGATGGACAGAAAGCTCGTCGTGAACGCGCATATCGCCATCGCTCGGGGGCATCGTATCGAGGTGACGGAGCGGGTCGACGAGCTGACGGGGGAGTCCGGAATCCTCTCGGTCCTCGATCTGGAAAGCGGCATCCGGTACCGCAGCGTCGAGGCGCCGGACAGCGAGATACTCCACTGGACGGGCCGCGTCGTGGACTGCACCGTCGTCATCGGCGGACGGGGTTCGCACACGTCGCTCACCGTCACCGCAGACTCAGAACGGGGCGGGTCGGCGGGCGCACGAGTGGCCCTGCACGCCGCGGACGCGGCCGTCGATGCCGCCAAGGCCGAAGCAGACCGGTGGGGTGGCGGCGATCGACTGCCCGAACCCGAGCCTGACCGCTTCTGGTGAGCTCAACGGAAGTCCCTCGAACGGTGCGTGACACCGGTACGGAGGTCTTCGAAGGCATCGGCCAGCACGTTCACGACACCCTCTGCTGAACGTTCGAGGATTCCCCGGATGATGAGCGCCGGCGAATCCCGCGCCACCCGCTGATAGCGGCCCCACACCCCGGTGGAGCAGATCACGTTCACCAGCCCGCTCTCGTCTTCGAGGTTGAGGAAGGTCACCCCCGCCGCCGTCGCGGGGCGTTGCCGATGAGTCACTAGCCCGGCGACCTCGATGCGCCGCCCGGTCTCGTGGCCCTGGAGGTCAGCCGAGGTGAGCACGCCACGGTCCCGGAGAAGCCCTCGGAAATGGGCCATCGGATGATCGTCGGTGGAGACGCCGGTCGCCCACAGGTCAGCGGACAGGCGCTCATAGCTGGACTGATCCGCGAACAGCGGAGGCTGCACGGCGACCGTCGTGCCGGGGAGGAAGCGTGAACGGTCCTCGGCCGCCGCCCCGGACAGCCAGATCGCCTCCCGGCGTCGGAGTCCGAGACATTCGAATGCTCCGGCGGTCGCCAGCGCCTCCAGCTGCGCGGCAGTCGCGTCTGTCCTTCGGACGAGATCGTTCAGATCGCGGAAGAGACCGCCGCTCTCGCGCGCGGCGACGATGCGCTCGGCCAACGCCGCGCCGATGCCACGGACCCCGCCCAGACCCATGCGTACGGCATAGGCGCCGTCGCGGCGGTGCGCCTCGGACTCGTCGGGTGCGGTGCGATCGAAGCGCGGTACCCGCGGCTGCAAGGGGTCGCTGCAGGAGTGCAGCCCCGTCGGTCTCCGCAGGGCGGCGCCGTCGAGGGGCTCGAGGGTCTCGGTCGCTCCCGAGGCATGCAGATCCGGGCGGCGGACCTCCACCCCGTGGCGACGGGCGTCGGCGGTGAGTGTCGAGGCCGAATAGAAGCCCATCGGCTGTGACCGCAGCAGGCCGGCGAGGAAGGCTGCCGGATAGTGCAGCTTGAGCCAGGAGCTCGCATAGACGAGAAGGGCGAAGGACAGCGAGTGGGACTCGGCGAAACCGAAATTGGAGAAGGCCTGGATCTGCGCGTAGATGCGGTCGGACTGGTCAGCGGACAGCCCTCGCCTCGACATCCCCGCGTAGAGCTTGTCGCGGACCTTCTCGATCTTCTCGAGTCCGCGCTTGGAGCCCATCGCCCGTCGCAGCAGATCGGCCTCGTCGGCGGTGCAGTCGCCGATGGCGGTCGCCATCTGGATCAACTGCTCCTGGAAGATGGGGATGCCCAGGGTCCTCTCGAGGATCGGCTTGAGGTCGTCGTGCGGATACGGGATGTCGAGCACCACAGGCTCCTCGCCCCGGTCCACTCTGGCGAGGTTCTCCTCATCGAGTGCGTCCTTCGCCATCTTGCGGCGGACGAACGGGTGCACGGCGCCGCCCTGGATGGGGCCGGGGCGGATGAGCGCGATCTGGATCGCGAGGTCGTAGAAGGCTCGGGGCTGCAGTCGGGGGAGCAGACCGATCTGCGCGCGCGACTCGACCTGGAAGACGCCGATCGAGTCGGCGCGGCAGAGCATGTCGTAGACCGCGGCCTCCTCTTTCGGCAGGGTCTCGAGAGTCCATCCTTCGCCGGTGGCGTCGTCGATGAGGTCGAAGCAGTGCTGGAGGGCGGCCAGCATGCCCAGACCCAGCAGGTCGAACTTCACCAGGCCCATCCAGGCGGCATCGTCCTTGTCCCACTGGATGACGGTCCGGTTCTCCATCCGCGCATGCTCGACGGGCACCACCTCGCCGACGGGCCGCGCCGTGAGCACCATGCCGCCGGAGTGGATGCCGAGGTGTCGCGGAGCCTTCAACAGCTCGCTCGCATAGTCGAGGACGTTCGGGGGGATGTCGTGCTCGTCGGCCACCTCGAGGCCGGTGCTCCAGCCGTCGACCTGCCGCGACCACGCATCCTGTTGCCCGGGAGAGTAGCCGAGTGCCCTCGCCATGTCGCGCACGGCGTTCTTCGGACGGTACTGGATGACGTTCGCGACCTGCGCCGCACGCTCCCTGCCGTACTCGCGGTATACCCACTGGATGATCTCCTCGCGACGGTCCGAGTCGAAGTCGACATCGATGTCCGGCTCCTCGGAGCGCGTGGTCGCGAGGAAGCGCTCGAAGGGGAGCCCGTAGAGGATCGGGTCGACGGCCGTGATCCCCAGGAGATAGCAGACGGCGCTCGCTGCGGCCGAGCCTCGTCCCTGGCAGAGGATGCCCCGGCGCTTCGCCTCTCTCACGATGCCGTGCACGATGAGGAAGTAACCGGGGAAGTCCTTCTCTTCGATGACATCGAGCTCGCGCCCGATCCGGCGGCGGCCGTCGGCATCGAGGTATGGATACTTCGTCGGCACGGCCTCCCACACCAGGTGCCGCAACCAGCTCATCGGCGTATGGCCATCGGGCACCTCCTGTCTCGGCAGCGCCGGGCGGGCCCGCCGGAGCGAGAACGCGGATGCTGCGGCGAGCTCCAGCCCGTAGGAGATCGCGCCGGGATGACGGCGGAAGCGCGCCGCCATCTCGGCGCCGCTGCGCAGGTGCGCGCCGCCGTGCGCGGGAAGCCATCCGTCGAGCTCGTCCATGCTGCGCACGGCGCGCACCGCGGCGACCGCCTCGGCGAGGGATGCCCGCTCGGGAGTGGCGTAGTGCACGTTGTTCGTCGCCACCACGGGAAGCCGCATCTGCCGGGCGAGGTCGGCGAGGGCGTCGTTGCGTCGGGAGTCCTGTGGGTCGCCATGGTCGAAGAGCTCGACGACGACGTGGTCCTGACCGAAAAGGTCGACCAGCCGGCGCAACGGGGTCTGTGCGTCTCCGGTCTCCAGACCCCGACGGACACCGCCCTTGCGGCATCCCGTCAGGATCGTCCAGTGACCACCCGACATCGATGCCAGCTCATCGAGGTCGTAGACCGGGCGTCCTTTCTCGCCACCGCGAAGATGGGCCGCCGTCATCGCACCGGACAGCCGGTGATACCCCTCGAGCCCATCGGCGAGCACGAGTAGATGGTCGCCGATCGGATCGGGAGAGCCGCGCTGCGGAGCATCGAGCCCCAGGGAGAGCTCGGCACCGAACACCGTCTGCACCTGCACGTCCATCAGCTCGGCGACCTCTGCGAAACGGGCGGCGCCGTAGAACCCGTCATGATCGGTGAGGGCCAGCGCGGTGAGCCCCAGACGTTCGGCTTCGGCCAGCAGATCCTCGGGCGAGGACGCCCCGTCGAGGAAGGAGTACGAGGAGTGTGCGTGCAGCTCGGCATACGGGACCGACTGCTCGGGCCGGCTCACGGCCGTGGGAGCGGTGCGTGTGCGTCGGGTGCTGATCGGACCGGCATCCGGTCGTCTGCCCGGTGGCGTCCCTCCCGTCGGATACGGGGACTCCTCGCCGCTCAGCGTGCGTTCCAGCTCTTTCCACGTCTGCGGCGGATTGTGCCAGCCCATCAGCGATACCGCCCCTCGGCCCACCAGCGATCTCCGGTGCAGAAGACGAGCCATGCCCGATCATGACCGTCGACGATCTGCAGGCGATGTCCCCGCTTGCCGCCGTTCGCGTCCCATCGGCGCTCGTGGATGGGCCATGGCCCCGCCCACGCCTGCACCTCGTCGCCGTCGATGCGCGACGGCGCGGCGGAGAGCGCCCCCCGATCATCGACGAGGAGCGTTCCTCCGTCGGGCGCGAGCACACCGATCGGACGAGGCGGCCGGAAGACCTCGGCGGGGAGGGGATCGGGAAGGCTTCCCGGCCAGGGGCGGGCAGGGTCACGAGGGGCGGTCGATCTCTCTCCCCACGGTGTGAGAACCTGCCTGTCGGCGAGCCAGCGCCCACCGGAGAGAGCCGCGGTGACGACGCCCTCATGACCGAGCATCGTCTGCACGCGGGAGATGGCATGATGCAGGCGCTCGTCGGTCCCCGAACCGAAGAGGCCGGGCTGGTGATGCGCGGCATCGTCGACGGCCACCGGAACGATGCGCACCAGGACGATGCCGCCGAAGGCGCGAGCCTCATCGACCGGTGCCTTGGCGGATTCCGCTCCCAGAGCCTCGAGCTGCCAGCGCACCCGGTCGACGAGGTCGGCGGCGTCGAAGCAGGTGGGGTGCAGCCAGGGGCGGGAGAACACCGCGCCGTTGTCGTCGACCAGATCGATGCGCACCTCAGTGCACACCACGGAGGCGTCGGCGAGGGCGAGCATGACCGCATCGACGGTCTGGCGCACGGCGAAGGCCACCTGATCCGCTCCGGCGAGGGCAGGCTCGAACTCCACGGAGCGAACGAGCTCGGGATCCGGCGGTCTCGGCACCACGGGGCGGGAATCGGCTCCGGCCGCGAGCGCATGCAGACGAGCACCGCGCTCGCCGAAGCGGTCGCGCACCTCGATCTCGTCGAGTCCGGCGAAGTCGCCGAGCGTGCGCACCCCCAGTCGGATGAGCAGACCGGTGAGCTGCTCGTCTCTGAGCACCCGCACCGGGAGTGGAGCGAGGAACTCCTTGGCGAGACCGGGCGGGACGACGGTGCGGGGAGTGGGTCCTCGTGCTGCCAGCTCGGCGGTGAAAGGTCCGTCGGCTATCCCGACACGCACCTCGGGGAAGCCTGCCTCTGCGAGGATGCCGATCAGGGCATCGGCCGCCTCCGCCTCGCCGCCGTGATAGCGGGAGATGCCGCGTGCGCGCACCGCGGCGAGGCCCGGACGAAGCAGGGCGACACCCGGGGCATGCTTCTCGATGAGCTGCAGGACCGGAAGGAAGGCTCTTTCGTCGCGAGCCACGTCGTGGGGAAGCACCCGCAACGAGGAGATGTGCCCCTGTGCCACTCGACGACGCTGCCCTGCGCGCACACCGTGCTCCCGCGCCGATGCCGTGCAGGCGATGACCGTGTTCGCATGCACCAGGGCTGTGGGCGGATGCGGTGGTGGCCCACCCAGGGCGGCGCGGAGAGGCCAGTCGGGGAACCACAGCACCATGGCGCGGAGAGGGGCCGTCATCCTGCCACCGCCAGGGGCGGGTATTCGTGCGGCTCGGTGCGGTCGCTGCGCAGACCTGCACGCGCGGTCATCTCGGCGATGGGCGAGGCGGCCTTCTCGATCGGCAGCTCTTCGACCGCGCCATGGGAGCCGGGCAGTCGCACCCTCACGCTCGTCGGCTGGGGTGTGTGCCTCGTCTGCGCCGTGATCGTCGCGGTCGACCCCTCGATCAGCCCCCAGCCCTCACCGATCCCGAGCCACTGCTGGTCATGGAGTCTGATGGTGCCCTCGCTCTGCGGCCAGGCCCCCGAGTCGGCGGACTCGGCGACGAGGAGCGTGCTGCCGCGGTCTCTGAGTCGAGCGCTCAATCGCGACACGTCGGTGTCTCGCGCCCTGCCTCCCGGGTGCACGGCGATGAGAGGGACGACCTCGGCGAGTGCGGAGGTCACGGCGAGCCAGCGGTCGCCCGGGTCGGGCACGAGGATCAGCCGGGGCAGTTCGATGCCGAAGGCCGCAGCGGCCTCGACTCCCAGCGTGGGCATGCCGACCACCGCGCACCAGTGACCCTTCCGCGATGCGGCGGCGAGCAGCGAGAGGACCAGGCTGGGCGAGGGGGAGACGGTGTACGTCGTCCCGGTCTGCAGGCCTTCGTCGGGGAGCAGGGTCGAGAACGCCGGCTCGAGGGGGAGCAGGGGGTGCTCGCTGCGGCGGCGCTGCATCCGGCTGATCTCGCGGCGCAGCCGAAGGACCTCTCCGGCGCGAGAGTCGCCACCCGGAGAGAGCGCGGTCACCGCATCGAGCCCGATCCCCATGATTCCATCCTCGAAGATATGTACTAATAAATCAACTGGAGTAGTCGACGATAGTTCGAACCCCCGACATCGGCGAGAGACGTTATCCACACCCCGCGCTCGCGACCCCTCGCGGTCTCCTAGCCTTCCGGGCATGGATCTCCGCACCGTCATCGTCGTGATCGTTCATGTCGCCCTGTTCGCCGTCGGCTGCAGGCTGGTCGTCATCGACATCCGCACCCATCGGCTGCCGGACCGGATCGTGCTCCCCACCCTGGGCGTCCTCGTCATCCTCGTGGCGGTCGACGCCGCCGTCGCAGCCGAGAGCGGGGCGACCGTCAGGGCCCTGCTGGGAATGCTGATCCTCGGCGGCTTCTACGCGGTGCTCCGTGTGCTCAGTCGACAGGGGATCGGCGGAGGAGACGTCAAGCTCGCGGCCGTCATCGGGCTGACTCTCGCATGGCACGGGTGGCAGGCGCTCGCCGTGGGCGCAGCATCCGCCTTCGTGGTCGGCGCGCTGTACGCGATGGGGCTGATGGTGCTGCGCCGGGCCGACGGTGCCACACGGATCGCCTTCGGCCCATGGATGATCCTCGGCGCACTTCTGGGCATCATCGCGCGGTGAACGCCCGATGCGCGGCCGCGGGGATAGGGTGAGGACATGGCACTCGCACGACTTCACGGCGGCCCGCTCGACGGGCAGATCATTCCTCTCGGCGACGCGGACGACAAGCTGATCGTCCCCTACAGCGAGACCCAGGTGGTGTACAACCGCCGCGGTGAAGCGCAGAACACCGGCGACGCCGACGGCCCCACCGAGGTGGACTACTGGTTCGACGAATCCCTCGAGGAACTCAACCCCTCGGATGACTGAGCCGGGCGCTCCGCAGTCGGGCGACGCCCCGTCGCGGGTCGTCGAGATCGAGCGCAAGTACGATGTCGACACCCGCACGCCGTTGCCGCAGTGGAGCGACCTGCCTGGCGTCACCGCGGTGTCCGAGGGCGAGGTGCGCGAACTCGACGCCCGCTACCTCGACACCGATGACGCCGCGCTGTCCCGCGCGGGGGTGGCTCTACGCCGGCGCACCGGCGGCCCCGATGCCGGATGGCACATCAAGGGTCCGCGCGAGGGAGACGGCAGAGTCGAGATGGGCTGGCCGCTGGGTGATGACGACCGCGTCCCCGATGCGGTGACATCGACCCTGTCGCAGTGGACCACCGCGCCGCTGTCGCCCCTCGCTCGCATCGAGAACACGCGCACCGCGTACCTGCTCACCGGAGACAGCGGGGTGATCGCCGAGTTCGTCGACGATCAGGTACGTGCGACGGACCTCCGACAGGACATCCGTCGCGAATGGCGCGAATGGGAGTTCGAGCTGGGCCCCGCCGCCCCCGCCGATGCGGCAGGACGCGCCGCGCTGTTCGACGCCGTCGAATCGGCGGTCGCCGCCGCAGGCGGACGCGAGGCGGCATCGGGGTCGAAGCTCGCCCGTGCTCTGGGTTTCTGACACGCACCGCAAGCCCCTTCACCGTCCCGGCGGAATCGTGCTTGAGTGAGCGATATGAGCCGTTCCGCCGTACTCCGCTCGCTGCGCACGATCGTTCCCGACACCGTCATCGAGCAGGACGCCGTCCGTGACATCTTCGCCGCCCAGCCGGATGTGGGGCGCCTCGCGACCCGCATCATCGGAGCCTCGTTCAACGGTTCGGGCATCGACACCCGTCATACGGTGATCGAGGAACTCGCGCCTGCCGCGGCGCCGACCGACCCGCCGACCTTCCTCGATCCCGACACGGGTCTGCTGCTGTCGCCGGGGACGAAGGCGCGCAACGACGTCTACGTGACGGAGGCCTCGCGTCTGTTCGTCGAGGTCGCCCGACAGGCGCTGGACGCGGACCCCGACGTCGTGGCTGCGGACATCACGCATGTCATCACCGTGTCGTGCACAGGATTCCACGCTCCCGGACCCGAGTACGAGATCGTCCGGGGGCTGGGTCTCGCCGACAGCGTCCAGCGCTACCATCTGGGATTCATGGGCTGCTACGCCTCCATGCCGGCACTGCGAGCGGCGAGTCAGTTCTGCGCGGCGGATCCCGATGCGGTCGTACTGGTCGTCAGCGTCGAGCTCTGCACGGTGCATCTGCGCTCCTCGGAGGACCCCGATCTGATCGTCGCCAACTCGCTGTTCGCCGACGGCGCGGCTGCCGGGATCGTCACCGCGAGGGACCTCGCGACACCCGTCCCAGCCGTGCGCCTCGACGGCTTCCACACGGCGATCGCCCCCGAGGGGGAGCGGGACATGGCGTGGACGATCGGCGATCACGGCTTCGAGATGATCCTGTCGACGAGGGTGCCGCAGATCATCGGCGAGACGATCATCGGGGCCGTCGGTCCGCTCTACGCGCACGAGGGGGAGCTCGCCGCGGCCTTCGCGCAGGGGCGCGTGGGGGAACGGGTGGAGCACTGGGCGATCCACCCCGGTGGTCGCAGCATCCTCGATCGGGTGCAGGAGCGACTCGGTCTCAGCGACGTCCAGATGCAGCCCGCGCGCGAGACGCTGCGGGAGTACGGGAACATGTCCAGTGCGACCATCCTCTTCGTCATCCGGCGGATCCTCGACGAGGGCGCGGCGGACGGGTCCCGCATCGCGGCGATGGCCTTCGGCCCTGGACTGACGGCCGAGAGCGCTCTCATGACCGTGACGTCCGGCGTCGCGTGAGACACGACCTGTCGATCCGCGCCTCCGGCGCGCGCGAGCTCATGGACGACCCCGACGCGGACCTCGGGATGCTGGAACGCACGTACGAGCGCTTCCGGCTGGTCAATGCCCTCGTCTCGGGCACGGGCCGGCTCTACCGCCGCGACATCCGGCCGCGCGCACGTCGCGGTCCCATCCGCATCCTCGACATCGGTGCCGGTGGTGGCGACGTCTGCCGCATGATCGCCGTGCGCTTGCGACGTGAGGGCCTCCGTGCCGAGATCACCGCCCTGGACGCCGACGAGCGTGCCGTCGGCTGGGCCGTCGCTCACGATGAGGGATCCGGCGTGCAGTACCGCCATGCGCTCTCGACAGATCTCCTCAGCGAAGGGACTCGGTACGACGTCGTCTTCTCGAATCATCTTCTGCACCACCTGAGCGACGCCGAACTGCAGGGGGTGCTGAGCGATTCGGTCGGGCTCGTCGGCGAGGGGGGTCTCGTGGTGCATCGTGACATCGCCCGCAGCAGGGTCGCCTATGCGCTATACGACGCTGTGACCTGGGTGTTCGCGCGGACGTTCCTGCGTGGATCGTTCATCCGCGAGGACGGCCTCATCAGCATCCGTCGCTCGTACACGCGGGGGGAGCTCTCCGCCGCTGCGCCCGCGGGGTGGGTCGTCCGCTTTCGGCTGCCTTCTCGGCTCGAACTGCGACGCGACGGAGCGATCGCGCGGTGAGACGGCGAAGGCCCGGTCGCACGTGAGTGCGCCCGGGCCTTCGAACCGATCCGGGGGATCAGAAGTTGATCATGTGCCCCGCGAGGCCGTGGAAGCCCTCCTGCAGTGCCTCCGACAGCGTCGGGTGCGTGTGCACGTTGCGGGCCAGCTCGAGGGCGGTGAGGTCCCACTTCTGCGCGAGCGTCAGCTCGGGCAGAAGCTCCGAGACGTCGGGGCCGATCATGTGCGCGCCGAGCAGCTCGAGGTGCTCTGCGTCGGCGATCATCTTCACGAACCCGACGGGCTCTCCGAGGCCATGGGCCTTGCCGTTGGCCATGAACGGGAACGTGACGACCTTCACCTCGTGGCCCTCGTCCTTGGCCTGCTGCTCGGTGAGCCCGAACGATGCGACCTGGGGCTGCGAGAACGTGGCCCTGGGCATCATGCGGTAGTCGCCCAGAGTCTGCGTCTCGGCGCCGCCGATGGTCTCGGCGGCGACGACTCCCTGTGCCTCGGCCACGTGGGCGAGCTGCAGCTTGGCCGTGACGTCGCCGATGGCGTAGATGCCCTCGACGTTGGTGCGCATGTGGTCGTCGATGTCGATGGCACCGCGCTCGGTCAGCTTCACGCCGGTCGCCTCGAGCCCGAAGCCCTCGACGTTCGGGGCGAATCCGACCGACATGAGCACCTTGTCGGCCTCGATCGACGTCTGCTGTCCGTCCTTGCCGGTGTACGAGACGGTGACGGACGAGCCGTTGTCGACCACGGACTCGACCTTGGTGGAGGTGAGGATGTCGACGCCGTAGTTCTTGTACTGCTTCGCGATCTCCTTCGACACGTCGGGGTCCTCGTTGGGGAGCGCGCGGTCGAGGAACTCGATGATCGTGACCTTGACCCCGTAGTTGGTCATCACGTAGGCGAACTCCATGCCGATGGCGCCGGCGCCGACGATCACGATGGACTTCGGCAGCTCACGGCTGAGGATCTGCTCCTCGTAGGTCACGACGTTGTCGCTCAGCTGCACGCCGGGGAGGAGGCGGACCTTGGATCCGGTGGCGATGATCGCGTTGTCGAACGTGACCTCTTCGGTGGAACCGTCGGACTTGGCGACCGAGATCGCCTTCGGCCCGGTGAACGTGCCGCGGCCGTCGTACTCCGTGACCTTGTTCTTCTTCATCAGGAAGTGGATGCCCTTGACGCGACCGTCTGCGACGACGCGGCTGCGGTCGAACGCCTTGCCGTAGTCGATCGTGAACTCGCCCGAGATGCCGAAGAAGTCGGCCTTGTGGTTGAGCGTGTGCGCGAGCTCCGCGTTCTTCAGGAGCGCCTTGGAGGGGATGCAGCCCACGTTGAGGCAGACACCGCCCCAGTACTTCTCTTCGATGATGGCGGTCGACAGACCCAGCTGCGCGCTGCGGACAGCAGCGACGTATCCACCAGGACCTGCACCGAGGATGACGACATCGTAGTGTGGCATGCGTCCAGCCTATCGCCCTGCGGGGGTGTCGGAATCGGGCGCAGCCGCACCGGTATCGGTGCCACGACGCCTGCGGATCGAGAGCCAGATCGCGACTCCCACGGCGATCGCGATGCCCGCGATCGAGATGCCCCAGATCCACGCGGAGGCGGACGATCCGGTGCTCTCCTCCGGCGCCGACGTGACACCGGCGTCGGGGCCGACGGTGGTCGTCGGCTCGGGCGTCGCGGTCGCGGTCGGCTCGGCGGTCGGCGCGGCGGTCGGCTCCTCCGTGGTCGTGCTCACGGTGCTCGTGGTCACGGTGAAGTCGAACTCTTCGGAGGTGGCGTGCCCGTCGCTGGAGACGACCCTCCAGATCACGTGGTACCCGCCGGCAGGACCTTCGCCGGTGAGCGGCTGGGTGACCGTCGCACCGCTCACGGCCGCCGCACCGGAGGTCACCGACGCCCCCGACGGATCGGTGACCACGACCTCGGTCGCATTCCCGCCCGCGATGAGGTCGGCGCTGAACGTGAGGGTCAGCTCGGTCGGCAGCGTCTCGACGGTGCCGTCGGCCTCGGGGGAGGAGGCGACAAGGCTGTCGTGTGCCGACGCGGAGAGCGGAGCGAACATCACCAGGAACGCGGTCAGCAGCGCTGCGGCGAGGGCGAGCGGGGTCGCGGGGAGGCGGCGAGTGGAGGTTTTCACCCCTTCAGCCTATGCAGGCCCGATAGGCGATGTCTGAGTGTGGACGGCGCTCCCGCGAGGGGCATCCGATCAGTTAGTCTGGAGGACTTAGGAGGGCATAGTGACAGACAGCCAGAATCGATCGGGCGGAGACGCCGCGATCCACCGTCCCGGCGAGCAGAGACACGACGTGACGCAGACGTTCGGGCATGACTCGGACCTCTCCTTCATCCCCTTCGGCGTGGAGCTCACGGATGTGGAGCAGAGCGCCATCTCGGCGCTGCCCTCGGGTTCGGCCCTGCTGCTGGTGCGCTCAGGCGCCCTCGCGGGAGCCCGCTACCTGCTCGACACCGATGTGACGACCGTCGGACGCCACCCCGAAGCCGACATCTTCTTCGACGACGTCACGGTGTCCCGGCGGCATGCGGAGTTCACCCGATCGGGAACGACGTTCGAGATCATCGATCAGCGGTCGCTCAACGGCACGTACGTGAACGGCGAGCGCGTCGACCGCAGCGTGCTGGCCGACGGCACCGAGCTTCGGGTCGGCAAGTTCCGCCTGAACTTCTTCGCCTCTCCGCTCGATCGCGTCGCGGCGATCGACTGATGGCGGCGTCCCCCGCCCGCGAACGCTCCGCGTCATCCGGCCTGCTGAGCATCGGTCAGGTGCTCGCACGGCTGACCCCGGAATTTCCCGAACTCACCTCCAGCAAGCTCCGCTTCCTCGAGGTCCAGGGCATCGTCAGTCCGTCGCGCACCGAGTCGGGCTACCGCAAGTTCTCGTCGTCCGACATCGAACGACTGCGCCTCGGGCTCACCCTGCAGCGTGATCACTATCTGCCGCTCAGCGTGATCCGCGAGCAGCTCGACGAGGCCGAGGCGAACGGCGAGTCCACGGCCCTCGTGCCGCCGCCATCCATCGCGCCCGCGGCACGCCGGTACCGCCGAGCGGAGCTGCTGTCGGCAGCCGGTGCCGGTCCGCAGCTGCTCAACGATGCGATCAGCACCGGCGTGATCGTGGCCCAGGAGTACTACTCGGAGGCGACGGTCACTCTTCTGCGCGGGCTGGTCGCACTCGACCGTCACGGCATCGAGCCCCGTCACCTCCGGTCTCTGCGGCAGGGAGCGGAGCGCGAGGTCGCGCTGATCGAATCGGCCATGTCATCGCTGCTGCGGCGAACGGACGCGACGTCACGAGCGAAGGCGAGCGAGATGGCACCGACGCTCGCGGCCAAGATCGACGAGGTGCGCTCGCTCTTCGTCAAGGACGCGATCGAGCGACTGCTTTCGTAACGAACTGGTTGCGACACACCTCCGCGGTCGTGCGTATGTCATTGCCGGTACCGGGGGGCTGCTCTAGCGTGGATGTATCAGCTCCGAGGAGGATTTCACATGAGTGCGGATGAGCGTGCAGACGACCCGCGGTTCGCGCCCGAACTCCTCTTCACCGACGGCCTGCCGGCCATGGATGACGAGGTCGGATACCGCGGAGCGGTAGCGGCACGGGCGGCGGGTATCACCTATCGGCAGCTCGACTACTGGGCTCGCACCGAGCTGGTCGAGCCGACGGTCCGCGGAGCGAACGGCTCGGGATCGCAGCGCCTCTACGGCTTCCGCGACATCCTCGTCCTGAAGCTCGTGAAGAGTCTGCTCGACACCGGCATCTCGCTGCAGCAGATCCGCACAGCCGTCGACGAGCTGCGTCGAGCGGGCATCCGTGACCTCGCGGGCACGACGCTGATGAGCGATGGGGCCTCTGTCTACCTCTGCACTTCCAACGACGAGGTCATCGATCTCGTCAGCCGCGGCCAGGGCGTGTTCGGCATCGCTGTCGGCAAAGTTCTCCGCGAGGTCGAGTCCACCCTCGTCGCCTTCGACGCCACGGTGCCCGACCCCGTCGACGAGCTCTCCGCCCGACGCACCAAGCGATCCGCCTGACACTCATCCCGCCCGAGCACCGGAGCGGGTGCACACGAAGAAACGGCCACCCTCGCGAGAGGATGGCCGTTCTGCTGTCCGGGGTCGATCAGGCGGGGGCGCCGGAATCGCTCACCGGGATGCGCCCGGTGCGGATGATCCGGTCGAGCAGCTGATCGAAGTCGGAGGCGAGCTCCTGGGCCGAGTCTCCCGGCCAGATGTGCAGCGGCTTCGCTGCGCCCTGCGCCTGCTGCAGCGACGTGCGCTCGGGGAGCTGCGGCGAGAGCACGAGGGGGCCGAACATGTCACGCAGCTCCTTGATGCGGAACTGATGCTCGATCGACTGCGGGCGCACGCGATTCACGACGATGCCGAGGGGCTGCAGGCGCGGCGAGAGTCCGCGGCGGATCTCCTCGATCGCACGCAGCGCGCGATCGGCCGCAGCGACGGAGAAGAGTCCGGGCTCGGTGACGACCATGACCCGGTCGCTCGCGGCCCATGCCGTGCGGGTCAGGGCGTTCAGAGACGGGGCGCAGTCGACGAGCACGAGGTCGTAGTCGGCCTCGACGGCGGCGAGTGCCTCTTCGAGCTTCCAGACGTCGCGGACGCTCGGGTGCGGCCCGTCGAAGTTGATCGCCGAGGGGCTGCCGATCAGCACGTCGATCGTGCCGGGGTGCGCCTTCGCCCAGCCGCTGGAGGTGATCGCCTGACGGACGACCTTCTCCTTGGGGTTGGCGAGGACGTCGGCGATGTTGAGCCGACCGGCCACCTGGATGTCCATGCCGGTGGACACATCGGACTGCGGGTCGAGGTCGACGACGAGCGTTCGGACACCACGGGCGAAGGCCGCTGAGGCCAAGCCGAGGGTCACGGTCGTCTTGCCGACGCCTCCCTTGAGAGAGCTGACGCTGAGTACGTGCACGAACACCACGTTACCTTCCCCTAGGCTGGGTGCACACTCAGCCCCGCCCCATGCGCGAGGAATCCCGCGCGCATCGAGCTTTCAGAGGTGTGCATGTTCCAGAAGATCCTTGTGGCCAACCGCGGCGAGATCGCGATCCGCGCCTTCCGAGCGGCTTTCGAGGTCGGGGCGAGGACGGTGGCCGTCTTCCCTCATGAGGACCGCGGCTCGGTCCATCGGCTGAAAGCGGATGAGGCCTATGAGATCGGTGAGCGCGGGCATCCGGTCCGCGCATATCTCGACGTCGACGAGATCATCCGGGTCGCGAAGGACGCAGGCGCCGATGCGATCTACCCCGGCTACGGCTTCCTGTCGGAGAACCCGGAGCTCGCCGAGAAGGCTGCGGCGAACGGCATCGTCTTCATCGGGCCGCCCGCGTCCGTGCTCGAGATGGCGGGCAACAAGGTCGAGGCCAAGCGCCACGCCATCGGTGCCGGCGTGCCGGTGCTGCGGTCGACCGAGGCCTCCGACGACATCGATGTCCTCGTCGCCGAGGCCGAGGACATCGGCTTCCCCCTCTTCGCCAAGGCGGTCGCCGGTGGAGGTGGTCGTGGCATGCGTCGTGTCGAGTCGGCGGCGGAACTCGCCCCTGCCCTCGCCGAGGCCATGCGTGAGGCGGGCAGCGCGTTCGGAGATCCGCGGATGTTTCTCGAGCAGGCGGTGCTGCGTCCCCGGCACATCGAGGTGCAGATCCTCGCCGACAAGACCGGCGAGACGGTTCACCTCTTCGAGCGCGACTGCTCGGTGCAGCGTCGGCATCAGAAGGTCGTGGAGATCGCTCCGGCGCCGAACCTCGACGACGACATCCGCACAGCTCTGCACGGTTACGCCGTGGCGTTCGCCCGGTCGATCGGGTACGAGAACGCGGGGACGGTGGAGTTCCTGCTCGAGACCGCGGGGGAGCGCGCCGGCGAGGTCGTCTTCATCGAGATGAATCCCCGCATCCAGGTCGAGCACACCGTGACCGAAGAGGTCACGGACGTCGACCTCGTGCAGAGCCAGATGCGCATCGCCGCAGGGCAGACGCTCGCCGAGCTCGGGCTGGAGCAGCAGAATCTGCACGTCAGGGGTGCCGCGCTGCAGTGCCGGATCACCACCGAAGACCCCACGCAGGGATTCCGACCCGACACGGGCAAGATCACGACGTACCGTTCCCCCGGCGGCGCGGGCATCCGACTCGACGGCGGCACCGTGCATCAGGGCGCGCAGATCAGTCCGCACTTCGACTCCATGCTCGCCAAGCTGACCTGCCGAGGGCGCGACTACCCGGCGGCCGTCGCTCGTGCGCGGCGCGCGCTCGCGGAGTTCCGCATCCGCGGGGTGTCGACCAACATCCCGTTCCTGCAGGCGCTGCTCGAGGACGAGGCATTCATCGCGGGAGACGTGAGCACCTCGTTCATCGACGAGCGCCCCGACCTCCTGCGCGGTCGCGAGTCGAAGGACCGCGGCACGAAGATATTGAACTGGCTGGTCGACGTCACGGTCAACAAGCCGCACGGCGCGCATCCCGGCGCTCTGGATCCCAGAACCAAGCTCCCGCGGATCGATCTCGCGACCGAGCCGCCGGCAGGTTCGCGGCAGCGGCTGCTCGAGCGGGGTCCCGAAGAGTTCGCGAGGGATCTGCGCGCCCAGACCGCGCTCGCGATCACCGACACGACGTTCCGCGACGCCCACCAGTCGCTGCTCGCGACCCGGGTGCGCACGCGGGACCTCGTCGCCGTCGCGCCGCACATCGCCCGACTGACACCGGGGCTGCTGTCGGTCGAGGCCTGGGGAGGGGCGACATACGACGTGGCGCTGCGCTTCCTCGGTGAGGACCCGTGGGAGCGCCTCGACAGTCTGCGGGCCGCGCTGCCGAACGTCGCGATCCAGATGCTGCTCCGCGGACGCAACACGGTCGGCTACACCCCGTACCCCACGGCCGTCACCGACGCCTTCGTCAGGGAGGCGGCCGACAGCGGGGTGGACATCTTCCGCATCTTCGACGCGCTGAACGACGTCGAGCAGATGCGTCCCGCGATCGAGGCCGTGCGACGCACCGGCACGGCCGTGGCCGAGGTGGCGCTCTGCTACACGGGCGATCTGCTGAATCCGTCGGAGGACCTCTACACCCTCGACTACTACCTGGGACTCGCCGATCAGATCGTCGCCGCCGGCGCGCACATCATCGCCATCAAGGACATGGCGGGGCTGCTGCGACCTGCCGCGGCGGCGAAGCTCGTCACCGCCCTGCGCGAACGCTTCGACCTGCCCGTGCACCTGCACACGCACGACACCGCGGGCGGCCAGCTCGCGACGCTCCTCGCGGCCGCCGCCGCCGGGGTCGACGCCGTGGATGCGGCATCCGCCCCGCTGTCGGGGACGACCAGCCAGCCGTCCTTGTCGTCGCTCGTGGCCGCACTCGCGCACACCGAGCGCGACAGCGGTCTCGACCTCGGCAGCGTCTCGGACCTCGAACCGTACTGGGAGGCGGTGCGCCGCGTCTACGCGCCGTTCGAGTCCGGGCTGCCCGGGCCCACGGGGCGCGTCTACCACCATGAGATCCCGGGTGGCCAGCTGTCGAACCTGCGCCAGCAGGCGAAGGTGCTGGGGCTCGCCGATGATTTCGAGCTGATCGAGGACATGTACGCCGCCGCGGACCGCATCCTCGGGCGTGTTCCGAAGGTGACGCCGTCGTCGAAGGTGGTCGGAGATCTCGCTCTGCACCTCGCGGCGGTGAAGGCGGATCCCGCGGACTTCGAGGCCAACCCCCAGAAGTACGACGTTCCGGATTCGGTCGTCGGGTTCATGGCGGGTGAGCTCGGCGAGCTTCCTGGCGGCTGGCCGGAGCCGTTCCGCACCAAGGTGCTCGCCGGACGTTCGGTGCGGGTCGGCCTGACGGACATCTCGGCAGACGACGAGGCCGCTCTCGCGGGTGACAGCGCGTCACGACGCGCGCGACTCAATGCGCTGCTCTTCCCCGCGCCCACTCGGGAGTTCGCCCAGGTGCGCGAGCAGTACGGAGACCTCTCCGTAATCGACACCTCGGACTACCTCTACGGGCTCGTCCAAGGTCAGGAGCACCGGGTCGAGATCGACCGTGGAGTGGAGCTGTTCGTCGGCCTGGAGGCGATCGGCGATGCGGATGACAAGGGCATGCGCACCGTGATGACCACCCTGAACGGGCAGCTGCGTCCGGTGTTCATGCGCGATCGATCCGTGGCGGTCGACGCGCACGATGTGGAGAAGGCCGACACCTCGGTGCCCGGTCAGATCGCGGCCCCGTTCTCGGGAGTGGTCACCCTCAAGGTCGAGGTCGGAGCCTCGGTGCGCGCCGGCGAGCCGGTCGCCTCCATCGAGGCGATGAAGATGGAGGCCGCCATCACCGCGACGGTCGACGGCGTGATCGGACGTCTCGCGATCGGCACCACGCAGCAGGTGGAAGCGGGGGATCTTTTGGTCGTGATCACTCCCGCGCACTAATCTTGTGCGGGCGAGGCCGCGCTCACCAGCGCACCCGAGGCCCGCACAAGCTTGGAGCTACGACGTGACCCCGAAGAAAGTGGCAGATACGCCCGATGAGGAATCCCGGGGGGTGCTCGATGACGCCGCATCCCTGGACACCTCGCACATCAGCATCCTCGGAAACACCGCTCAGGTGAGCGTGGTTCTGCCGACGGACGACGACGACGACCTCGAAGACGACGGGGTCGTCGACGGCGAGGTCATCGCCGACCTCATCGTCGACGAGCCAGTCGCCGCGTCGAAGGCGGCCGCAGAGACACTCGCGGCGGGTATCGCATCGCCGCCTGCGCTGGGCAGTGCGCCGATGATCATCGAGCTTCCCGTCGAGCCGGAGCCGGAGCCGGAGCCGGAGCCGGAGCCGGAGGCAGAGGCAGAGCCGGAGCCGGAGGCGGACACGCTGCCCGAAGTCGAAGCCGACGCCGACGCCGAAGCCGATCCGCTGCTGAAGCCGACCGAACTTGAAGTTGAAGTTGAGGTTGAATCGGAGCCCGAGCTCGCGGAGGTCGAACTCGAGCCTGAGCGTCACACAGAGCGGACGCCGGCGCAGGACGCCGAGCCCGAGGTCGAGCCGGAGTACCTCGAGACTGAGGACGAACCTGCGCCGGAGGCTGAGGTCGAGGTCGAACTCGCGCCTGAGCCGGAGCCGGAGCCTGAGCCTGAGCCTGAGCCTGAGCCTGAGCCTGAGCCTGAGCCGGAGCCGGAGCCGGAGCCGGAGTCGGAGTCGGAGTCGGAGTCGGAGCCGGAGCCGGAGCCGGAGCCTGAGCCTGAGCCGGAGCCCGAGACAGTTCCTGAGCCTGAGCCCGAGATCGAACCGCTGCCGCAGCCCGAGCCCGCCGTGACCACCGGTGGCATCGACGCGGAGGATGCTACCGCGGCGGCGGCCTTCGTCGCTCGTGCGCGCGCCGACACCGCATCCGTGCCCACCTCCCGCAGATCCGCGGCAGCGGCATCGCTTGCCAAGAAGGAGAGTCCGACAGTGGACACAACGAGGAGCGCGCCTGTCGCGCCACGCGAAGGCCGGGCGTCGCGCACGGACGTGCAGCTCACCTCGAAGAGGCTCGACGACCTCGGGGATTCTGCCCGCGAGAGCGCCGATCTGCTCACCGCGGATCGGCTGCTGGATCCCCACCGCGTCACCAAGCCCGAGCCGGAGGGCGCCTGGAGCCACTTCCTGTACACGATCTCCGGACGCCGCATCAACATCGGCGACGGGCGACGCGCGCGCGAGCGCAAGGCCCTCAGCGCACGGATCGCAGCCCCCATCGTGGGGAACGCGCGTTTCGTGCCCGTGCTCTCCCGCAAGGGTGGCGTGGGCAAGACGACCATCACCGCTCTGCTGGGCATGGCACTCGCGGACGCCAGGGACGATCGCGTGATCGCGGTCGACGCGAATCCGGACCGGGGGACGCTCGCCGATCGAGTGGTGCGACCGAACCACAAGCGCTCGGTGCGCGACCTGGTCCGCATCCATGACGAGGTCCGGGGATACCACGACATCTCCGCGATCGTCGCGCGGGACGCGACTCGGCTGGACGTGCTCGCCTCGGACTCGGATCCGCGGATCGCGGAGGCGTTCAGCGACAGCGACTACCGCGATGTGGCGGGAGTGGCCGCGCATTACTACTCGCTGGTGCTCACCGACACCGGCACAGGCATCGTCCACTCGGTGATGTCGGCCACGCTCGACCTCGCCGACCAGATCGTGATCGTGTCGGGGCTCAGCGTCGACGAGGCGCGCCTCGCCTCCGAGACGCTCACCTGGCTGGAGAGCAACGGGTACGCCGACCAGGCGCGGGACGCGGTCGTGGTGCTCAATCAGTCGACGCCGGGCGCCCCGCTGGTTCGGCTGAACGAGCTCGAGGCGCATTTCCGCACCCGCGCCAAGAAGGTCGTGCGCATGCCCTATGACGCGCAGATCGCCGGGGGCGGGACGATCGTGTTCGCCAACCTGCAGCCCGAGACGCGGGTCGCGGCACGAGAGCTCGCCGCGCTGCTCGTCGAGGGACTCCGAGCGAAGGACGCCTGATGACCGTCCGTGAGATCCGTGTCTTCGGAGACCCCGTGCTCCGCACCGTGTGCACGCCGATCGGCGCGATCGATGACGGTGTGCGTGCACTGGTCGCTGATCTCGTCGACACCGTCGAGCTGCCTGGCCGTGCCGGCGTCGCCGCCCCGCAGATCGGTGTGGCGCTGCGCGCATTCAGCTACAACATCGACGGGGACATCGGATACGTGCTGAACCCCGTGCTCGCCGAGGTGCGTGGCGAGCCCGTCCCGACGGGAGAGGGGTGCCTGTCCGTGCCCGGGCTGTGGCACGATGCGCTGCGTCATCCCTGGGCCCGTGTCGAGGGGATCGACCTCGATGGCGAGGCTGTCGTCCTGCAGGGCGACGGGCTGCTCGCGCAGGCGCTGCAGCACGAGACGGACCACCTCGACGGAAAGCTCTACCTCAGCAGGCTGGACGCCGAGACCCGCAAGCGCGCCATGCGCGAGGTGCGTGAGAGCGCCTGGTTCTGACGACCCCCGGATACGAGAGAGGCCCCGCCGTCATGGCGGGGCCTCTCTCGTATCCGGGGTGTGCGCTCAGCCGCCGATGGCGACGTTCGTCGTGGTCACCGGCTCATCGTAGATCGCAGAGACCTCGTCGGCGAAGTCGCTCATGATCACGTTCCGTTTGATCGACAGCTTCGGCGTCAGGTGCCCGGAGGCCTCGGTCCATTCGCTGTCGAGGATCGTGAACTTGCGGATGGACTCGGCGCGCGAGACACGGGAGTTCGCGGCATCCACGGCGCGCTGGATCTCGGCCCGCACGGCGTCGTTGGTCGATGCCTCGGCCAGCGACATGTCCTTCGGCAGCCCGGCGTTGGCCAGCCAGGTCGGCAGCATCTCGGGGTCGAGGGTGATGAGAGCCGAGATGAAGGGGCGCTGATCTCCGACGACCACGACCTGCCCGATGATCGGATTCGCGCGGATCGGGTCTTCGAGCGCTGCCGGTGCGACGTTCTTGCCGCCGGCCGTCACGATGATCTCCTTCTTGCGGCCGGTGATGGTGAGGAACCCCTCGGAGTCGAAGCTGCCGATGTCGCCGGTGTGGAACCAGCCGTCGTCGCTGAACGCCGCGGCGGTCGCCTCGGGGTTGTTCCAGTACTCCTTGAAGACGTTGACGCCCTTGACCTCGATCTCGCCGTCGTCTGCGAGCCGCACGCCCACTCCGGGGAGCGAGGGACCGACCGTGCCGATCTTGGACTTGTCGGCGAGGTTGACGGTCGCGGGCGCCGTCGTCTCCGTGAGGCCGTAGCCCTCGAGGATCACGACACCGAGACTGTGGAAGAAGTGCCCGAGGCGCGCTCCGAGCGGAGCGGATCCCGAGACCGCGTACACGACGCGCCCGCCCATGGCGTCCCGCAGCTTGCCGTAGACGAGCTTGTTGAACAGCGCGAACTTCAGCTTCATGCCGAACGGGATGCTCTTGCCCTCTTCGAGCAGCTTGGAGTGCTCGATCGCGACGTCGGCGGCGGCGCGGAAGATCTTGCCCTTGCCGCCGGCCTCCGCCTTCTGCTCGGCGGAGTTGTAGACCTTCTCGAAGACGCGGGGGACGGCGAGCAGGAAGGTCGGCTTGAAGGATCCGAGTGCGGGAAGAAGCTGTCGCGTGTCGGGCTGGTGCCCGGTGCGCACTCCGGCGTGGATGTTGAGGATGGAGATGAAGCGGGCGAACACGTGAGCCGTCGTGATGAACAGCAGCGTGGACGATCCTGGGGTCTGCACGACGGCGTCCAGGGCCTTGGCGGAGTTGCGCGAGAGTTCGACGAAGTTGCTGTGGGTCAGCACGCAGCCCTTGGGGCGACCCGTGGAGCCGGATGTGTAGATCAGCGTGGCGATGTCGGAGCCGACCGCGATGCCGCGCCGTCGTTCGATCTCGGCATCGGTGACCGATGCGCCCTGCGCGGTGAGCGTGTCGATCGCGCCGAGGTGCAGCTGCCAGATCTCGCGGAGCAGGGGCAGGTCGCCCCGCACCTCGTCGACCCGGGCGAAGTGCTCGGGGGACTCGACGATCAGCGCGATGGCGCCGGAGTCTTCGAGGATCCACTGGATCTGCGACGGCGAGCTGGTCTCGTAGATCGGGACCATCACGGCGCCGGAGTAGAAGAGGGCGAAATCGACGAGCGTCCACTCATAGGTGGTTCGGGCGAGGAAGCCGACCTTCTCACCGGGCTGGATGCCGGCGGCGACGAGGCCCTTGGCCAGGGCGATCACCGCGGTCTCGAAGGCGGAGGCGCTGATGTCGCGCCATCCGTCGCCGTCCGGCACGGAGAAGAGGGGGCGATCCGGCGTCGCCGCGACGCGCTGGGCCAGCAGGTCGGCGATGTTCGCATCGGGATCGGCGGGGACGACGGCGGGGACTTCGAATTGGACCACGGTAGCTCCTTCGGTACCGGTCGGGCACTGGGTTGCACACGAGTCTAGGGCATGAGACTCGGTCGCATGTTTTGTGAAACCCAGTCGCCCGATGTGGAGCTGTAGGTCGGCGCGCGGCGGATCGCGGTCTCGGCGCTAGACTTCACCTCGATGTTCTACTGGCTGATGAAGTACGTCGCGATCGGTCCCGTGGTCAAAGCGGTGTTCCGCCCATGGGTCGTCGGGCGTGCGAACATCCCCGCGAACGGCGCCGCGATCCTCGCCAGCAACCACCTGTCCTTCGCGGACTCGATCTTCCTGCCGCTGATGATCGATCGCCCCATGTCCTTCCTCGCGAAGAGCGACTACTTCACCGGGCGCGGACTCAAGGGATGGGCGACCAAGTTCTTCATGAAGGCCACGGGGCAGATCCCCATCGATCGCTCCGGCGGCAAGGCCTCGGAGGCATCCCTCAACACCGGCCTCCAGGTGCTCGGTCGAGGCGACCTCCTCGGGATCTACCCGGAGGGGACCCGCAGTCCCGACGGCAGACTCTATCGGGGTCGCACGGGCATCGCCCGGATGGCGCTGGAGGCGAAGGTCCCCGTCGTCCCCGTGATCATGGTGGACACCGACACCGCGATGCCGATCGGGCAGCGGCTGCCCCGTGTCGTGCGGGTCGGCATCGTGATCGGCGAGCCCCTCGACTTCTCGCGATACGCGGGTATGGAGAACGACAGATACATCCTCCGCTCGGTCACCGACGAGATCATGGTCGCCCTCCACCGCCTCGGTGAGCAGCAGTACGACGACGTGTATGCGTCGACCGTGAAAGACCGTCTTCCGGCCCGCGTCACACAGCGGTCCTGAGGCATCCGGCGCGCCACGCGCGCACTAGGCTGGTCTCATGCTCCAGCACCACATCGACGCGCTTGATGCGTGGCGTTCGCTCCCGATCAAGCAGCAGCCTCAGTGGGCGGACGCAGAGCGCGTCGCCGAGGTCTCCACGCAGATCGGGGCGCTCCCGCCGCTGGTGTTCGCCGGCGAGGTCGACAACCTCCGCGACCGTCTCGCGCGTGCGGCATCCGGACAGGCGTTCCTGCTTCAGGGCGGCGACTGCGCCGAGACGTTCGCCGGCGCGACCGCCGAGCAGATCCGCAACCGCATCAAGACCGTCCTGCAGATGGCGGTCGTGCTCACGTACGGCGCATCGATGCCGATCGTCAAGATGGGCCGCATGGCAGGGCAGTTCGCGAAGCCCCGTTCGAGCGACACGGAGACGCGCGGCGACGTCACACTGCCCGCCTACCGCGGCGACATCGTCAACGGGTACGACTTCACCGAGCTGTCGCGTCAGCCCGATCCGGGTCGCCTGCTGCAGGGGTACCACACGGCCGCCTCGACGCTGAACCTCATCCGGGCGTTCACGCAGGGTGGTTTCGCCGATCTGCGCGAGGTGCACTCCTGGAACAAGGGTTTCGCGCAGAATCCGGCCAACCAGAGGTACGAGCGTATGGCGGCGGAGATCGACCGCGCCATCAAGTTCATGGAGGCGGCGGGTGCCGACTTCGACGAACTCAAGCGGGTGGAGTTCTTCACCGGGCATGAGGGACTGCTCATGGACTACGAGCGCCCGATGACCCGCATCGACTCCCGCACCGACACGCCGTACAACACCTCGGCGCACTTCCTGTGGATCGGTGAGCGCACCCGCGAGCTCGACGGTGCGCACGTCGACTACTTCTCCAAGATCCGCAACCCGATCGGCGTGAAGCTCGGACCCACCACGACCCCCGAGACCGCCCTCGCGCTGATCGACAAGCTCGACCCGAACCGCGAGCCGGGCAGGCTGACGTTCATCACCCGAATGGGGGCGGGCAAGATCCGCGACGCGCTTCCTCCGCTGCTCGAGGCGGTCCGCGATTCCGGCGCCCAGCCGCTCTGGGTGACCGACCCGATGCACGGCAACGGCATCACCACGCCGACCGGATACAAGACGCGCCGCTTCGACGATGTCGTCGACGAGGTCCGCGGATTCTTCGAGGCGCACCGCGCCGTCGGCACGTTCCCCGGCGGCATCCACGTGGAGCTCACCGGTGACGACGTCACCGAGTGCCTCGGCGGATCGGAGCACATCGACGAGGCCGCTCTCGCGACCCGCTACGAGAGCCTGTGCGATCCGCGCCTCAACCACATGCAGTCGCTCGAGCTCGCATTCCTCGTAGCCGAGGAGCTCGAGAAGCGCTGAGCCGAGGCCGACGTCAGAACCGCCCTTCCGGAGTCTCCGGGAGGGCGGTTCTGTTGTGCGGTGTGCGTCGACGCCGACTGCGGGCACCGTGGCCGCGGCGGCTAGAAGGCGCTGCTGCGGATCTGCAGGGTGATCTTCGTGCCCTTGCGTCGCTGCTCGCCCTCGCCCGGATCCGATCCGGTGACCTCGGTGAAATCGTTGGGGAAGGCGTTCCAGATGCCGTTCCACGTGGGCTCGAAGCCCGCATCGCGAATCGCCTGCGCAGCCTCGTCGCGACTCATACCGGTGACATCGGGCACGGGGAACAGGGGAGGACCCGTCGACACGATGAGCTGGACCTGGTCTCCGGGGCGCCAGTTGCCCTCTTCGGCGCGATCGGCGACGCCGATGACGCGATCCTTCTCGACGTCCTCGCTCGTGACGTACTGGATGTCTCCGCTGACCTGGAGCTGCTTGTCGGTGAGGGTCTTCGTGGCCTGGTCGACGGACATGCCCGCGACATCGGGGAACGCGCCGGCCGAGACGTAGAGCTCGACCGAGTCGTCTTCGAGCAGTTCGCAGCCCTCGGCGCAGGCATACACCTCGCCGCCGTCGCGCGGGGTGACGAAGGCGTTGATCACGCGGTCGGCATCGGCATCGGAGAAGAGCACGAGTGACTGCTCGGCCACGTTGACCTTGATGCCCGCCAGATAGTCGCGGGCTTCCTGCTCGGTCTTGCCGTTGAGTGTCTCGGCCGTGTGCGATGCAGGGCCGATCGAGACGACGACCGTGACCTCCGCGCCCTTGTCGAGTCGAGCGCCCTCGTCGGGGTCGGAGCGGATCGTCTGGTCGCGGGCGACATCGATGGAGTTCTCCTCGCCGCGGACGGGGACGAACCCCTCGGCGGTCAGAGCGTTGGCCGCATCGTCGTACGACATCCCTGCGACCGCAGGAACGGCGACGAGGGATCCCGGTCCTGACCCGAACCACCAGCCGACTCCGCCGGCCACGGTCGCGAGCAGCAGAACCAGCGTCAGCAGGAAGGCGCCGCGCGCACGTCGACGCGACGAGCGTCGACGCAGCAGCGTGGCGTTGTCGACGGGCGCGGCCACCGGTGCGGTCGGATCGGCGATCGCGATCGTGCTCGGCATCACCTTGGTGACGTCGCCCGAATCCGCCTGGGAACGCTGCGACATGGTCGCCGCCGCGACGGCGGGGGCGATGCCGAGCCCGCGTTCGATCTCGCGCAGACGATCGAGCATCTGCTGAGCATCGTCCGGTCGCTCGTCGGGGGACTTCTCGGTGGCCCACAGCACCAGCTCGTCGAGCTGCTCGGGCACCCCCGGGTTGCGGACGCTGGGGCGCGGCACGGATTCGGTCGCGTGCTGGAAGGCGATCTGCATCGGCTGCTCGCCCTTGTACGGCTGCTCACCCACGAGCATCTCGTAGAGCATGATGCCGAGCGCGTAGATGTCGCTGCGGGCGTCCGCCGTCCCGCGGGTGACCAGTTCGGGCGCGAGGTAGGCGATCGTCCCCAGCAGCTGCTGTCCGGTGGCGGTGTTGGCGGTCGTCGCCCTGGCGAGCCCGAAGTCGCCGATCTTGATCCGGCCGTCCTCGGCGAGCAGCACGTTCTCAGGCTTGACGTCGCGATGCACGATGCCTGCGCGGTGCGCGGCGGAGAGCCCGGCGAGCACCGCATCCATGATCGTGATCGTCTGCGGGATCGTCAGGCGCTTCTGTTCGCGCAGGAGCTCGCGCAGGGTGATGCCGGGCAGGTACTCCATCACCAGGTAGGCGAGCTCGCCGTCCTGGCCCTGATCGAACACGTTGACCACGTGCGGGTCGGCCAGGCGGGCCGCGGCCCTGGCCTCCTGGATGAACCGGCTCTGGAAGGCGGAGTCATCGCTCAGGTGGGCGTGCATGACCTTGAGGGCGATGCGCCGTTCGAGCCGGAGGTCGGTGGCGACGTAGACGGTCGCCATGCCTCCGCGCGCGATCCGTGCACGCACCCGGTACCGACCGTCGACGAGCCGCCCGATGAGGGGGTCGGCCTGCTGATTGGTCGTCACGTCAAGATTCTATGGAGAACTGCCTGAAAGCTCGGGGAGCGGCTCGCCCCTCGACCCTGCGGGTTTGCCGGAAACCGCCTCACCCGTGGCTGGCGAGCCACTGGTACGCCTGCGTCTCCCACTGGCCGTACCGCTCCGGATATGCGGAGATCTGCACGGCCTGGGCGGCGTCGGTGAACCGCATGCCCTCCCAGCCGGAGACGTCGAGCAGGCCGCGCGATGCCGGACCGTTCGGGTCCGACGCGCCGCCGTAGAAGACGCGGGTGCTCCGGTCGGAGTCGATCGCCTGCTCGGGCGAGCCCCACCCCATGCTCGGGCGCTGCTGGTAGAGGCCGAGGGAATCCCGGTCGCCCCAGGCGAGGTTGCGCATGCCCGACTCCACCATCGCCGTCGCGAGAGCGATCGCGATGCCGCGGTCGGGTACGCCGAGCTCCCTGCCGATGGCGATGATGAGAGCGGCATTGCCGGCCTGCTCGGCATCGAGGGGCGTGGACAGCTGCACAGGCGGTTCGGGCGCGGTCGGAGCGGCCGGCGGTGTCGGGGCCGGCGCCGCGGCGACGACGAGACTCTGACCGGGATAGATGATCGACTCGGCGGTCAGGCCGTTGAGGGCATAGAGCTGGGCGACCGTGGTGGAGTATGTCCTGGCGAGCTCGAAGAGGGTGTCGCCCGGCATGATCGCGTGCGTCTGCCCGCCCGGGGTCGATGCGGGCGCGGCTGCCGGCGCTGCCGGTGCGGCGGGGGGCGCGGCCGGGGCGGCGGTCAGTGCGAGCTGCTGCCCGGGATAGATCACGGATGCACGTGTCAGTCCGTTCGCGGCGAGCACCGCGTCGACGGTGGTGCCGTACTTCTGCGCGATGCCGAACACCGTGTCGCCGGCGACCACCGCGTGAGTGGTTGACACGGCGCTGGGGGAGACCGACGTCGCGGGCGCGGTCGGTGCGGCGGAGCCGGTGAGCGAGAGCACCTGTCCCGGGTAGATGACCGATCGCCACCCGAGCCCGTTGGCGGTGAGCACATCCACGGTGCGAAGGCCGAACCGGGTGGCGATGGTGGCGATCGTGTCGCCCGGCTGCACCGTGTACGTGGCCGGTGGGGCCTCGGCCGGTGCGACGCGCGTCGGTGGCGACTGCAGTCGCTCCACCGGACGGGCGTCGCCTTCTGCGTGCGCGGGTGCGACGGCGATGGCCCCGGTGAGCGTTCCCAGCACGGCGGCGGGCACGCCCAGTCGGAGGTAGCGCGTTCGGTGCGCGACAGTCTGCGTTCTCAAGGCGATCTCCTTGTTCGGCGTCCGCCCACGCTGACACGGATGTAAACGTAAGTCAACTGGAGGGACGCATGTGAAAGGTGGGACGGGAGAGGCGGAAGTGGCTGTCGTGATTGAAAGTGCGAGGTGCGCGCAGAGGTGAGATAGTTGCATCGTGTCTGTGCCTGAAGTGAACCCGTCTGAGAATCGTCCCGAGAACCCGGAGTCTGCGACGTCGTCCGCGGACCTCGTGGATGCGTCTGCACCCACCCCCACCGAGTGGCTGACGATGCCCGACCTCGTCGATGCCCTCGACGAGGCGCTCGGCCGTGTCCGCCGCCTGATCGACGAGCACTACCTCGTGGGCTCGCGCCGGACGGGCGTCTTCGCAGTCCCGTCGGTGTTCATCGTCGAGGGCAGCCCGCTGCCGTCCCTGCGTGGCACGATCATCGTGCTGAAGGATGCGGGCTTCACTGACGACGAGGTGATCGACTGGCTGCTCGCACCCGAGGAGGAGCTGGGCCGCTCGCCGATCGACGCTCTCCTCGCCGGACACAAGAGCTCGGTCCGTCGGATCGCTCGCACGCTCGCCTGACCCCGTCGGAAGCCGGCGCGGCGCGCAGCGGGAGCGCTGTCAGGCGGTCCGCACGGTCGCCGCGCGCGCCAGATCCCGCAGCTCGCCCAGCGCAGCGCCGTCGAGGCGTGCGTCGGAGAGCGCCCGGTCGGCCTCCTCTGCGTAGTCCTCGATCATCCGCTCCACCTGATCGAGCGCGCCGGAGCCCGAGATGGTGTCCTGCAGGAAGGTGATCTGCTCGGTCGTGAGATCGGGGTCGCCGAGCATCTCATCGAACAGGTCGCGGGTCGCGGTGTCGAGGGTCTGCCGGGTGAGCGCGACCAGCACGGTGCGCTTGCCCTCGCGCAGGTCATCGCCCGCCGGCTTTCCGGTGACAGCGGCGTCGCCGTACACGCCGAGCAGGTCGTCTCGGAGCTGGAAGGCCATTCCGACGGGATGCCCGAAGCGACGCAGTGCGTCGAGCTGATCCGCATCGCCGGCAGCGATCGCCGCGCCGAGCACGAGAGGCTGCTCGATGCTGTACCGCGCGGACTTGAGAGAGACCACGCGGAGCGCGCGGGCCAGGTGCGACTCGGTGGCGTGCACACTCCACGCGGACTCCTCCGCGATGTCGAGGAACTGTCCGACGGTGACATCGCGACGCATGCGCGCATACTCGCGACGGACCGCCGCCGCATGGGGGAGCGAGGCCACGGCCTCCTCGAGAAGATCATCGCTCCATGCCACTAGGAGGTCACCGAGCAGGATCGCCGAGGACCGGCCGAACGCCGCCGCGTCGCCGCGCCACCCCGAGTCTCGGTGAGTGCTCTCGAGCGCGCGGTGCGCCGCGGGGCGACCACGGCGGGTGTCCGAGTTGTCGATGAGGTCGTCGTGCACGAGGGCGGCGGACTGGAAGATCTCCAGAGCGGCGCAGACGTCCCAGAGGGCATCCATGGGTGCGGCATCGCGGTCGGCGACTCGGGCCACGGCCTGCCAGCCGGCGTGGCAGAAGCGGGCCCGGAGTCGTTTGCCTCCCACGAGCGTGTCGGCGGCCGAGTCGATGAGGCCCGCCGCGTCGGGGCCGTAGTCGCTCGACTCGCTCCGCATCCGCTCCAGGAAGAGATGCAGGCGTGTGGCGACGGCGTCGGGGACGAGTGTGGGGGACGGCACGACTCCCAGCATACGTAAAGCGAACAGGGCGCCAACTGCTAGCCCGGAGCCGCATACCGCGCGTAGAATGAACAGACGATACCCGAGGGGGACGAAATGCCACTCTCCGAACAGGAGCAGCGTCTGCTCGACGAGATGGAACGCCATCTCCTCCACAACGACGCAGACGTCGTCAGCGCGCCGTCAGGTGACCGAGCACTCAGCTACCGCAATCTGGTCTACGGAGCACTGCTGCTCCTCGCCGGCGTCGGAGGGTTGATCGTCGGAGTCGTCCTCGGCGACGTCTGGGGCGTCGTTGTCGGCGTCGTCGGATTCGCTGCGATGCTCGGCGGCGTGATGTTCGCCGTGACTCCCGTGCGCAAGCCCGTGTCGTCGGTGCCTCAGGAGCGTGCCGCCAAGCAGCACAGCTCCGCGTCCTTCATGGACCGGATGAACGATCGATGGGACCGCCGCCAAGACGGCCACTGACTCTCCCCACACTCCTCCTCTACGAAGGCCCGGATGCTCTGAGCATCCGGGCCTTCGTCGTGTCCGCTGCGCGTTCGCGGCGGGGCTGTCGACGTCCTCCACCTGTCCTCCACTGCCCTCCACCCGCCGTGATCCCTGTGATAGCAAGGGGCGCCGCGGGGTGGGGTCCCGATCGGAGTGCCCGAGAGCCGATTCGTCGTAGGTTTGTGGAGGAAAGTGGAGTAAAGTGGGGCGCACCTCGAGTTGGCCGGACGGAGAGGGGGTGATGGCCGATGTTGCTGGGCACGCACTCGCCGAAGCTGGACGACAAAGGAAGGGTCATCCTTCCCGCGAAGTTCCGCGAAGACCTCGGTGGCGGCATCGTCGTCACCAGAGGGCAGGAACGCTGCCTCTACGTCTTCAGCACGGCCGAGTTCGAGACCATGCACGAGCGGATCCGTCAGGCGCCGCTCGCGAACAAGCAGGCGCGCGACTTCATGCGCCTGTTCCTCTCCGGTGCCAGTGCGGAGATGCCCGACAGCCAGAACCGCATCACCATCCCCGCTCACCTGCGTCAGTACGCGGGGTTGCAGAAGGAGCTCGTCGTCACCGGAGTCGGCGCACACGCCGAGATCTGGGATGCCGAGAGCTGGAACGCCTACCTCGCCGCCGGTGAGGAGACTTACTCCGATCTCGAGCAGGAGGTGATTCCGGGACTCTTCTGACCACGGCCGTGATGCCCCGCCGCTCCCGCCCCGACACACTTCCCCGGTGCCGGGTCGAGAAGCGGAGGGGGATCAGGGCCTTGGACTCCACCACAGGGTCACCCGAGAAAGATCATGAACCTCCGCGACATCCACACCCCCGTACTGCTCGACCGCTGCGTCGAGCTGCTCGCTCCGGCCCTTCAGGCTGACGGAGCGGTGCTCGTCGATGCCACGCTGGGCATGGGCGGCCACTCCGAGGCGCTCCTCGAGCGCTTCCCGCACATCCGTCTCGTCGGTCTCGACCGCGATACCGACGCCCTCCGCATCGCCGGAGAGCGGCTCGCGCGCTTCGCCGACCGCGTCACGCTGGTGCACACGGTCTATGACGAGATCGGACTGCACGCGCAGGGGGCCGCCGGCATCCTCTTCGACCTCGGCGTCTCATCGCTGCAGCTGGACGAAGCGGAACGCGGCTTCGCGTACTCGAAGGATGCTCCGCTGGACATGCGGATGGATCAGACGAAGGGCATCACCGCCGCCGAGGTCATCGCGACCTACAACGAGGGCAACCTCCGCCGCATCTTCGAGCGCTACGGCGAGGAGAAGCTCGCCGGTCGCTACGCCCGCTTCATCATCGCCGCGCGCGAGAAGCAGCCGATCACCCGCTCCGGCGAGCTCGTCGACATCCTCATCGCCGCGACGCCCGCCGCCGCCCAGCGTGCAGGGCACCCGGCGAAGCGCGTCTTCCAGGCACTGCGAATCGAGGTGAACGCCGAGCTCAACGTGCTCGCCGACGCGATCCCCGCCGCGATGGACGCCCTCGCGCCGAGTGGACGCATCGTGGTGATGTCGTACCAGTCCCTCGAAGACAGGCTCGTCAAGCAGGCGTTCGCCGCCGGCGCGGCATCCACCGCCCCTCGCGGCCTTCCGGTCGAGCTTCCGGAGCACGCGCCACGATTCCGCATCATCACCCGAGGTGCGGAACTCGCGGACGATGACGAGCGCGCACGCAATCCGCGGGCGATCCCGGTGCGCCTGCGCGCAGCCGAGAAGGTGCGGGAGAACTCATGAGCCTGAACGCCGCCGTCCGTCCGAGCCGGCCCGCACCCGAGGCACCCGCCCGCACCCCCCGCCGCACACTGCAGCCCGTCACCGGGACGCCGCAGCGCCGCCGCCCCAAGCTCGCCTACGCGCTGCTGGCCGTCGGGGGAGCGCTCGCGATCGGCGCGGCCCAGATCGGGCTCTCGCTCGCGATCACCCAGGATTCGTTCACACTCGCCGGGCTCACCTCGCAGCAGCACGAGCTCGACCTGCGCACCGATGCGCTGCAGGAGGACCTCACCGGGATGAGCTCCCCGCAGTCGCTCGCGACGAGCGCCGCGGCGCTGGGCATGGTGGTGGCGGGCTCGCCTGCGTACCTGAGGCTCAGCGACGGCGCCGTGTTCGGGCAGGGGACCGGTGCTGCCGGAGCATCGACGATCGATCCGACCGGCGCGGGCGCGGTGGGCAACGCACTCCTCAACGACGTCCCGGTCAACGCGTCGACAGCGGACGACGCCACGCCGGACGCACCGTCGGGGCAGTCGATGCAGGAGCTCCCGCCGGCCATCACCGACGGTCTCCCGAGCCCGAGCACACGATAACCACGACCCCACCGACCACCCCGAGCTGACGGAGAGCATCCATGACGACACGAGCCACCCGGACGCCTCGGCGGCGCACGGTCGTCGCGCTGGCGGTGATCCTCGCGGTCCTCGGGGCGTTCGTCGTCCGACTCGTGGACATCCAGGTGGTCAAGGCCGACGAGCACGTCGCCCAGTCGATGGAGTACATCGCGCACGGTACGGCCATCCCCGGTCAACGCGGATCGATCGTCGACGCCGACGGCTCGGTGCTCGCCGAGAGCGTGCTGGTGTACGACGCGCAGCTCAGCCCGCAGGTCATCCGCCTGCTGGAGGAGGACGACAAGAACCCGCCGGCACTGCCCTGGGCGGAGGCGTCCACGCGCATCGCGGAGATCATGGGCCTGGATGCCGACAAGCTCCGCGCCGATGTCGCGGCGGTGCTCGCAGACAACCCCGACTCGCAGTACTTTCCGCTCGTGAAGGGGCTGAGCACCGAGAAGTACATCCAGCTGCGCGACCTCAAGATCTCTTCCTACCTCCAGATGAAGCCTCGCGAGGTCAGGGTCTACCCGAACGGTGCCGTGGCCGGGAACCTGCTGGGCTTCCTCGACGGCACGAGCACCGCTCAGGCCGGCGTCGAGAAGATGGACGAGAAGTGCCTGGCTCCGACCGATGGCGAGGAGTCGTACCGCACCGGCAAGAACGGCGTGGTCATCCCGGGCAGCGAGAGCAGGACCGACGCGGTCGACGGCGGCTCGGTGCAGCTGACCATCAACAGCGACCTGCAGTGGTACATGCAGCAGATGATCGCCGAAGAGGCGCAGACCCAGGGTGCCAAGGGCGGCACCGTCACCGTGGTCGAGGTCGGCACGGGCAAGATCCGCGCCGCGGCCGAATGGCCCACCATGGACCCCAACGACCTCAACGCCTCGTCGCCCGACACCTGGGGCAGCAAGCTCTTCACCTACCCGTTCGAGCCGGGCTCGACGTTCAAGCCGGTCACCGCCGCGGCGATCATGGAGAACGCCGGTGTCACGATGACGACCCCCACGGTGTCGGCGTCGTCGCACGAGAAGTTCGAGAACGGTGCCGTCATCAACGACGCCTTCGTGCACCCGACCTTCCAGTACACGCTCGCGGGCGCCCTCATCGACTCGTCGAACGTGGCGCTGTCGAAGTTCGGCACCATGGTCAGCCCGGACGTGCGCCACGACTACCTCGAGCGCTTCGGCGTCGGCACCAAGACGATCGGCTTCCCCGACGAGACGAGCGGACTGCTGCATCCCACCAGCGAGTGGGACAACCAGTCGCTGTACACGACCACCTTCGGGCAGTACTTCACGGTGACGGCCCCGCAGCTCGCCGGCGCCTACCAGGCGATCGCGAACGGCGGCGAGAAGATCGGTCTCTCGCTCATCGAGTCCTGCACCACGCCGGACGGCACCGTCGTCACCCCTGACGCTCCCGAGCACGAGCAGATCATCAAGACCCAGACGGCCGCGGACCTGACCCGGATGCTCGAGAACGTCGCCGTGCAGGGCGGCAACGCGGAGCGCATCCAGGTCCCCGGGTACCGCGTCACCAGCAAGACCGGTACGGCGCAGATCCCCGACGGCAACGGCGGCTACAAGTCCGGGGTCTACTACACGAGCATGGTGGGCTTCGCCCCCGTCGATGACCCCCAGTACGTCGTCGTGGTGACCCTCGACGAGCCGACTAGAGTTACATCGTCTGCCGCCACCGCATCGGCCTTCCAGAAGGCGATGACCCAGACCATGAAGACCTACCGCGTGATGCCGTCCTCCACTCCGATGGACGCACCGCTCCCGAAGTTCGAATAGACGGCGCCCCGCCGCGCCTGGAGACGTCATGATCGCCCTGTCGCTTGCTGAGATCGCCACCGTGCTCGGGGGTGATCTCCGTCTCGCCGGTCCCGCGACCGCCGAGACCATCGTCGACGGAATCGTCGACACCGATTCCCGAGAGATGGGTCCCGGCTCGATCTTCGTCGCGAAGCCCGGTGCCGAGACCGACGGGCACCGGTTCGTCGGCGCAGCGCGCGAGGCGGGCGCGGCTCTCGCGATCGTCGAGCACGTGGTCGACGAGGACATCCCGCAGATCGTGGTCGCCGATGCCGTGACCGCCCTCGCGGATCTGGCCCGGGAGGTCGTCGCTCGCGTCCGCGCCGCCGGGGACCTCAGGATCGTGGGCATCACGGGCTCGAACGGCAAGACCACGACGAAGAACTTCCTCGCCCGCATCCTCTCCGACGAGGGTGAGACCGTCGCTCCCATCAAGTCGTACAACAACGAGGTGGGCGCGCCGGTGACGATGCTGCGCGTCACGCACGGCACCCGGTTCCTCGTCAGCGAGTTCGGGGCGGATGCTCCCGGCAGCATCGCACGGCTGGCAGGCCTCGTGCATCCCGATGTCGCGGTCGTCCTCATGGTGGGCATGGCCCACGCCGGAGGGTTCGGCGGCATCGAGGCGACGGCGAAGGCCAAGTCCGAGCTCGTCTCGGCGGCCACCTCTTCTGGCACCGCCGTGCTGAACGTGGACGACTTCCGAGTCGCCGCCATGAGCGAGCTGGCGACATCCCGAGGGATGTCGGTCGTCGGTTTCGGGCAGAGCGATGCCGCAGACATCCGCGCGCACGATGTCGAGGTGACCGCCTCGGGTACGACGTGCGTGGTGGAGGCAGGCGGAGAGCGGATCCCGCTGCGGCTCCAGGTGCTCGGCGCGCACCACGTGGGCAACGCGCTCGCGGCGATCGCCGCCGCTCGGGTGCTCGGAGTGTCGACCGCCGATGCCGTCGCGCGCCTCGAGACCGTCGAGATCGCCGAGCGCTGGCGGATGCAGCCCCTCGGCAACGACCGGGTGCGCATCATCAACGACGCGTACAACGCGAGCCCCGACTCGATGGCGGCAGCGCTGCGCACCCTCGCGCAGATCACCGGCCAGGACGAGCGCACCGTCGCCGTCCTCGGCGCCATGAGCGAGCTCGGCGAGACCGCGGGCGAGGAGCACGACCGGATCGGGCTGCTCGCCGTGCGCCTCAACATCCAGCGCATCGTGGTCGTCGGGCCGGAGGCACGCCGACTGTTCATCTCCGCGATCAGCGAGGGGTCGTGGGACAGCGAAGCCGTCTTCTTCCCCGACCAGGACGCGGCGTTCGAGTACCTGCGCACGGAGCTGCGTGACGGCGATCGCGTCCTCGTGAAGTCGTCCAACTCCGTGGGCCTGCGGCATCTCGGCGATCGTCTGGGAGAATTGTTCTCGTGAGGTCTCTCATCATGGCGGCCGCGATATCGCTCGCCTTCACCCTGTTCCTGACTCCCGTCTTCCTCCGGCTCTTCCGCAAGTGGGGTTGGGGGCAGGTCATCCGCACCCCCGAAGCGATCGAGAACCCGAGTCACGAGGCCAAACGCGGCACGCCCACCATGGGCGGTGTCATCTTCATCCTCGGCACGATGGTCGGCTACTTCACCGCGACGTACGTCGGCGGCGGCACCCCCGCGCTCTCCGCGCTGCTCGTGCTGTGGCTCATGGTCGGCTTCGGCGCCGTCGGTTTCATCGACGACTACATGAAGGTGCACAGCCAGCGCAGCCTCGGCCTGTCGGGATGGCGCAAGATCATCGGCCAGCTCGTCGTGATCATCCCGTTCGGCATCGTCGCCCTGAACTTCCCCAACTCGTTCGATCAGACCCCCGCATCCGGATCGATCTCGCTGTTCCGCGACATCCCGTGGCTGAACCTGTTCGCCTTCGCGGCGATCCTCGGATGGGTGCTCTACCTGCTGTGGATCGCGATCATCGGTGTCGCGACGTCCAACAGCGTGAATCTGACGGACGGTCTCGACGGGCTCGCAGCCGGTGCCGGCGTCATCGTCGTCGGCGCCTACAGCCTGATCGCCTTCTGGCAGTTCAAGCAGTCCTGCGTGGGGGAGGGTGTCGAGAAGGCGGCGTTCAGCGGATGCTACGAGGTCCGTGATCCGTTCAGCCTCGCGATCATCGCGGCATCGGTCGCCTCGAGCCTGATCGGGTTCCTGTGGTGGAACGCCCCCAAGGCGAAGGTCTTCATGGGCGATGTCGGATCGATGGCGATCGGCGGCGTGATCACCGCGATGGCGATCCTCACCCGCACCGAGCTGCTGCTCTTCATCATCGCCGGCGTGTTCGTCATGGCTTCGGGGTCGGTCATCCTGCAGCGCGGCTACTTCAAGATCACTCGCGGAAAGCGACTGTTCCTGATGAGCCCCTTCCATCATCATCTCGAGATGCGCGGATGGTCCGAGGTGACCATCGTGGTGCGCATGTGGATCATCGCAGGTCTCCTCGCCGTGTCGGCGGTCGGTCTGTTCTATGTGGAATGGCTGACCCGTGTCGACTGACGTCAGGCTCGCGACGCTGACCAGCTGGCACGCCGACTGGTCCGGCCTGCGCGTCGCCGTGCTCGGCCTGTCGATGACGGGCTTCTCGGTCGCCGACACACTGACCGAGCTCGGCGCCGATGTGCTCGTGCTCAGCGAGTCCGCCGAAGAGGAGTACGCCCGGCTGCTTCCGGTGATCGGAGCGCGCCTCGAGCTCGGTCCGCTGGCGACGGTGCCGGCCGCTCTGAGCGGATTCGATCCCGAGGTGATCATCGCCTCTCCGGGGTTCTCTCCCGCACATCCCGTGATCCGCTGGGCGCAGGAGTCCGGCATCGCTCTGTGGGGCGACGTCGAACTCGCCTGGCGCGTGCGCGACAAGGTGCGGCGAGCAGACGGCTCGTCTGCCGACTGGGTGCTGATCACCGGCACGAACGGCAAGACGACGACCACCCAGCTCACCGCGTCGCTGCTCGTCGAGGGCGGGCTGCGCGCCGCCCCCTGCGGCAACATCGGCGTGCCGATTCTGGATGCCGTGCGCGACCCCGAGGGCTTTGACGTCCTGGTGGTCGAGCTGTCCAGCCATCAGCTCTGGTATCTCGGTCTTTCGAGTGCCGAGGGCGAGCTGTACCCGCATGCGTCGGTGTGCCTCAACCTCGCGGACGATCATCTCGTGTGGCACGGCAGCGCCGATGCCTACCGCGATGCGAAGGCGACCGTCTATCGGAACACCCGCGTCGCGTGCGTCTACAACAAGGCCGACACGGCGACCCGCACCATGGTCGAACAGGCCGAGGTGGTCGAGGGCGCCCGTGCCGTCGGCTTCGACCTCGGCATCCCCGGTCCCAGTGACCTCGGCGTGGTGGAGGGGCTTGTCGTCGACAGGGCGTTCCTCGACGACAGGGCGCGCAGTGCGCTCGAGCTCACCACCGTCGCCGACCTGGAGCGGGTCGGTCTCGCGGCTCCGCACATCGTGCAGAACATCCTGGCCGCAAGCGCGCTCGCCCGGTCGCTGGGAGTCGAGCCGGAGGCGATCCACGCCGCGCTGCAGTCCTTCCGCCTCGACGAGCACCGCATCCAGGTCATCGCGCGCCATGGGGGCATCACCTGGGTGGACGACTCGAAGGCGACCAACCCGCATGCCGCGGCCTCGTCGCTGCGCGCATACCCCGGAGCGATCTGGGTGGTCGGCGGCGACCTCAAGGGCGTCGACATCGGCGAACTCGTCGCATCGGTCGGTGCGACGGCCAGGGCGGCGGTCGTGATCGGCGTCGAGCGCGGATCGGTGGTCGCGGCATTCGAGCGACACGCGCCGACGGTCCCGGTGTTCGAGGTGGATGCTGGCGAGACTGATCACGTCATGAATCGCGTCGTGGAGATCGCCGCGGGGATCGTCGAGGGTGAGGGCACAGTCCTGCTGGCCCCCGCAGCGGCATCCTTCGACCAGTTCTCCGGCTACGCGGATCGCGGACACCGCTTCGCCGAGGCGGTGCGGGACTGGATAGACCGGGGGAACGCCGATGACTCAGGTCGCACGCCCCCCACGGTCTGAGTCCGGAGGCGGGGGATGAGCGGTCTCGCCGCTCGCGTCTCGCTCGGCCGGAGGTTCACCCCGGTCTCCACCGAATTCCTCATGATCGCGTCGGCCGCGCTGATGCTGACCATCTTCGGACTCGTGATGGTGCTCTCGGCGACCAGCGCCACCGCGGTCGCCAGCGGCGAGAATCCGATGGACGGCGCCCTGCGCCAGGGCATCTTCGCCGTGCTCGGCGTCCCGCTCATGTTCCTGATCTCGCGTCTGCCGATCGCCTTCCTGAAGAAGATGGCGTGGCCTGCGCTCTTCGGTGCGGTCGCCCTCCAGCTCCTCGTGTTCACCCCCCTCGGCATCGAAGACGGCGGCAACCGCAACTGGATCATGGTCGCGGGCTTCACGCTGCAGCCGTCGGAGTTCCTCAAGCTCGCCCTCGCCCTCTGGATCGGCTTCGTGCTGATGCGCAAGCACACCATGCTCGGCACCTGGCACCAGGTCTTCATCCCCGTCGTCCCCGTCGGGGCGCTCGCGATCGGCACCGTCATCGCGGGCAAGGACCTCGGGACGGCGATGGTGCTCGTGATCGTCCTGCTCGGGTGCCTGTTCTTCTCCGGCGTGAAGCTGCGGCTGTTCATCCTGCCCGTGCTCCTCGGAGTCGTGTCGGTGATCGCTCTCGCCATCACCAGCCCCGACCGGATGCGGCGCATCACCGCGACCTGTTCCGACATGTCGGCCTATACGGGGGACTGCTACCAGTCGATCCACGGCATCTGGGGCATGGCCTCGGGCGGGATCTTCGGCGTCGGTCTCGGCAACTCGCAGGAGAAGTACGGCTGGCTGCCCGCCGCGGGGAACGACTTCATCTTCGCGATCGTCGGCGAGGAGCTCGGTCTGATCGGATGCATCGTCGTGCTCGCGCTCTTCACGCTGTTCACGGTCGGGGCCTTCCACATCATCCGCAAGACGGCCGACCCGTTCATCCGCGTCGCCGCCGGCGGCATCACGGTCTGGATCACCGGCCAGGCCGTCTTCAACATCGGCGTCGTGATCGGTCTCTTCCCCGTCATGGGAGTTCCGCTGCCGTTCATGTCTCAGGGCGGCACCGCGCTGCTCGCCGTGCTCATCGCCTGCGGAGTGCTCCTCTCCTTCGCGCGCACCATCCCCGCGGTCGAGGCTCAGGCTCCTCTGCGGAACGCGACAGTGGGGCGGGGTAGGGTCGCACGGTGACCTCGTACCTTCTCGCCGGCGGTGGCACTGCCGGTCACGTCAACCCCCTGCTCGCCGTCGCCGACGGACTGCGGGCCAGGGAGGCCGACGCCGATGTGCTCGTGCTCGGCACCGCCGAGGGGCTGGAGTCCCGACTCGTCCCCGCTCGCGGCTATGAGCTGCTGATCGTCGACAAGGTGCCCTTCCCTCGTCGTCCGAACCGACAGGCGACGTCGTTCCCTGTGCGGTTCCGCCGCGCCATCGCCCAGGTCCGCGACCACATCCGCGCCCACGACGTGGATGTCGTGGTGGGCTTCGGCGGGTACGCCTCCGCTCCGGCGTACGTCGCGGCCCGTCGCGAGGGCGTGCCCTTCGTCGTGCACGAGGCCAATGCCAAGCCGGGACTGGCCAACGTCCTCGGCGCGCGAGGAGCCGCGGCCACCGGAGTCGCCTTCACCGGCACCCGTCTGCGCGGCAGTGAAGTGGTGGGCATGCCTCTGCGCCGTGAGGTGATCGAGCTCGATCGCGCGGCGGCCCGCGACGAGGCGGCGGTGCACTTCGGACTCCACGCCGCCCGCCCGGTACTGCTCGTCTTCGGCGGTTCGCTCGGTGCCCAGCGCCTCAACGACGCGCTCGCGGATTCGTGGGGAGACATCCTCGCCACCGGCTGGCAGCTGCTCCATGTCACGGGGGAGCGCAGCGACCTCGTCGACCCCGAGGTGCCCGGATACGCGTTGCGGCGCTATGTGGACCGGATGGATCTCGCGTTCGCCCTCGCCGACCTGATCGTCTCGCGCTCCGGCGCCGCCACCGTCAGCGAGATCAGCGCGCTCGGCATCCCCGCCCTGTACGTGCCGTACTCGGTGGGCAACGGCGAGCAGCGGCTCAACGCCGCGTCGGCCGTCGCCGTCGGAGCGGCACGCCTGCTCGACGACGCGTCGTTCGACGGCGATGCCGTGCGCCGCATCGTGATCCCCGTCCTGAACGATCCGGCGCGGATCGCGCAGATGGCTGCGGCCGCCGAGAAGGTCGGGACGCGCAGCGGCACCGAGAACGTGATCGCCCTCGTGGATCGCGCACTCGGCGTCTCCTGACCGTGCCTCCGGCGGCGTCGCGCCGCCGAAACGTCCTTACCGAAAAGTAGACTGAATCCGACATGATCAGACCTGACCTCTCCCTCCCGATCCCCGAGTCGATCTCCTCCGCCCACTTCATCGGCATCGGTGGTTCCGGCATGAGCGGCCTCGCCAGGATGTTCCTGGACGCGGGCATCCGGGTGTCCGGGAGCGACCGCGCCGACAGCGACAATCTGCGCGCCCTCGCGGCCGCCGGGGCGGTCGTCCATGTGGGGCACGACGCGGCTCACCTCGGCGACGCCGACACCGTGGTGCACACCGGCGCGATCTGGCCCGAGAACCCGGAGTTCGTCACGGCGAAGGAGCGCGGCCTGCACGTGATCCACCGTTCGCAGGCACTGCACTGGCTCATCGGTTCGCGCCGACTGGTCTCGGTCGCAGGTGCACACGGCAAGACCACGTCGACCGGCATGATCGTGACGGCTCTGCAGGCACTCGGAGCGGATCCGAACTTCGTCAACGGCGGTGTCATCGAGCAGCTGGGCATCTCCAGTGCGACGGGCACGGGGGAGCTGTTCGTGATCGAGGCCGACGAGTCCGACGGCACCTTCCTGCTCTACGACACGGCCGTGGCCCTCATCACCAACGTCGACCCCGACCACCTCGACCACTACGGTTCCGACGAGGCATTCCACGATGCGTTCGTCCGCTTCGCCGATGCCGCGACCGAGGCCGTCGTCATCTCCAGCGACGACCCGGGGGCATTGCGGGTCGGGGCAGGGCTGTCGCATCCGCACGTCCTCACCTTCGGACAGGCGGAGGATGCCGACGTCCGCGTCACCGACATCGTGGCAGCGGGGCCGGTCTCCGCGACGGTCAGCCACGGCGACGAGAGCGTCCGTCTGCAGCTCGCCGTGCCGGGAGTGCACAACGCGATCAACGCGGCAGGAGCCATCACGGTCCTCCTCGCCGTCGGCTTCGGGCTCGCCGAGTCCGCGCGTGCCGTCGAGGGCTTCGCCGGCACGGTGCGTCGTCTGGAGCAGCACGGCGTCGAACGCGGGGTGACGGTCTACGACGACTACTCGCACCACCCGACCGAGGTGCGCGCGGCGCTGGAGGCCATGCGTTCCCTCGCGGGCGGCGGGCGCATCATCGCGATCCAGCAGCCGCACACGTATTCGCGCACGCAGCACATGTTCCAGGAGTTCGCCGACGTGCTCGAGACCCACGCCGATCACACCGTGATGCTCGACGTCTACGGTGCGCGCGAAGATCCGGTCCCCGGCGTGACGGGTGAGCTGGTGAGCGGCGCGTTCCACGACCCGGCCCGTGTGCACTACGTGGCGGACTGGCAGCAGGCCGCCGACTACACGGCCTCCGTCGCGCGCGAGGGCGACTTCGTCGTGACTCTCGGCTGCGGCAACGTGTACCAGATAATCCCGCAGGTTCTCGAGTCGCTGCGCACCACCGGGGCCTAGTCGATGCGGCGTCCACCTGCGCTCCCCACCCCGCCGGCGGGGCCCGCAGACGACCGCGATGCGCCGCGCCGCCGCGGCGCGGGCCCGGCCTCTCGCGCACCGGGTGACGACCCCAGGCGATACACCGGTGCAGATCGACCGGAGGGCGTGCAGGCGGAGGGTGCCGACGGGATCGTGCCGGAGGCCGATCGCCCGACGTCCACGCGCGACGTATGGCGTGCGGCACGAGCGCGCCGAAAGGCGCTGCGCGCCGAGATCCGCCGCTTCACGCAGCGGTCGCGTCGTCGACGCATCATCTGGCTGAGCACCGTCGGTGCGATCGCCGTCGTGGTGGGCGGCGCGGTGATCGCGGCGTACAGTCCGCTCTTCGCCGTCGAGAGAGTCACGGTCGTGGGTGCCTCGTCCCTCGATCCTGCCGCGGTGGAGGCTGCACTGGCGGGACAGGTGGGCACGCCCTTGGCGCTCGTCGACTCGAGCGAGGTGAAGGCCGCGCTGCTGGCCTTCCCCCTCATCGAGACCTACGCCCTGGAGGCGAAGCCTCCGCATGACCTGACCGTGCGGATCGTCGAGCGCACCCCCGTGGGCGTCATCCGGTCGGATGCGGGGTACACACTGGTCGATGCGGCGGGCGTCGCACTCTCCACCACCTCGGATCAGCCGGAGGGGCAGCCCCTGCTCGACATCGAGGGCGGCACGGATTCGGCCGCGTTCGAGAGCGCGGGACTCGTCATCAGATCCGTCCCCGCCGAGCTGCGCGCATCTCTCACCGGGGTCCGTGCGACGACGGCCGACGATGTGACACTCACCCTGAACACCGGACTGACCGTCGTGTGGGGGAGCTCGGAGAACTCGCCGATGAAGAGCGAGGTGCTCTCGAAGGCTCTGATCGGCAACCCTGCCGCGTCCTCCATCGACGTCACGTCGCCGCACGCGGTCGTCGTCGGCTGACTTTCGCCGTCAAACGGGCGACACGCCCGTGTCGTTGCGCGCGCGCGTGTGCATCGCGCTTACCTTCGAACAAGAGAAACCAATACCGGGAAATACTTTACACCTCTAGTTGAGGTTTAAGGTTCAGGCCCTGGAATCTCACCCATAGACAGGCTCGACTACTCGGAGGCCGGCCATGAGCCAGAACCAGAACTACCTCGCCGTCATCAAGGTCGTCGGCGTCGGCGGTGGCGGCGTCAACGCCGTCAACCGCATGATCGACCTCGGTCTCCGCGGAGTCGAGTTCATCGCCGTGAACACCGACGCCCAGGCGCTGCTCATGAGCGACGCCGACGTCAAGCTCGACGTCGGTCGCGAACTCACCCGCGGCCTCGGCGCAGGAGCCGACCCCGAGGTGGGCCGCCGTGCCGCCGAAGATCACGCGGAAGAGATCGAGCAGGCGCTCACGGGCGCCGACATGGTCTTCGTGACCGCGGGTGAGGGAGGCGGAACCGGAACCGGTGGAGCTCCCGTCGTCGCACGCATCGCGAAGTCGATCGGTGCGCTGACCATCGGTGTCGTCACCAAGCCGTTCTCGTTCGAGGGCCGTCGCCGTCAGAGCCAGGCCGAGGCCGGCGTGGTGAAGCTCAAGGAAGAGGTCGACACCCTCATCGTGGTACCCAACGATCGCCTCCTCGAGATCAGCGACCGCGGTATCTCGATGATCGAGGCGTTCGCCACGGCCGACCAGGTGCTCCTCGCCGGTGTCCAGGGCATCACCGACCTCATCACGACCCCTGGTCTGATCAACCTCGACTTTGCGGACGTCAAGTCCGTCATGCAGGGTGCGGGATCCGCGCTCATGGGAATCGGATCCGCCCGCGGTGCCGATCGGGCGATCAAGGCGGCTGAACTGGCCGTCGAGTCGCCGCTCCTCGAGGCGAGCATCGAAGGCGCGCACGGTGTGCTGCTCTCGATCCAGGGTGGGTCGAACCTCGGCATCTTCGAGATCCACGATGCCGCAGACCTCGTCAAGGAGGCGGCGCACCCCGAGGCGAACATCATCTTCGGTACCGTCATCGACGACACGCTCGGCGATGAGGTGCGCGTCACGGTGATCGCCGCCGGCTTCGACAGCGGCGAGCCGTCGCTCCGCCTCGACCCGATGGTCGTCACGCGTCCCGCCGCCGCGAGCACGCTGCCGGAGGTGACGCTCTCCCAGGACGAGCAGAGCACCCCCGCCGCGGAGCCGACCGCGCCGGAGCGCGTGCAGCAGCGCGCCGCGACGACCAGCATCGAGCCGGCCTTCGCCGACGACGACATCGACATCCCTGAATTCCTGAAGTGACGGAAGGCCCCGGCCTTGGCCGCGCGGCCTTGGCCGCGCGGCTGTCGGCGATCGATGAACGGATCGCGGACGCTGCGCGCCGAGCGAACCGCGACGCCTCCGAGATCACCCGGATCGTCGTGACGAAGTTCCATCCGGCGTCCCTCGTGCGCGATCTGCATGCGCTCGGGGTTCGCGAGGTGGGGGAGAACCGTCAGCAGGAGCTCACCTCGAAGGCCTCCGAGGTGAGCGATCTGGATGTCCGCTGGCACTTCATCGGGCAGGCGCAGACCAACAAGGCGTCGGCGATCCGCCGGAGCGCGGATGCCGTGCATTCGCTCGATCGGGCGAAGCTGGCGGACTCCCTGCACCGGGTGGCCGAGGATGACGAGCCGCTCGACGTGCTCATCCAGGTGAACCTCACGAAAGACGAAGGGCGCGGCGGGATCGAGCCCGCCGACGCGTCGACCCTCGCCGAGCACATCCTGTCGTTGTCCTCGCTGCGGCTGCGCGGCGTGATGGCCGTCGCTCCGCTCGACGAGGAGCCGGCATCCGCCTTCGCCCGGCTGCGGGTGGTGGCCGATCAGGTGCGCCTGCTCGAGCCGTCCGCGACGTGGATCTCGGCCGGGATGACCGGCGATTTCGTCGAGGCCATCGACGCGGGCGCGACACACCTGCGGATCGGCTCCGCAATCACGGGCCCCCGCCCCGACCGGGGTTAACCTGTGAACAGACCAACCCGACTCGTTCGAACCGGAGGACACGATGGGTAACCCACTGAAGAAGACCATGGTGTATCTCGGCCTCGCCGATGAGGAAGAGGTCTACGAAGAGCAGGCTCCTGCCCGCGCCCAGCGCGAGCGTGACCGCGACCGTGACCGTGATCGGGAAGAGCCTGCCCCGGCCCCCGTCACCCCGCTTCGGCGCCCCGTCGCCGTGCGTCAGCCCGCAGGAGGGGCAGTGAACGAGATCCTCACCGTCCACCCGAAGCAGTACCGCGATGCTCAGCTCATCGCCGAGAGCTTCCGCGAGGGTGTCCCGGTCATCATCAACCTCTCCCAGATGAGCGACGCCGACGCTCGCCGTCTGATCGACTTCGCGTCCGGGCTCTCGCTCGGCCTCTACGGCCGCATCGAGCGGGTCACCTCGAAGGTGTTCCTGCTCTCTCCGGAGAACATCTCGGTGTCGGGCCACGGAGGAATCGCCCACGCAGACGCCGAGTCTGCGGGCTTCGACCAGTCGTAGACCGTGGGGATCGTCGTCTCCATCATCGCCAGCATCGTCCATCTGGCGCTCCTGCTGTACCTGATCGTGCTGTTCGCGCGACTCATCCTCAGCTACATCCCGCTGTTCAATAGGGAATGGCGGCCCAAGGGCGCCGGCCTCATCGCGGCCGAGCTCGTGTACACCGTCACCGACCCGCCCGTGCGGTTCTTCCAGCGCATCATCCCGCCTCTCCGGATCGGCGGGATCTCTCTGGACTTCGGCTTCTCGATCACCATCCTGATCGTGCTCATCCTGATGAGCATCGTGCGGAATTTCATCTGAGACCCCGGCGATTTCGCCGAGCCCGAGTGTCGCGTCGTCGCGGCTGACAGGCGCGGGGGCTATGCTTGGCTCCCAGGTGCGCGCCCCGGGTTCGCGCCACATCTCGACCATGCCATCATCAACACTGGCAACCGAACTCATCGAAGGAGCCACCATGGCACTTACCCCGGATGACGTCGTCACCAAGCAGTTCCAGCACGTCCGTTTCAAGGACGGCTTCGACCCCGACGAGGTCGATGACTTCCTCGACGAGATCGTCATCGAGTGGCGTAAGGCCCTCGAGGAGAACGCCGAGCTCAAGGCCAAGCTCGCAGCATTCGAGTCCGGTGACGCTCCCGTCGCCGCTGCGGCTCCTGCTCCCGTCGCCGAGACCCCTGCTCCCGTCGTCGCCGAGGCTCCCGCCCCGGCCGAGCCGACGCCGTCCGGCTCCGCCACCGCCACCGCCGGAATCATCGAGCTCGCACAGCGTCTGCACGACGAGCACGTCGCCGAAGGTGAAGCCAAGCGCGACCAGCTCATCGCCGACGCCGAGGGCGAGGTGAACCGCATCCGCACCGAGGCCGAGGCCAAGCAGCGCGAGGAGTCGGCACGCCTGGAGCGCGAGCGCAACACGCTCGAGGCCCGCATCACCGAGCTCCGCAACTTCGAGCGCGACTACCGCTCGCAGCTGCGCGGATACATCGAGGGCCAGCTCCGCGACCTCGACGAGAAGTCGGGATCCACGGACTCGACCCCGGTCTCCGCGATCGGACTGTAGGTCGTCCCTTTGCCAGGACGCCCCGCCCTTCGTCGGTCGGCGGCCGGCGCGATCGTTGCGATTCTCGCAGCGCTCGTGCTGGCCGCCGATCAGTTTGTGAAGTACCTCACCACCGAGAATCTGCCGTTGCAGGAGCCGGTCCCCGTGCTGGGGGAGTTCCTTCAGCTGTACTACGTGCGCAACCCCGGCGCGGCCTTCTCGCTCGGGTCGGACGTCACGTGGATCTTCACGATCGCACTCGCGGTCGTCGCCTGCGTGATCATGTGGAAGGCGTCCGGGCTCCGCTCGCGGCTGTGGGCCGTCGTTCTCGGCTGCCTCCTCGGCGGTGTGCTGGGCAACCTGACGGATCGTCTGTTCCGCGATCCCGGGTTCCCGATGGGTCATGTGGTCGACATGATCTCCATGCCCTGGATGATGCCGGCGATCTTCAACGTGGCGGACATCTTCATCGTCACCGGCATGATCTCCGTAGCGCTGCTGGTCGTCTTCGGCCTGCGGTTCGATGGCACCCGCGACCGCGATCACGCCCCCGTCGAGACCGATGAAGAGGCCGAGGCGGCTGCTGTCATCGCAGACGCGGAGGCTGCGGCAGACACCGATCCCTCGCGCCTCGACGGCACGACGCCGGGTACGCCCGCGTCGGACGGACGCTGAGCGTGGAGTTCCGCTCTCTCCCCGTCCCCGACGGGTTGGAGGGGACGCGCGTCGATGCCGCGCTGGCGAAGATGCTCGGGTTCTCCCGCACCTTCGCGGCGGACGTCGCCGCAGCCGGAGGCGTGCGCCTCGACGGCGTCACCCTCGACAAGTCGGATCGCCTTCGCGGCGGCGGCTGGCTCGAGGTCGAATGGCAGCCGAAGGAGGAGCCGCGCATCATCCCGATCGCGGTTCCGGAGCTGGGCATCGTGCACGACGACGACGACATCGTCGTCGTCGACAAGCCCACGGGCGTCGCCGCTCATCCGTCCCTCGGCTGGGAGGGCCCCACCGTGGTGGGGGCGCTGGCCGCGGCGGGATTCCGCGTGGCGACGAGCGGCGCTCCCGAACGACAGGGTGTCGTGCACCGACTCGACGTCGGCACGAGCGGGCTGATGGTGGTGGCCAAGAGCGAGGCCGCCTACACCGCGCTGAAGCACGCCTTCAAGGAACGCACGGTCGAGAAGATCTACCACGCTGTCGTCCAGGGGCATCCTGATCCCTTGACGGGCACCATCGAGGCGCCGATCGGACGGCATCCGAATCACTCGTGGAAGTTCGCGGTGACGCCGGACGGCAAGCCGTCGGTCACGCATTACGAGACGCTCGAAGCGTTCCCCGGTGCCTCGCTGCTCGAGATCCACCTGGAGACGGGGCGCACGCATCAGATCCGCGTGCACATGGCCGCGCTCCGGCACCCGTGCGTCGGCGACCCCCTCTACGGCGCGGACCCGACGATGTCTGCCAGGCTCGGCCTCACCCGCCAGTGGCTGCACGCGCACAAGCTCGCGTTCTCGCACCCGGCGACGGGGGAGTGGGTGCAGTTCGAGTCGCCGTATCCCGCGGACTTCGAGCATGCGCTGGAGATCCTGCGCGGCGAGTAGCCGGTTCCGAGTGGTTCGTGCTCTGCGGGGTATCGATCGAGATGCTCGATGATGTCCGTGGGGTGCAGCAGACTCTCCGCATGAACATCGAGGTGCGACCGGCGACCGAGTTCGACGACGTGGCTGTTCTCGTCGGGCCCAAGAAGCCGACGTCGAATGTCTGCTTCTGTCTGAGCTACCGGATCCCCAGCACGGAGAACAACCGGCTGCGGGGTGCTCAGCGCGCCGATCGAGTGCGCGAGCTCTGCCACCGGGATCCGCCTCCCGGCGTCATCGCCTATCTCGACGACGAACCGGTCGGATGGGCGGCGGTGCACCCCCGCAGGGACACGACGTTCGCTCGGAACAGGCTGATCCCACACGTCGACGATCTCGACGTGTGGTCGCTCTGGTGCGTGCGGGTCCGCCCCGGCCATCGCAAGCAGGGCATCTCGCATGCGCTGATCAAAGGCGCGGTCGCGCAGGCGAAGAGGCTCGGCGCGCCGGCAATCGAAGGATATCCCGTCGACAATCGGGGTGAGAAGGTGAATCTCACGATGGCGTACGTCGGCACGCGGGGGCTGTTCGAGGCGGCGGGATTCACCAAGGCTGCGGACACGCGGTCGACGCTCGACGGCTTCCCCCGAGTGCTCATGCGCCTCGACCTTCGAGGGGCCCAGACGGAGTCCGGCGAGGGCTCCGATGTCGGGACCCCGCCGTAGACTCGAAGACATGGCATCCGACTCCTTCGTCCATCTGCACGTGCACAGCGAGTACTCGATGCTCGACGGGGCGGCGAAGATCGCGGCGATGACTCAGGCCGCCGCGGACTACGACATGCCGGCCATCGCGGTGACCGATCACGGCAACACTTTCGCCGCGTTCGAGTTCTACAAGGCGGCGAACGCGGCGGGGATCAAGCCGATCATCGGACTCGAGGCGTACATGACGCCCGGCACGCACCGCAGCGACAAGACCCGCGTGCAGTGGGGCTCGCCGGACCAGAAGAGCGACGATGTGTCCGGTTCCGGCGCGTACACCCACATGACCATGTGGAGCGAGACCACCCAGGGCATGCACAACCTCTTCCGCATCAGCTCTCGCTCGAGCATGGAGGGCTACTACTTCAAGCCGCGAATGGACCGCGAGCTGCTCCAGACATACGGCAAGGGGCTGATCGCGACGACCGGATGCCCGTCGGGCGAGATCCAGACGCGCCTACGCCTCGGGCAGTACGACGCGGCGCGCGCCGCCGCCGCCGAGTTCCAGGATCTGTTCGGCAAGGAGAACTACTTCGCCGAGATCATGGATCACGGGCTGTCCATCGAGCGGCGGGTGATGACCGATCTGCTGCGACTCGCGAAGGATCTCCACATCCCGCTCGTCGCGACGAACGACTCCCACTACACCCACCAGCACGAGGCCGGTGCGCACGAGGCGCTGCTCTGCGTCCAGTCCGGCTCGACACTCGACGACCCCAATCGGTTCAAGTTCGACGGCGACGGCTACTACATCAAGACCGCAGCCGAGATGCGTCAGCTGTTCCGCGACCACCCCGAGGCGTGCGACAACACGCTGCTGATCGCCGAACGCTGCGAGGTCGAGTTCGACACGGCGGCGAACTACATGCCGCGCTTCCCCGTGCCGGACGGCGAGACCGAAGACAGCTGGCTCATCAAAGAGGTCGAGGCCGGCCTCCACTACCGCTACCCGAGCGGAATCCCCGACAAGGTGCGCAAGCAGGCGGAGTACGAGACCGGCATCATCCTGCAGATGGGCTTCCCGGGCTACTTCCTCGTCGTCGCCGACTTCATCAACTGGGCCAAGGACAACGGCATCCGCGTCGGACCGGGTCGAGGCTCCGGCGCCGGATCGATGGTCGCCTACGCGATGCGGATCACCGACCTCGACCCGCTCGAGCACGGTCTGATCTTCGAGCGGTTCCTCAACCCGGACCGCGTCTCGATGCCCGACTTCGACGTCGACTTCGATGATCGTCGCCGCGGCGAGGTCATCGACTACGTGACGCGCAAGTACGGCTCGGAGCGCGTGGCGCAGATCGTCACCTACGGCACCATCAAGTCGAAGCAGGCCCTCAAGGATGCCGGCCGCGTGCTCGGCTTCCCGTTCAGCATGGGTGAGCGTCTCACCAAGGCCATGCCGCCTCCCGTCATGGGCAAGGACATGGAGCTCGGCGGCATGTTCGATACGGCGCACAAGCGATACAAAGAGGCGAGCGAGTTCCGCGCCCTGATCGAGACCGACCCCGAGGCGAAGACGGTCTTCGACCGCGCTCTGGGTCTCGAGGGGCTGAAGCGTCAGTGGGGCGTCCACGCCGCCGGGGTGATCATGTCGTCCGAGCCGCTGATCGACATCATCCCGATCATGCGCCGCGAGCAGGACGGCCAGATCGTCACGCAGTTCGACTATCCGTCCTGCGAGTCCCTCGGCCTGATCAAGATGGACTTCCTCGGGCTGCGCAACCTCACGATCATCTCGGATGCCCTCGACAACATCCGCACCAACCGCGGCGAGGAGCTCGACCTCGAGAAGCTGGAGCTCGACGACCGCGGAGCCTACGACCTGCTCGGTCGAGGTGAGTCGCTCGGCGTGTTCCAGCTCGACGGCGGTCCGATGCGATCGCTCATGAGGCTCATGCGGCCCGACAACTTCGGTGACATCTCGGCGCTCATCGCCCTGTATCGGCCGGGGCCGATGGGCGCGAACTCGCATACGAACTACGCACTGCGCAAGAACGGCCAGCAGCCGATCACTCCGATCCACCCGGAGTTCACCGAGTCGCTGGCCGACATCCTCGACGAGTCCTACGGCCTGATCATCTATCAGGAGCAGGTCATGGCCATCGCCCAGCGCGTGGCGGGGTTCTCGCTCGGACAGGCCGACATCCTGCGTCGAGCGATGGGAAAGAAGAAGAAGTCCGAGCTCGACAAGCAGTTCGAGGGCTTCCAGGCCGGCATGCACGCCAACGGGTACTCCGACGGCGCCGTCAACGCGATCTGGGAGATCCTGCTCCCGTTCTCCGATTACGCCTTCAACAAAGCGCACTCGGCCGCGTACGGGGTGGTCTCGTACTGGACCGCCTACCTGAAGGCGCATTACCCCGCCGAGTACATGGCGGCCCTGCTGACCAGCGTCGGCGACTCGAAAGACAAGATGGCGCTGTACCTCAACGAATGCCGACGGATGGGCATCAAGGTGCTTCCCCCCGACGTCTCCGACTCCATCAACTACTTCGCGGCCGTGGGCGACGACATCCGCTTCGGCCTCGGAGCGGTGCGCAACGTCGGCAGCAACGTCGTCGAGGGCATCGTGCAGGCCCGCAAGGGCGAGCGGTTCACGTCGTTCCATCACTTCCTCGAGAAGGTGCCGCTGCATGTCGCGAACAAGCGCACCGTCGAGTCACTGATCAAGGCCGGCGCGTTCGACTCGCTCGGTGACACGCGTCGGGCTCTCCTCGAAGTGCACGAGGATGCGGTCGAGGCCGCCGTGGATCGCAAACGCAACGAGGCGCAGGGCGCGATCGGATTCGATTTCGACAGCCTGTACGACGGTCTCGAGGAGGTCGCTCCCGCCAAGGTGCCGCCGCGTCCGGAGTGGATCAAGAAGGACAAGCTCGCGTTCGAACGCGAGATGCTCGGCCTCTACGTCTCGGATCATCCGCTCGCCGGTCTCGAGGTCCCGTTGGCGAAGCACGCGTCGATCTCCATCCACGTCCTCAACAACTCCGACGACGTGCAGGACGGCGATCAGGTCACCGTCGCCGGTCTCGTCACGAGCGTGCAGCATCGCGTCGCGAAGGCCAGCGGCAACCCCTACGGCATGATCACCATCGAGGACTTCAACGGCGAGGTGACGGTCATGTTCATGGGCAAGACCTACACCGAGTTCCAGCACGTCCTGCAGCAGGACTCGATCCTGGCCGTTCGCGGTCGGGTGTCGCGCCGCGACGACGGGCTCAACCTGCACGCCCAGTCGGCATTCGCCCCGGACGTGGGATCCTTCGACGCCGCGGGTCCGCTGTCGCTGGTGCTCGCCGAACAGCGTGCGACCGAGCGTGTCATGAACGAGCTCGCCGAGGTGCTGCGGCGCCACAACGGCGAGACCGAGGTGGTGCTGCGGGTGCACCGCGGGAACACCGCGAAGGTGTTCGAGGTCCCCATGCCGGTCAAGGTCACGGCCGACCTGTTCGGAGATCTGAAGTCCCTTCTCGGACCCACCTGCCTGGGCTGACCGCAGCGCCGAGAGGAGCACCTTCCGGTGAGGACCTCACGGACGCACCGGGTAGTATCAGGACGCGTTCGGGTGCGGGCGTCAGAAGCTCTGCACCGTGACGAAAGGACCCTCCCCATGAGCACGGAATCACCTTCTTCCCACGGTGCCGCCACGGATGCCGACGACCGGACGGCGTCGACGGAGCACATGGCCGACGAGGTCTTCTCCGACGAAGACGGAGTGCTGTACGACGAGGAGGTGACGCCGGAGTTCGGCATCATCGGATTCACCCTGCGCGAGCTGCTGATCGTGGGTGTCTGGGCGATCGCGTTCATCGCGTCGTTCTTCCCGCACCTCGGCGGTGTCTCGATCTGGGGGACCGGGATCCAATGGGTGCTCCCCGTCGGAGTCCCGACGGCGGCGGTCTTCCTGCTCATCCTGCGACGTTTCTCGCCCGACGGGATCCGCCGGGTCGGCTCACTCGGGATCGATCAGTTCGCGTCCGTCGCGTTCTCCGTGTCCGCCGTCTACTGGCTCGGAGCTCTCTGGAGTGCTGTGTCCGTCGCGATCGAGATCGGAGCCTTCGGACTCTCCTGGAACGGAGTGGTCCAGCTCATCGCCGCTCTGGCACTCGTGGTGCTGACGGTCTTCGCGCCCTTGGTGCCCGGGCTCAAGGAGGACTTCCACGGCCGACTGGTCACGCTCGCCCACCGCAATGCGAACCCCGTTCGTCCCGTGATCCCGCGTCCTCGGCCCGAGCCGAGCGCCGCCCCCGAGGTGGCAGCCGACGCCGCACCGTCCCCCGCGATGGATCCCGCGCCGGTCGCGGCGGCGGACGCCAGCGCAGATGAGGTCGCGGCGGCAGATGCCAGCGCAGACGAGGCTGCGCAGGATGCGTCCTGGACGACGGATGCGTCCGCTCAGGAATGGCAGGCTCCCGTCCAGGAGCCGCAGCCCGTCCAGGAGCCACAGGCCGTCCAGGAGGCACAGGCCGTCGAATCCGTGCAACCCGCCGGCGACCACGCTCTGTTCATCGAGCCCGCCCTGGCCACCGACCCTGTCCAGACGGATGACCGGAGCACCGTCTCCGCCCAGGCTCCGGTCGCTGAGGCGTCGCCGAACTCGGCGACCCCGGCGTACACGACCACGCCGGCTCCCACCGGTGGGCTCGATGTCGAGCTCTCGGGGGAGCAGGCCACGGACGAGGTCGCCCGGATCGATCTCGCCCAGCAGGTGCCGCTCGCCGCGCATGCCTCAGGCGGTGGCACGGGAACAGAGGACACGACCGCCGACGAGGACTACGTGCCGACGTATTCCCGACGGTCCAGAGGGCAGTCGCCGGAGATCCTCTCCGACACCGGCAGCATCGAGTCTTTGCTGGGCGCCACTGCGTACGACGTCTCGTCGCCGCGCACGGTCGCTCTTCCCACGATCGACGACGAGCGCGACCTCGAGGAGACGGCGGCTCACGCCGCCATGACGGCGGCGCAGCCGTTCTGGATTCTCGCCCAGACCGAACGCGACGTGCATGACGAGCGGGGCGACGCGATCTTCCGGATCGGCCCGAGCGCCTGGGCGCTGGTCATCGAAGACCGCGGCGGGGCCTACGTCATCCGACACGACGACGGTCGCATCGGGTATCTGCACGACATCGCTGACATCACGAAGGGCTGATCTTGCGCACGATCGATCTGCGAGGGCGCGAGCTCTCGGCGGCTGACATGCTCGCGGCTGTTCCGCGCGCCACCCAGGCCAGGGCCGAGGCCCTCGACACGGCGGCGCGCATCGTCGACGACGTCCGGGAGCGTGGCGAGGAAGCACTGCGGGAGCAGGCGGAGCGGTTCGACGGGGTCGTCGGTCACGATCTCCGCGTTCCGGCCGGGCACATCGAGGAGGCATTGGCGGGTCTCGATCCCGAGGTCCGCGCCGCTCTCGACGAGGCGATCCGCCGCGTGCGCATCGCCTCGGCCGCCCAGGTCCCGGCGTCCCAGGTGACGCGCATCGGGGCGGGCGCGACCATCACCCAGCGCTGGCAGCCGGTGCATCGAGCCGGCGTCTACATCCCCGGAGGCAAGGCGGTCTACCCGTCGAGCGTGATCATGAACGTCGTCCCCGCGCAGGTCGCGGGGGTCGAGCAGATCGCTCTGGCATCCCCGCCCCAGCGAGAGCAGGGCGGGCGGGTGCATCCGACGATCCTCGCCGCAGCCGGACTCCTCGGCATCACCGAGGTGTACGCGGTGGGCGGTGCGGGAGCGATCGGCGCTTTCGCATACGGCGTCGCCGACATCGGGCTGGATCCGGTGGATGTGCTGTCGGGTCCAGGGAACAACTATGTCGCGTCCGCGAAGCGCGCAGTGGCGGGTGTCGTCGGCACGGACTCCGAGGCGGGCGCCACCGAGATCCTCGTCGTCGCGGATGCCGAGGCGGACCCGCGGCTCATCGCCGCGGACCTCGTCAGCCAGGCCGAGCACGACGAACAGGCCTCCGCGGTCCTGGTCACGGATTCCGCCGAGCTCGCCGATCGGGTTGCGGAGGAAGTCCGTACGCAGGCGGCGGCGACCCGGCATACGGTCAGAGTCGCAGCGGCGCTCGACGGCCCGCAGTCCGCGATCGTGCTCGTGGACGACCGTGCGATGGCAGCGGCGTTCAGCAATGCCTACGCACCGGAGCACCTCGAGCTGCACCTGACGGATGCCGAGGCCGCGGCCTCGTCGTTCACGAGCGCCGGAGCGGTGTTCGTCGGCGATCAGACCCCGGTCAGCCTGGGTGACTACATGGCCGGAAGCAACCACGTGCTGCCGACGGGCGGACAGGCTCGGTATGCGCCGGGTCTCGGCGCGTACACGTTCCTGCGTCCGCAGCAGGTCGTCGCCTACGACCGTGCCGCGTTGGCCGAGGTCCGCGCCGGCGTCGTCGCCCTGGCCGAGACCGAGGTGCTGCCCGCCCACGGCGAGGCGATCGAGGCGCGTTTCACGGCGTAGGATCGGTCAGATGCACTGCCCCTTCTGCCGTCATCCGGACTCCCGGGTCATCGACTCCCGTACCAGCGACGACGGTCTGTCGATCCGTCGGCGCCGCCAGTGTCCGGAGTGCGGTGGTCGGTTCACGACAACGGAGACCGCCAGCCTCAACGTCATCAAGCGTTCCGGCGTGATGGAGCCGTTCAGCCGCGAGAAGGTGATCTCCGGTGTGCGCAAGGCCTGCCAGGGGCGTCCGGTGACCGAGGCCGATCTCGCCGTGCTCGCCCAGCGCGTCGAGGAGGCGGTGCGGCAGACCGGCGTCTCGCAGCTCGATACCAACGAGATCGGACTGGCGATCCTCGGGCCGCTCCGCGATCTCGACGAGGTCGCGTACCTCCGGTTCGCGAGCGTCTACCAGGCCTTCGATTCACTCGACGACTTCGAGAGCGCCATCACCGACCTCCGGGCCGACCACGCGGATCCGGAGCTCGCCGACCGGTAATCTGGCAGTGATGTATCCGCTGCTCTTCCGCGCTGTCCTGTCGCGCTTCGATCCCGAGTTCGCCCACCACGCCGGCATGGCGGTGATCCGCGTGCTCGGCGCAGCCCCGTTCGCCCGCGCCGCACGCGCGTACACCCGGCCCGATCCTCGCCTGCGGGTCGACGCGCTGGGACTGAGCTTCGCCTCGCCGTTCGGCATCGCGGCAGGCTTCGACAAGAACGCGGTCGGTGTGCGCGGACTCGCGGCCCTCGGATTCGGCCACGTGGAGGTCGGCACCGTCACGGCGATCCCGCAGGAGGGCAACCCGCGTCCGCGGCTCTTCCGCCTCATCGCCGACCGCGCGGTCATCAACCGCATGGGCTTCAACAACGAGGGCGCCGATGCCGTCGCGCGGCGCCTCGCGCGGCTGCGCCGGGGAGCGCCCGACACGGTCATCGGCGTCAACATCGGCAAGAGTCGGGTCGTCGACGTCGAGGATGCCACGGCCGACTACGTCTCGTCCGCCACGAAGCTCGCTCCGCTGGCGGACTACCTGGCCGTGAACGTCTCGTCGCCGAACACGCCGGGCCTTCGTGGTCTGCAGGCCGTCGAGACGCTCGCCCCGCTGCTGCGGGCCGTGCAGAAGGCCGCGGGAGAGACGCCGCTGCTGGTCAAGATCGCCCCCGACCTGCCCGACGACGAGATCACGGCGATCGCGAAGCTGGCCGTCGACGAGGGACTCGCCGGCATCATCGCTCACAACACCACCATCAGTCGCGAGGGGCTCGTGACCGATGCCTCGACGGTCGAGGCGCTGGGAGCCGGCGGCCTGTCCGGCGCACCGCTCAAGGAGCGTTCGCTGCAGGTGCTCCGTCTGGTGCGCTCCGCCGTGCCCGAGGACTTCTGCGTCATCGCCGTCGGGGGAGTGGAGACGGCCTCCGACGTCCAGGAGCGCCTCGAGGCCGGAGCCACGCTGGTTCAGGGCTACACGGCGTTCCTCTACCGCGGGCCTTTCTGGGGCCGCGAGATCAACCGCGGGCTCGCCGCCCGCTGAACGGATCCGCGCGCCGAACGGATTCGCACGCGGAACGCACGAGGCGCCTCCTGCTGTCGAGCGGGAGGCGCCTCTTCCGTGTGTGGGGTCAGGCGGGACGGTCGCCGCGCTTGACCTGAGGCTTGGGCAGGCGCATGAAACGCATCTGCAGGGACCGCATGGCCGCATACCAGCCGAGTCCGCGTTCCATCCGATCAGCGCCGAACTTCGCGGCCACCTTGCGCTTGACGCGGATGCCGAGCAGCACCATCCCGCCGATCGCGAGGATCAGGTAGGCCATCATGACCAGGTAGGCCCAACCGGCGACGGCGAAACCGCCGATGGCGAGGTTCGCGGGCAGCAGCGAGATGAGGATGACGAGCACCATCACGCCCATCACGAACTCCGCCGGGTGCCACCCGGAATCGACGTAGTCCCGCACCCATCGACGCTGCGGGCCCTTGTCGCGGGGCGGCAGGAACTTCTCCTCGCCGGCCGCGAGACCGGCCTGGGCGCGATTGCGGCGCTCGTTGAGCTCGGCGCGAGCCGCGGCCTTCGCCTCTTTCGTGTTCGCCACCAGCGGGCGGCGGCGTGCCGCCTCCTGCTCCGCCCTGGACGGAGTCGCGCGTCCCTTGCCCGGCGCCGGCGTCTCCGGGGCGTCGTCGTTCGTCGGAGGGGAGACAGGGGTAGTGGCCACGAGGTTCCTCGGTTCGGTGAAGGCGGATCACCTTAAGATTACTCGCATGACATCTCCTGCCCACCCCGGTGACCAGAATCCGTCCGACTCCCGCGAGCCCGCGCTGCTCGAGGCGGCATCGACGGGCCTGCCCGCGGCGCTGAGCGATCTCGGCCGTCTCGTCCGCATCCCGGGCATGGCCTGGCCCGCGTTCGACCAGACCCAGCTCGAGCGCAGTGCCGAGGCCGTCGCGGCCCTCGCCACCGACACCGGGGTGTTCGACGACGTCCGGATCCTCCGCGCGGACATCCCCGGCACGGACGAGAAGGGCCAGCCCGCCGTCCTCGCGACGCGCGCCGCCCGCAACGGCAAGCCCAGGATCCTCCTGTACGCGCACCACGATGTGCAGCCTCCCGGCGACGACGAGCTGTGGGAGACCCCGCCGTTCGAGCCCACGGTCAGGGACGGCCGCATGTACGGCCGAGGCGCCGCGGACGACAAGGCCGGGATCATGGCGCACATCGCTGCCATCCGCGCGCTCGCAGAGGTGCGGGGCGACGATCTCGATCTGGGCATCGCCATGTTCATCGAGGGCGAAGAGGAGTACGGATCGCGCTCGTTCGCGCAGTTCCTCTCCGACAACAAGGACGCATTGCGCGCCGACGCGATCGTGGTCGCGGACTCCGGCAACTGGGACTCTGTCACTCCCGGCCTGACCGTGTCGTTGCGGGGCAACGCGCGGTTCACCGTGCGCGTGCGCACCCTCGACCATGCGTCCCACTCCGGGATGTTCGGGGGAGCGGTTCCCGACGCGATGATGACGACCGTCAAGATGCTCTCCACGCTCTGGAACGACGACGGGTCGGTCGCGGTGGAGGGCATGACCGAGCGCGACGCGCCCACGCCCGAGTACGGCGAGGAGACGCTGCGCGACGAGGCCGGACTGCTGCCGGGCACGACGCCGATCGGCGGCGGGACGATCCTCAGCCGCATCTGGAACAAGCCGTCGGTCACGGTCATCGGGATCGACGCGACGAGCGTCTCAGCGGCGTCGAACACGCTGCTGCCCGAGGCGACCGTCGTCATCAGCGCCAGGGTGGCGCCGGGGCAGTCCGCGGACGATGCGTACGCGGCGCTCGAGGCGCACCTGCGCGCGCACGCCCCGTTCGGCGCGGAGCTGACGTTCTCCGACGTCGACCTCGGCGACGGCTTCCTCGTCGACACCAGCGGATGGGCGGTGTCGCTGACCCGCGACGCGATGCGCGACGGGTACGGCGTGGCCCCGATCGACCTCGGCGTGGGGGGATCCATCCCCTTCATCTCCGATCTCGTGCGCGAGTTCCCCGCAGCCCAGATCCTCGTGACCGGGGTCGAGGATCCGCATTCGAGGGCCCACAGCCCGAACGAATCGCTGCATCTCGACACCTTCCGCCACGCGGTGGCGACCGAGGCCCTGCTGCTCTCTCGGATGAACGACACCAGCATCTGAGCCCGATCGTCCGGCCGGAGGGTAAAATCGAGATACCAGCCGTGTGATCACGGCCCGTCACAAGGAGCGACATGAGCGACACCACACTGACTGCAGCAGAGTCCACCCAGGCGCACGGCGTGAAGCTGACCGACGCCGCCGCGATCAAGGTGAAGAACCTCCTCGAGCAGGAAGGCCGCGACGACCTCCGTCTGCGCGTCGCCGTCCAGCCCGGCGGGTGCTCCGGCCTGATCTACCAGCTGTACTTCGACGAGCGCTATCTCGAGGGCGACGAGACCGTCGACTTCGACGGCGTCGAGGTCATCATCGACAACATGAGCGTCCCGTACCTCGACGGCGCATCGATCGACTTCAAGGACACGATCTCGGAGCAGGGCTTCACGATCGACAACCCGAACGCCGCCGGCAGCTGCGCCTGTGGAGACAGCTTCCACTGACCCCGTCCCCCTCGTGGCAACCTGCGTGGTTGGCATGAATCAGGTGTGAGGTTGCCCTAGACTTGGGTGTGCCCTGTCCGCAATCTGAAAGGTGCATCGTGCCCTCGAAACGCCGCCTTCGTTGGGCCGCTCTTCCCCTGGGAGTAGTGGCAGCCGTGGCCCTGGCGGGATGTACTGCCACCGAGCTGAACGGCTACCTGCCGGGCTTCGTGGAGGGTGAGCCTGCGGCCACCAACCAGACCGAGCGCGTCTCGTCGCTCTGGGTCAACTCGTGGATCGTCCTGCTCGCCGTCGGTGTGATCACCTGGGGCCTCATGGCCTGGGCCGCGATCGCCTACCGTCGCCGCAAGGGACAGACCGGTCTTCCGGTCCAGATGCGCTACAACATGCCGATCGAGATCTTCTACACGATCGTCCCGCTCATCCTGGTCCTCGGCATGTTCTTCTTCACCGCTCGGGACCAGACGGCGATCGAGGCGAAGTGGGATGAGCCCGACGTCGAGATCACCGCGATCGCGAAGCAGTGGGCATGGGACTTCCAGTACGACGGCGAGGAGGAGGACAACTCCGACGCCGTCTGGACCATGGGCATCCAGGCGCAGCCCGACGCCGCCGGCAACATCGACCAGGCGCAGCTGCCCACCCTCGTCCTCCCGGTTGATCAGAAGGTCACGATCAACCTGCAGTCGCGCGATGTCATCCACTCGTTCTGGATCATCGACTTCCTGTACAAGAAGGACATGTACATCGGGAAGGACAACTCCTGGTCGTTCATCCCGACCCGTGTCGGCGAGTACGCCGGCAAGTGCGCCGAGCTCTGCGGTGAATACCACTCGATGATGCTCTTCAACGTGAAGGTCGTCGAGCAGGACGAGTACGACGCGTACCTGCAGACGCTCGAAGAAGAGGGCAACACCGGTGACATCACCGATGCCTATGACCGTCTGGGCAACTACCCGGGCACCACTGCACCGACCGACTCCGAGGAAGGAGAGGAGTAAGCCATGTCGACCACTGAAGCACCCCGCACCGACGAGGCCCCCCGCTCCCGACCCACCGATCTGCCCGCCCGCCAGGCCGCTCTGATGAGCTCCTCGCGAGTGGAGCAGAAGGGCAACATCGTCGTCAAGTGGATCACCTCCACCGACCACAAGACGATCGGGTACATGTACCTCATCGCGTCGGTGCTGTTCTTCCTCCTCGGTGGTGTGATGGCTCTCGTCATCCGCGCGGAGCTGTTCGCTCCCGGGATGCAGATCATCCCGACGAAGGAGCAGTACAACCAGCTCTTCACGATGCACGGCACGATCATGCTGCTGATGTTCGCGACGCCGCTCTTCGCCGGCTTCGCGAACGCGATCCTGCCGCTGCAGCTCGGAGCCCCCGACGTCGCCTTCCCGCGTCTGAACGCGTTCGCCTTCTGGCTGTTCCTCTTCGGCTCCACGATCGCCGTCGCCGGCTTCCTCACCCCGCAGGGTGCGGCCTCGTTCGGCTGGTTCGCCTATCAGCCCCTTGCGAGCGCGTCGTTCTCGCCCGGTGCGGGTGGAAACCTGTGGATGGTCGGCCTCGGAATCTCGGGCTTCGGCACGATTCTCGGTGCGGTGAACTTCATCACGACGGTCATCACGATGCGCGCGCCCGGCATGACCATGTGGCGCATGCCGATCTTCTCGTGGAACACGCTCATCACGAGCCTCCTGATCCTGATGGCCTTCCCGGTGCTGGCGGCAGCGATCTTCGCCGCGGCCGCCGACCGAATCCTCGGCGCTCACATCTACGACCCGGCCAACGGCGGCGTCCTGCTCTGGCAGCACCTGTTCTGGTTCTTCGGTCACCCCGAGGTGTACATCATCGCCCTGCCGTTCTTCGGCATCGTCTCCGAGATCTTCCCGGTGTTCAGCCGCAAGCCGATCTTCGGATACAAGACGCTGGTCTACGCGACGATCGCGATCGCGGCGCTGTCCGTGGCGGTGTGGGCTCACCACATGTACGTGACCGGATCGGTCCTGCTGCCCTTCTTCGCCCTGATGACGATGCTCATCGCGGTTCCGACGGGTGTGAAGATCTTCAACTGGATCGGCACGCTGTGGCGAGGCTCCGTGACGTTCGAGACCCCGATGGTGTTCGCCCTCGGATTCCTGGTCTCCTTCGTGTTCGGTGGTCTGACCGGTGTCATCCTCGCGGCACCGCCTCTCGACTTCGCGCTGTCGGACTCGTACTTCGTCGTCGCGCACTTCCACTACGTGGTCTTCGGAACCGTGGTGTTCGCGATGTTCGCGGGCTTCTACTTCTGGTGGCCGAAGTGGACGGGACGCATGCTCAACGAGCGCCTCGGCTACGTCCACTTCTGGCTGCTGTTCATCGGCTTCCACATGACCTTCCTCATTCAGCACTGGCTGGGCGTCGACGGCATGGTGCGCCGATACGCGGACTACTCGGCAGCCGACGGGTGGACCTGGCAGAACCAGGTCTCCACGATCGGTGCGATCATCCTCGGCGCGTCGATGCTGCCGTTCTTCCTCAACGTGTGGATCACGGCTCGCAAGGCTCCGAAGGTCACGGTCAACGACCCCTGGGGTTACGGTGCATCGCTCGAGTGGGCGACCTCCTGCCCGCCGCCGCGGCACAACTTCACGTCGATCCCGCGCATCCGCAGCGAGCGTCCGGCATTCGACCTGAACCACCCGGAGGCGGCCGAGTTCACGCCCGCCGCGCCCGGCGAGCGAGAGGGCCACTGAGCCATGCGCGACAACGTCATCCTCTGGTGGGTCCTGACCGCCTTCTTCGCCCTGGTCGGCGTCGTCTACACCGGCTGGCACATCCTCGCCACGCCGTCGGACAACTTCGCTGAGCGCATCGAGTGGGTCGGAACGGTCGCGCTGTTCTTCGCGACCTTCATGGGGGCGATGATCGCCTTCTACCTCGACCGCACTCACAAGGCGCAGAACGGCGAGCTGCCCGAAGACATCCTGACCAGTGACATCGACGACGGAGATCCCGAGCTCGGCGAGTTCAGCCCGTGGTCCTGGTGGCCCCTGGTCCTCGCGGGGTCCGCAGCCGTGTTCGTGGTCGGGCTCGCCGTCGGTCACTTCCTGCTCCCGATCGGCCTGGCGATCTTCGTGGTCGCGATCGTCGGCTGGGTGTACGAGTACTACCGCGGTAACTTCGCACGCTGACCTGACAACGGAAGGGCCCCTGGGATGCATCCCAGGGGCCCTTCCTGTTCCGCGGGTGCGGGGGTGGAGCTCTGCGGACGCAGAGACCGCCCCGAGGCCTGCGGAGGCCCCAAGACGGGCGGAGGGTCAGAGCTCCACGGTCATCTGGATGCGACGGCCGTAGCGGTCGAGGTCGAGGCGTGCCTCTGTGTCGACGAGAGCGCGCTGGAACGACGTCTCGGGAATGCTCTCCAGAAAGCCGCAGCTCGCATAGAACGGCGCATTCCACGGGATCTCGGCGTACGTCCGCAGCGAGACCCGCGTGTAGCCACGTTCGCGTGCTTCCGCCAAGGCCGCCTCGACGAGCCGTCGACCGTGGCCCCGCCGTCCCGCGGAGGGCAGGACGGAAAGCTGCTCGAGGTGTGCGTGCCCTTCCGCGTCCAGGACGTGGACGAAGCCGACGGGAGAGGAATCATCTGGCGAGGAGCTGTCGGAGTCCTCGAGCACGAGGACGAAACCGGGCGCCGCGAGTCTCGACGCCCCGTCGGCGGCGGCGGGCCAGTGCGTCGCACCGATCCTGTCGATCAGAAGCGCATCGGCGTGGGCCTCGACGGCCTGCAGCGCTTCGGCATCGTCAGCGACCGCCGCACGGATGACGGCGCTCATACGCGCTGCTCCGCGACTGCCGCGATCGCCTCGATCTCGACCAGCTGGTCGTCGTAGCCGAGCACGGTGACGCCCAGCAGGGTGCTCGGTACGTCGTGGTCGCCGAACGCCTCATGGATGACGTCCCAGGCGGCCACCAGATCTCTCTGTGACGACGAGGCGACGAGCACCCGGGTGCTGATCACGTCGGTCAGCGCAGCCCCGCTCGCATCGAGCGCTGCCTTCAGAGTCTGCATGCAGCGGGCGGCCTGCGCGGCGTAGTCCCCGGGAGCGGTGGTGCTGCCGTCGTCTTCGAGAGGGCAGGCGCCGGCGAGGAAGATCAGCCGGGAGCCGGCGGGAGCTGTGGCCGCGTACGCGTAGGGTGCAGCGGCCAGGTCGGTGGAACGGATGAGATGGACTGCTGAGCTCATGGTTCGATCCTTCCATGACGACGTGAGAGGATCCCGGACATGAAGGAGGCCCTGTCCGAGAACGGACAGGGCCTCCTTCATGGGAGCGGCGATCTTACTCGCCGTCCTCCGACTTCTTCTTCGTGCGGGGCTTCTTCACCGGCTCGGTCGAGATGACCGAGCTGGGCGTGTTGGCCGTTTCGTCGACGTGCGTCTCGCTCGAGCTGAGCGGCGCATCAGGGGCGCCGGCACGCTCGTGGGCGCCCTGGATCTCGGCGGCCTCGGTCTCCTCGTTGTGAGCCTCGACGTGGTGCTGGTGAGCATCCGCAGCCTCGACCTCGGCCTGCGTGAGCGGGGCGAGACGGTCTTCGAAGAACCAGCGGGAGATCGACGAACGCATGTTCTCGGTCCACGAGATGCGGCCCTTCGCGTTCGGGCGGACGACGAGCGGCTCGTAACCGTCGACGTCGATGAGCTTCCAGCGGTCGTACTTGTCGACCGGCTGGTGCACCTCGATGAACTCGCCGCCGGGGAGGCGGACGATGCGGCCCGACTCGAAGCCGTGGAGGACGATCTCGCGGTCCTTCTTCTGCAGCGCCAGCGCGATGCGCTTGGCGACGAAGTACCCGAGCACCGGTCCGACGAACAGCAGAGCCTGGAGCGTGTGGATCACACCCTCCATCGTGAGCATGAAGTGCGTCGCGATGAGGTCGGACGAGGCAGCAGCCCAGAGCACCGCGTAGAAGATGACGCCGGCCACGCCGATGGCGGTGCGGGTCGCCGCGTTGCGGGGACGCTGAGCGATGTGGTGCTCGCGCTTGTCGCCGGTGATCCACGCCTCGATGAAGGGGTAGACGGCCACGAGAACGATGAACAGACCGAGCACGATCACCGGGAGCAGGATTCCGAACGACCACGTGTGGTCGAGGAACACGACGTCGAGGTTCGACGGCGCCAATCGCAGCGCGCCGTCCGCGAAGCCGATGTACCAGTCGGGCTGGGTACCGGCGGACACGGGGGAGGGGTCGTAGGGACCGTAGTTCCAGATCGGGTTGATCTGGAAGAACGTCGCGATCAGCACGATCGTGCCGAACACGATGAACAGGTATCCGCCCATCTTCGACATGTAGACCGGCATCATCGGGTAGCCCACGACGTTGTCGTTCGTGCGGCCGGGGCCGGCGAACTGCGTGTGCTTGTTCACGATCATGAGCATCAGGTGCACCGCGATCAGTCCGATGACCAGGAGCGGGAGCAGCAGGATGTGCAGCGTGTAGAGGCGGCCCACGATGTCGGTGCCGGGGAACTCGCCGCCGAACAGCAGGAACGAGATCCAGGTGCCGACGAGCGGGAAGCCCTTGATCATGCCGTCGATGATGCGCAGGCCGTTGCCCGACAGCAGGTCGTCAGGCAGCGAGTAGCCGGTGAAGCCCTCGGCCATCGCGAGGATGAAGAGGACGAATCCGATCACCCAGTTGAGTTCACGCGGCTTGCGGAACGCTCCGGTGAAGAAGACGCGCAGCATGTGCACGCCGATTCCTGCGACGAAGACGAGAGCTGCCCAGTGGTGGATCTGGCGGACCAGGAGACCACCGCGGAGGTCGAACGAGATGTGCAGCGACGACTCGAGGGCCGCAGACATCTCGATACCGCGCATCGGGGCGTACGCACCGGTGTAGTGGGTCTCGACCATGGAGGCCTGGAAGAAGAACGTCAGGAAGGTTCCGGACAGGAACACGACCACGAAGCTCCACAGCGCGATCTCGCCGAGCATGAACGACCAGTGGTCGGGGAAGATCTTGCGTCCGAGCTCCTTGACGAGTCCGGAGATGCTGGTGCGCTCATCGATGTAGTTCGACGCGGCGCCGACGAATCGGCCGCCGAGGGGCGCCTTGTTGTCCTTGTCCTCTTTGGACAGCGTTGCGGTGCTCAATGGCGCTCCCAGAAGCTCGGGCCGACGGGCTCGGTGAAGTCACTGCGTGCGACGAGGTAGCCCTCGTCGTCGACGGTGATGGGCAGCTGCGGCAGCGGGCGTGCGGCCGGGCCGAAGATGACCTTGGCGTGATCGGTCACGTCGAACTGCGACTGGTGGCAGGGGCACAGCAGGTGGTGCGTCTGCTGCTCGTACAGAGCGACAGGGCAGCCGACGTGGGTGCAGACCTTGGAGTACGCGACGATGCCGTCGTACGACCAGTCCTTGCGGTCCTCGGCCTCGGTGAGCTGCTCGGGACGGAGGCGCATCATCAGCACGATCGCCTTCGCCTTCTCCTCGAGGTAGCCGTCGTGGTGGCTGAGGTCTGCGAGGTCTTCAGGGATCACGTGGAACGCGGAGCCGATGGTGACGTCGGCAGCACGGATCGGCGTGCCGTCGGGGTCGCGCACCAGCCGCTGACCCTTCTCCCACATCGTCTGCTTGAGCAGCACGACCGGGTCGCCCGCGGTGGGGTCATCGGGGGTGCTGTGCGGAGCGAGACCGCGGAAGAGCGTCACGCCCGGGATGATCGAGGCGACGATCGCGGCGAACAGCGAGTTGCGGATCATCGTGCGGCGTCCGAACCCGGACTCCTCGTTCGCCGTGGCGAACGCCTCGACGACGGCCTCACGCGTCGAGTCCTTGCCCCGGGTGGGGTGGCGGTGCTCGATGTGCTCTTTGTCGCTCATCAGCGCCTTGGACCAGTGGATCGCGCCGATTCCGATGGACAGCAGTGCGAGCGCGATGCCGAGACCGATGAAGAGGTTGTTCTGTCGGATGTCGATGAGCGCGCCGCTCTCGATGGGGAAGAGCATGTAGGCGGCGACCGCCCAGATGCTTCCGGCCAGCGAGAGGTAGAACAGCGTGTAGACCGTGCGCTCCGCAGTCTTCTCAGTGCGCGGGTCCTTGTCGGTCATCCGCTCGCGGTGCGGCGGAAGACCGGGGTTCTGCACGGGATCGCTGACTGCGACACCCAGCCCCGGAGAGGGCTGGTAGGCCCTATCGAGAGCCTGCGAGTCGTCGTCGTGTGCCATGGTGCTCCTCGTACGTTCCTCTTCGATGATTAAGCGTCAGTTGGACTTCGCCGTGATCCACACGGTGATCGCGACGAGTGCGCCGATCCCGAAGATCCAGACGAACAGGCCCTCGGAGACGGGGCCGAGCGAACCGAGCGAGAACCCGCCGATCTGCACCGACTGCTGCTGGTAGAGCAGCGCCGAGATGATGTCGCGCTTGTCCTCGTCCGACAGGTTCATGTCGCCGAAGACAGGCATGTTCTGGGGACCGGTGACCATGGCCGCGTACATGTGCAGTGCGCTGGTCTCGGTCAGGGCGGGGGCGTACTTGCCCTCGGTGAGCGCTCCACCGGCTGCGGCGACGTTGTGGCACATGGCGCAGTTGACACGGAAGAGCTCGGCACCGTTGGCGACGTCGCCGCCGCCGTCGAGGAGGTGATCCTCCGGGAAGGTGGGGCCGGGGGCGGACTCCTGCACGAACGACGAGATCGCGAGGATCTGGTCTTCGGTGAACTGCGGCTCCTTCTGCGGCGCCTGCGGTCCCTGCATCTGCAGCGGCATGCGTCCGGTGGACATCTGGAACTCGACCGCCAGCTCGCCCACTCCGTACAGGCTGGGCCCGTTGGGCGTTCCCTGCAGGTCGAGACCGTGGCAGGTGGCGCAGTTCGCCGTGAACAGCTTCTCGCCGTCGTCGACGGTGAGCGTGCTGGACGCTGCGGTCTGCGTGTCGGTCGCGGCGAAGGCCGCCGACGTTCCGGCGTACACCGCACCGGTGATCATCAGGCCTGCGCCGATGAGTGCTGCGGCAGCCAGGGGACTGCGACGGCCGTTCGAACGGCGCTTCTTCTCTCGTGCCATCTCGGGGATCAGCTCCGCTCTTATTTCAGGAAGTAGATAACGACGAACAGCACGATCCAGACGACGTCGACGAAGTGCCAGTAGTAGGAGACGACGATCGAGGACGTCGCCTCCTTGTGCCGGAAGTTCTTGACGGCGTACGCGCGTCCGATGACGAGCAGGAAGGCGATGAGTCCGCCGGTGACGTGAAGGGCGTGGAAGCCCGTCGTCAGGTAGAACGCGGAGGCGTAGGAGTCCGCGCTGATGGGCATGCCCTCGGCGACGAGGGTGGCGTACTCCCACACCTGGCCGGAGACGAAGATCGCGCCGAGCGCGAAGGTGAGGAAGAACCACTCGACCATGCCCCAGCCGAACAGGCGGCGTCGGCCGGCACCGTTCTTCTGGCCCTTGCCGAGCTTGTACGGCTGCAGGTCTTCAGCAGCGAACACGCCCATCTGGCAGGTGAAGGACGAGAGCACCAGGATGGCCGTGTTCACGAAGGCGAACGGCACGTTCAGCAGCTCGGTGCGGTCGGCCCACAGCTCGGGGGAGGTGCTGCGGAGCGTGAAGTAGATCGCGAAGAGTCCCGCGAAGAACATCACCTCGCTGCCGAGCCACACAATGGTGCCGACAGCTACCGGGTTGGGGCGCTTGATCGTTCTTGCCGCCGGGGCATACGTCGCTGAGGTCGTCACCCTTCCATTATGGCCGATCCCGGGGCATGATTCTCGCATCGGGACCCTCGGATTCGCTGCCATCAGACTTAGGCGACCCTAAGAAGTCGCTGCGAATAGTCGGTGAATCCGCGGAAAAGGGCGTCCGTGGACGGCATCCGGTCATCCGTCTGGCGGTCTGCACGTTTTCCCGCGCCGATAGGATCGCACACATGGCTGATTCCGTGACCTGGTCCGACGTGCTCACCACCCTTCTGGAGCGCCGGGACCTCAGCGTCTGGGAGTCCACCTGGGCCATGCGCCAGATCATGCGGGGAGACGTGACCGAGGCGCAGCTCGCCGGGTTCCTCGTCGCGCTGCGGGCCAAGGGCGAGACGATCGACGAGATCGTCGGGTTCCGCGACGCCATCCTCGAAGCCGCCGTGCCTCTGCCGGTGTCGCCGGATGTCCTCGACATCGTGGGAACCGGCGGCGACCGCGTCGGCACGGTGAACGTGTCGACGACCGCCGCCGTGATCATCGGAGCGACGGGGGTGCCCGTCGTCAAGCACGGCAACCGTGCCGCGAGCTCGTCGTCCGGCTCATCCGACGTGCTGAGCGCACTCGGACTCGAACTCACGCTCGATCCGGCCGCCGTGTCGTCGATCCTCGATCGCACGGGCATCACCTTCGCCTGGGCCGGCGCCTTCCACCCGGGGTTCAAGCACGCGGCGAAGGTCCGCAGCGAGCTCGGGGTGCCCACCGTGTTCAACATGCTCGGGCCGCTCTGCAACCCCGCCCGTGCCGAGGCCAACGCCGTCGGCGTCGCGCAGCTCGAGCGCGTCCCGCTGATCACCGGCGTCTTCCGCACCCGAGGAGCGACGGCCCTGGTGTTCCGTGGCGACGACGGCCTCGATGAGCTGACGACGACCGGTCACAGCCGCATCTGGGAGGTCACCCGCGGTGACATCCACGAGCACGACCTCGACCCGCGCGACCTCGGCATCCCGATCGCCGACCTCTCGGATCTCCTCGGAGGGACCCCTGATCACAACGCCGCGATCCTCCGTCGCACTCTCGAGGGGGAGACCGGACCCGTGCGCGACATCGTGCTGCTCAATGCGGCGGCCGGCATCGTCGCCTTCGAGCTCTCGCAGGATGCTGCCCAGGTGCAGCGGCCCATCCTGGAGCGCCTGCGTGAGGGATACGAGAGCGCCGCACAGGCGATCGACGACGGCCGCGCCCTCGCGAAGCTCGACCAGTGGATCGGCGTGAGTCGCGAGCTGGCATCGGCATAGGTCCGAGATGGATCCCGTCGCAGCGCTGCTCGAGATCGCGTCTCTGCTCGAGCGCGAGCGCGCGTCGAGGTATCGGGCGAAGGCGTTCAGAGTGGCGGCCGCGGCTCTGCAGCAGCTTCCGGAAGACGTCAGGGCCGACCCCACCCGGCTCCGTGCCGCGAAGGGGATCGGCGACTCGACCTTCGGTGTGATCCGACAGGCGCAGGGCGGCGAGGTGCCGGACTACCTCGTCGAGCTCCGGGGCGAGGTCGAGCCCGAGCGCACGTCGGCACTGAGAGCACGGCTGCGGGGAGATCTGCACGCCCACACGGACTGGTCGGACGGCACGACGCCGATCCCGGTGATGGCCGCGGCCGCGCGAGCGCTGGGTCACGAGTATCAGGCCATCACCGATCATTCGCCGCGCCTGCGCGTCGCCCGCGGACTCTCGGCCGAGCGGCTGCGGGAGCAGATGCCGCTCGTGCGGGCCGAGTCCGGTGACGGCTTCACCCTGCTGACGGGCATCGAGGTCGACATCCTCGACGACGGCGCCCTCGATCAGGAGGAGCAGCTGCTGGGCGAACTGGACATCGTGGTCGCATCCGTCCACTCGAAGCTGCGGATGGACAGGCGGCCGATGACGGCGCGCATGCTCGCCGCGGTGGCGCATCCGCGCGTCAACGTGCTCGGACACTGCACCGGTCGCCTCGTCCAGGGCGAGCGCGGCACCCGCGCGGAGTCGCAGTTCGACGCCGAGGCGGTGTTCGCCGCCTGCGCCGAGAACGGTGTGGCCGTGGAGATCAATTCGCGTCCGGAGCGCCAGGATCCGCCGGACGAGCTGATCGCGATCGCGCTGGAGGCGGGCTGTCTCTTCTCCATCGACTCCGATGCGCATGCGCCGGGTCAGCTCTCGCTGCTCGATCACGGCGCGGAGCGTGCCGAACGGGCGGGCGTGCCCGCCGCGCGCATCATCACGACGTGGGGACTGGAACGGCTTCTCGCCTGGGCGCGGTGACCCGCCGTCAGCCCTGGCGGTCGATGCCGGCGATCGCCGTGATCGCCCTCGTCATCGACGACCCCAGGTTCCATCTCTCCGCGACGGCCGTCGCGGCGTCGACCTCGGCCGGGTCGAGGGGGCGCAGCGCATCGCCGGGTGCCTCGATGTCGAGATCGGGCGCGACGGCGACCACGGTCGGCGCGACGTCGAGGTAGTCCGTCGCGGCCAGGATCTTCGCGCGGACGCCCGCGCTCATCCCTTCTCCGGCAGCGGCGGCCGCACGGATGCCGTCGAGGTCGGCGTGGGCCTGCAGCAGCGTCGCCGCCGTCTTCTCGCCGACTCCGGTCACACCCGGAAGACCGTCGGAGGCGTCGCCGCGCATCGTCGCGAAGTCCGCGTACTGAGAGGGGAGCACGCCGTACTTCGCCACCACCACGGCATCCGTCACGATCTCGAGGTTGCTCATGCCCCGAGCGGTGTAGATGACGCGCACATCTCTGTCGTCGTCGACCAGCTGGAACAGATCCCTGTCTCCGGTCACGATGTCCACGGGCATCGTCGCGTGCGTGGCGAGCGTGCCGATCACGTCGTCGGCCTCGTGCTCGGCGACGCCGATGATCGGGATGCCGAGCAGCCGGAGGGTCTCGCGGATCAGAGGGATCTGCGCTTCGAGCGGATCGGGCACCTCTTCGACGTCCGGGCCGGCGGGGACGACCTCCACGACCCGGTGCGACTTGTAGCTCGGGATCAGATCGACCCGCCACTGCGGACGCCAGTCGTCGTCCCAGCAGGCGACCACGTGCGTGGGCTCGTACAGGGTCACCAGCTTCGCGATGATGTCGAGCAGCCCGCGCACGGCGTTGATGGGGGAGCCGTCGGGCGCCGTCACCTTGTCGGGGACACCGTAGAAAGCGCGGAAGTAGAGGCTGGCGGTGTCGAGCAGGAGCAGCTTGTCGGCGCGTGGCATGCACACAGTCTGTCAGCGCACTCTCTGCGGCGATATCTCGTCCGTCATATCCTCCCGGGATCTGATAGCCTTGACTGTCACTCGTGGCGTGCCTGTGCATGCCCGGGTGGCAGAAACCCACACCATCGCTGCAGAGCTCGAAGTCGGCCGTGCGCGGCCGGAGCCTTCAGCCCGAGTCTCCATTCACAAGGACAACCCACTACATGACTACCGCAACGACCGCCCCGGCCACCAAGCAGGTCGCCATCAACGACATCGGATCTGCTGAGGACTTCCTGGCCGCGGTCGAGAAGACCCTGAAGTTCTTCAACGACGGCGACATCATCGAAGGCACGATCGTCAAGATCGACCGCGATGAGGTTCTGCTCGACGTCGGATACAAGACCGAGGGTGTCATCCCCTCGCGCGAGCTCTCGATCAAGCACGACGTCGACCCGAACGAGGTCGTCAAGGTCGGCGACGAGGTCGAGGCCCTGGTTCTCCAGAAGGAGGACAAGGAAGGCCGTCTGATCCTCTCCAAGAAGCGTGCTCAGTACGAGCGTGCGTGGGGAGACGTCGAGAAGATCAAGGAGAACGACGGCGTCGTCACCGGTACGGTCATCGAGGTCGTCAAGGGTGGACTCATCGTCGACATCGGCCTCCGTGGCTTCCTGCCGGCCTCGCTCATCGAGCTGCGCCGCGTCCGCGACCTGACGCCGTACCTCGGCCAGGAGATCGAGGCCAAGATCCTCGAGCTCGACAAGAACCGCAACAACGTCGTCCTCAGCCGCCGCGCGCTGCTGGAGCAGACGCAGTCGGAGTCGCGCACCACGTTCCTGAACAACCTCCACAAGGGCCAGGTCCGCAAGGGTGTCGTGTCGTCGATCGTCAACTTCGGTGCGTTCGTCGACCTGGGTGGCGTGGACGGCCTCGTGCACGTCTCCGAGCTGTCCTGGAAGCACATCGAGCACGCCTCCGAGGTCGTCGAGGTGGGCCAGGAGGTCACCGTCGAGATCCTCGAGGTCGACCTCGACCGCGAGCGCGTCTCCCTGTCGCTGAAGGCGACGCAGGAGGACCCGTGGCAGGTCTTCGCCCGCACCCACGCGATCGGTCAGGTCACGCCGGGTAAGGTCACCAAGCTCGTTCCGTTCGGTGCGTTCGTTCGCGTCGCAGACGGCATCGAGGGCCTCGTCCACATCTCCGAGCTCTCCAGCAAGCACGTCGAGCTGGCCGAGCAGGTCGTGTCGGTCGGCGAAGAGGTCTTCGTCAAGGTCATCGACATCGACCTCGAGCGCCGCCGCATCTCGCTGTCGCTGAAGCAGGCGAACGAGGCCGTCGACGTCAACGGCACCGAGTTCGACCCGGCTCTGTACGGCATGCTCGCCGAGTACGACGAGGCCGGCGAGTACAAGTACCCGGAGGGCTTCGACCCCGAGACCGGTGCGTGGAAGGAAGGCTTCGACACGCAGCGCGAGGCATGGGAGCAGGAGTACGCTGCAGCCCAGTCCCGCTGGGAGGCCCACAAGGCTCAGGTTGCCAAGGCAGCCGAGGCCGAGGCAGCAGCCGGCGACGACTTCGGTGGCCAGGTCTTCTCGAGCGAGGCCGCAGGCGCGGGCACGCTGGCAGACGACGAGGCCCTCGCGGCACTCCGCGAGAAGCTGTCGGGCGGCAACGCTTAAGCATCACGCTCTGGAACGGGCCGTCATCCTTCGGGATGGCGGCCCGTTCCGCGTCTACGGCCGCTTCTGCTGTTCCGTGACGGCACATTACGTCGGCATTCGTCACAGTTCCGCGAGTTGGACAGCATGGGGCTATGACCTCCCTGCTCTCCGCGCCATCCACGGCACGCGTCCCGGCGATCGCCGGCACCGCCCAGCCCGTGCGCCTGCACGGCGTGGAGCGGAGCTTCCCGGTCGCCCGTGGTCGACGAGACGTTCTGCGCGGCGTCGACGTCGACGTCGCCGCCGGCGAGATCGTCGCGATCGTCGGTCCCTCGGGATGCGGAAAGTCCACGCTCCTGCGTCTGGTCGGCGGGCTGGACGCACCCACGAGCGGCAGCATCCTTCTCGATGAGACCGGTGTCGCCGATGTCGACGAGCGCACCGCGATCGCCTTCCAGGAGCCCCGGCTCCTGCCGTGGCGCACGATCGCGCAGAACGTCGAGCTCGGTCTTCCCCGCGGCATCGCCCGGCGCGAAGGCCGTGCACGCGTGCGCGAGCTGCTCGACCTGGTCGGTCTCGAGCAGGCGGCCGACCAGCGGCCGCGCGAGGTGTCCGGAGGCATGGCGCAGCGCGCCTCGCTCGCCCGTGCGCTCGCGCGCAACCCGGGAGTGCTGCTCCTCGACGAGCCGTTCGGCGCGCTGGACGCGCTCACGCGACTGCGGATGCACGATCTGCTGCTGAAGATCCATGCCGCCGAGCCCACCACGATCCTCCTCGTCACGCATGATGTCGAGGAAGCCCTCTATCTCGCCGATCGAGTGCTGCTGCTGCGCACGCTGAGCGGCGATGCGGAGACCGACGCGCCCTCCGTCGCGCGCACCCTCAGCGTGCCGGGGATCCGTCCCCGCGACCGGGCCGATCAGGGCCTCGCGAACCTCCGCGCCGACCTCCTCGAAGGACTCGGCGTCGACACCCATCACCGCACCGCACCCGAGGAGAACCGATGAGCACCATCACCCGCAGAATCATCCCCGCGATCGCCGTCGCCGGAACGATGATGCTCGTCGCCACCGGCTGTGTGGCCGGGGAGAACGCCACCGCGTCCGACACCTCGAAGGGTGACGCCGTCGCCTCCGGGGAGTGGTCGTCCGACACGCTGTCGATCGACTTCGCCACGTACAACCCGCTGAGCCTCGTGATCCGCGACCAGGGCATCCTCGAAGACATCCTGGGAGACGACGTCGACGTCGAGTGGGTGCAGTCCGCCGGCTCGAACAAGGCGAACGAGCTGCTGCGCTCCGGATCGATCGATGTGGGATCGACCGCCGGCTCCGCCGCGCTCCTCGCCCGTGCGAACGGCTCGCCGATCCGGGTCATCGACATCTTCTCGCAGCCCGAGTGGTCGGCGATCGTCGTCGGCCCCGACAGCGGCATCACCTCGGTCGAGGACCTCGCGGGCAAGTCGGTGGCGGCGACCAAGGGAACGGACCCCTACTTCTTCCTGCTGCAGTCGCTGGAAGAGGCCGGCCTCTCGGTCGATGACGTCGAGGTCCAGAACCTTCAGCATGCCGACGGACGTGCTGCCCTCGACGGCGGCTCCGTCGACGCCTGGGCAGGGCTCGACCCCATCATGGCCGCGGCCGAGGTCGAGTCGGGTGACCAGCTCATCTACCGCAACGTCGACTTCAACACCTACGGATTCCTCAACGCCACCGAAGACTTCATCGAGAACCACGCCGATCTCGCTCAGGCCGTGGTCGACGCGTACGAGCAGGCGCGCGAGTGGGCTCTCGAGAATCCCGACGAGACGGCTGCGCTGCTCGCCGAGGTCGCCGGCATCGACCCCGAGGTCGCGAAGACCGTCATCACCGAGCGCTCCAACCTCGATGTGAGCGGCATCCCGGGAGGCGACCAGATCGCGGTGCTCGAGAAGATCGCCCCGGTGCTCGTCGACTCCGGTGACGTGCAGGGCGGCAAGGACTCCGTCGACAAGGCGCTCGACTCGATCGTCGACGCCACGTTCGCGGAGAAGGCGGTCGGGGGCGAGTGATCCTTCCCGACCAGCGCGTGGTGGTGCCCGCGGACGCGCAGGATGCTCTCGACGCCGCTCGCGGAGTTCGGCGACGCCCTGAGGTGGGCGCACGGCAGGCCTGGGACCGTCCCGCAGTGCGCGTCATCGGCGGGTTCCTGCTGCCCGCACTGATCGTCGTCGCCTGGCAGGTGGTGACGACGACAGGTCTCGTCGCCCCCTACCTGCTCCCGTCTCCCGGCTCCGTGTTCTCGGCGGGCGTCGAGCTCGCGGAGCGCGGGGTGCTGGGCACCCACATCGCGATCTCCGTGCAGCGCGTGCTGCTCGGCTTCGCGATCGGATCCGTGATCGGACTCGCGGTCGCGGGGATCGTCGGGCTCTCGAAGATCGGCGACGTGCTGCTCAGCCCCACGCTCTCGGCCGTCCGCGCGGTCCCGTCGCTGGCCTGGGTGCCCCTCCTGATCCTCTGGATGCAGATCGGCGAGGAGTCCAAGGTGACCCTGATCGCCATCGGCGCGTTCTTCCCGGTCTACACGACCGTCGCCTCCGCTCTCCGCCACGTGGACCCTCAGCTCGTCGAGGCGGGACGCTCGTTCAGCCTCCGCGGATGGTCGCTGTTCCGCACCGTGCAGCTGCCTGCCGTCGTTCCCTCGGTCGTCGCCGGCCTTCGACTCGCACTCGCTCAGGCCTGGCTGTTCCTCGTCGCCGCCGAGCTGATCGCCTCGTCGATGGGCCTCGGATTCCTGCTCACGGACTCGCAGAACAGCGGACGCGTCGACAGGATCATCCTGTCGATCGTGCTGCTCGCGCTGCTCGGCACGATCACCAACGCTCTTCTCGTGCTCGTCGAGAAGTACCTGCTCCGACGGTGGGTGTGACGTGACAGAAGCACGTCTGCAGGAGACCCGCACGTATCCGGCGCGCGCCGGCTTCGCCGCGACCGCGAACGTCACCGCCGAGGCGTACGCGCGGGCGGCGTCGGATCCGACCCTCTTCTGGGAGCAGGCGGCCGAGCGCCTCGACTGGGCCGAGCCCTGGCACACCGCCCACGAATGGGATCCGCCTGCCGGTGACGCCGTACCCGCCGCGCGGTGGTTCGTCGGCGGACGCCTGAACGTCGCGTACAACTGCGTCGATCGACATGTCGACGCCGGGCGCGGTGACAGGGTCGCCCTGTATTTCGAGGGCGAGCCGGGCGACCGCGTCGCCGTGACGTACTCCGACCTGCAGGACAGGGTCTCGCGCGCGGCCAACGCGCTCATCGCACTCGGCATCCGGCCGGGCGACCGTGTGGTGATCTACCTCCCGGTGCTGATCGAGACGGTCGTGATCACCCTCGCGTGCGCGCGCATCGGAGCCGTGCACTCACTGGTGTTCGGTGGGTTCTCCGCCGAGGCGGTGCGATTCCGGCTCGCCGACACCGGAGCCACGCTGCTGGTGACGAGCGACGGCCAGTTCCGCCGCGGCGCCGCCACCGAGGTCAAGTCGACGGCCGACATCGCGGCCGCGGATCTTCCCGACCTCGAGCACGTCCTGGTGCTCCGGCGTACAGGGCAGGACGTTCCCTGGACCGAGGGACGCGACGTCTGGTGGCACGACGTCGTCGACACCGCCTCGTCCCGGCATGAGCCCCAGGCGTTCGATGCCGAGCATCCGCTCTTCATCATCTACACGTCCGGAACCACCGGGAAGCCGAAGGGGCTCGTCCACACATCCGGTGGGTACCTCACGCAGGCGAGCTGGGCGCACTGGGCGCATTTCGACGCGAAACCCGACGACGTGCACTGGTGCACGGCGGATCTCGCCTGGGTGACCGCCCACACGTACGAGATCTACGGCCCGCTCTCGAACGGACTGACGCAGGTCATCTACGAGGGGACGCCGGACACGCCCGACCGCGAGCGCCACCTCGAGATCATCGAGCGCTACGGCGTCACCGTCTACTACACCGCGCCCACGCTCATCCGCACCTTCATGACCTGGTTCGGCGCAGAGCTGCCGACGGGGCACGACCTGTCGACCCTGCGTCTGCTCGGAACGGTCGGTGAGGCGATCAACCCCGAAGCCTGGATCTGGTTCCGTCGTAATTTCGGGCGTGACGAGCTCCCGGTGATCGACACCTGGTGGCAGTCCGAGACCGGAGCCGCGATGATCGCGCCGCTTCCGGGAGTGACGACGCTCAAGCCCGGGTCCGCATCGGTGCCGCTGCCCGGTATCGACGCGACCGTGGTCGACGCGAACGGCGATGAGGTCGCGCCCGGAAGATCCGGAACCCTCGTGGTGCGGCGTCCGTGGCCGGGAATGGCGCGCACCGTGTGGGGCGACCCGCAGCGCTACCGCGATGCGTACTGGTCGGCGTACGCCGGACACGGTGAGCACGGCGGATACTACGTCGCCGGCGATGGGGCGACGCGCGATGCCGACGGCCACATCTGGATCCTCGGCCGCCTCGACGACGTCGTGAATGTGTCCGGCCACAGGCTCTCGACGATCGAGATCGAATCGGCGCTCGTGGCGCACGACACGGTGGGGGAGGCCGGCACCGCGGGCGTCGCAGACCCGGTCACCGGGCAGGCCGTCGTCGCATTCGTCACCGCGTCAGGACGTGCAGAGGTCTCGACTTCGCAGCTGCGACGACAGGTCGCCACCGCGATCGGCCCGGTCGCGAAGCCGAGGCACATCGTCGTGGTGCCCGACCTGCCCAAGACCCGCTCCGGCAAGATCATGCGACGCCTGCTCGCACAGCTGTGGGAGGCCGAGCAGGATCGTCGCGCCGGTCGCACGCCCGCACCGCTGGGCGACACGACCTCGCTGCAGAACCCCTGGGCCGTCGACGACATCGCCGCCGTGCTCGAGACCGCCGAACTGAGGACATCATGACGCAAGAACACCGCTTCGGGTTCCGAACGAGAGCTCTCCATGCCGGCGGTACACCGGACGCGGCGACGGGCGCCCGCGCGGTGCCGATCTACCAGACGACGTCCTTCGTGTTCGAGGATGCGACGGATGCCGGCAACCTCTTCGCGCTGCAGAAGTACGGCAACATCTACTCGCGGATCGGCAACCCCACCGTCGCCGCGCTCGAGGAACGGCTGGCATCGCTCGAGGGCGGGATCGGCGCGGTCGCGACCGCGTCGGGCATGAGCGCCGAGTTCATCACGTTCGCCGCGCTCGTCGGAGCGGGTGACCACGTCGTCGCCTCGGCGCAGCTCTACGGCGGTACCGTGACCCAGCTCGACGTGACGCTGCGTCGGTTCGGCGTCGAGACCACGTTCGTCGCGTCCACGGATCCGGACGATTACGCGGCGGCTATCCGCCCTGAGACGAAGGTCGTCTACGTCGAGATGATCGGCAATCCGTCCGGTGAGATCGCCGACATCGAGGGCCTCGCGGAGGTCGCACATGCCGCCGGCGTGCCGCTCGTCGTCGACGCGACACTGGCCACGCCGTATCTCGCGCGTCCGCTCGAGCACGGCGCCGACATCGTCATCCACTCGGTGACGAAGTTCCTCGGCGGTCACGGGACGACGCTCGGCGGCGTCGTGATCGAGAAGGGCACGTTCGACTGGGGCAACGGGCGCTTCCCGCAGATGACGGAGCCCGTCGAGTCGTACGGCGGGATCGCGTGGTGGGGCAACTTCGGCGAGTACGGGTTCCTCACCAAGCTCCGCACCGAGCAGCTGCGTGATATCGGGCCGGCGCTGAGTCCGCAGTCCGCCTTCAACCTGCTGCAGGGTGTCGAGACTCTTCCGCAGCGCATCGACGCCCATCTCGCCAACGCGCGCGTCGTCGCGGACTGGCTGGCGTCTGACCCCCGCGTGGCCTACGTGACCTGGGCGGGGCTCGAGGGCCACCCGCATCACGCGCGCGCCGCGAAGTACCTGCCGCTCGGGCCGGGGTCGGTCTTCGCCTTCGGAGTCAAGGCCGAAGACGGCCGCGCGGCGGGGGAGACGCTGATCGAGAACCTGCAGCTCGCCTCGCACCTCGCGAACATCGGTGACGCGCGCACGCTCGTCATCCACCCGGCATCCACCACGCATCGTCAGCTCTCCGAATCGCAGCTCGTGGCGGCGGGAGTGCGCCCCGACCTCATCCGGATCTCGGTGGGCCTCGAAGACGCGGACGACATCATCTGGGACCTGGACCAGGCACTCAGCACGGCGACGGGAGCGAACCGATGAGCGACACGAACGTCGCCGGGGCAGACGCCTGCGCTCTCCCCGCGCCTCAGGAGGCTGCAGCATGCGCGCTTCCCGGAGCCGCCCCGCTGCACCCTGAGCGTACGGGTGAAGGGCCGAGCCAGCAGCAGCGATTCGGCATCCTCCGACGCGCGAAGTCCGTCGCGATCGTCGGCGCATCGAACAACCCGGCCCGCGCGTCGTACTTCGTCGCGACCTATCTGCTCTCGAGCACCGCATACGACGTCTACCTCGTCAATCCGCGGGAGTCGTCCATCCTCGGGCAGCCCGTCTATGCGTCGCTCGCCGACCTTCCCGTCGTCCCCGACATCGTCGACGTGTTCCGTCGGCACGAGGATCTTCCCGGCGTCGCGCAGGAGGCGATCGATCTCGGAGCGCAGACGCTGTGGCTGCAGCTGGGGTCATGGAACGAGGAGGCCGCGGCTCTCGCGGAGGCGGCAGGGCTCTCGGTGGTGATGGATCGCTGCATCAAGATCGAGCACGCGCGGTTCCACGGCGGACTGCACCTCGCCGGCTTCGACACGGGCGTGATCAGCTCCCGGCGTCAGCTTCTCGGACGCTGAGCACGGCCGGGGCGAAGCCTAGACTGGCCGCATGGCTCTCATCGCGCTCACGGGCGGCATCGCCTCCGGGAAGTCGACCATCGCACGACGACTGGCGGAGAGCGGAGCAGTCGTCGTCGACGCCGATCGGATCGTCCGCGACGTGCAGGCACCGGGGACTCCGGTGCTCGCAGCCATCGCCGAGACGTTCGGTGCAGAGGTCATCGCCGCTGACGGCTCGCTCGATCGCGCCGCTCTCGGTGCGAAGGTCTTCGGGGACGCCGATCACCTCGCGCAGCTGAACGCGATCGTGCATCCTGCGGTCCGCGCCGAGTCCCAGCGTCGGTTCGACGAGGCGATGTCCGCCGACCCCGAGGCGGTCGTCGTGTACGACGTCCCGCTCCTGGTCGAAGCGCGGGTCGACGATCCGTGGGACCTGATCGTCGTCGCGCACGCGCCTGTGGAGGAGCGCAGGCGTCGGCTCGTGGAGATCCGCGGGATGGCGGAGCGGGCCGCGCAGGAGCGGATCGACGCCCAGGTCTCCGATGAGCGCCGCCTGGCGATCGCCGACGTGGTCATCGACACGTCCGGATCGCTGGAGCAGACGCTCGCGCAGACGGATGATCTCTGGGAGCGGATCAGCACGTCGTGACCTTCACCGGTCACGCACCCGGATCACTCGTATACCGACGCCTGATCATCGGTCTGTTCTTCGCGGGCATCGCGACGTTCGCGCAGCTCTATTCACCGCAGGCCGTGCTGCCGCAGCTGGCGAGCGATCTCGGGATCTCGCCGGCCAGCGCCGCGCTGAGCGTGTCGGCGGCGACGCTCGGGCTGGCGGCCGCCGTCATCCCCTGGTCGATGGTGGCCGATCGCATCGGCCGGGTGCAGGCGATGGCGATCGGCGTGCTCACGGCGACGGTGCTGGGGCTCCTGGCCCCGCTCAGTGCAGGGATGGAGATGCTCCTGACGCTGCGCCTGCTCGAAGGAGTCGCGCTCGGGGCTGTCCCTGCGGTCGCGCTCGCGTACCTGAGTGAAGAGGTCAGCCCGCGGAACGCCGCCGCCGCAGCGGGCAGCTATATCGCGGGAACGACGGTGGGCGGGCTCGCGGGTCGGGTCGTGTCGGGCATCGTGGGGGAGCAGGTGCAGTGGCGCGCGGGCATGTGGACGGTCGCGGGGCTGTGCGCGGTGGCGGCCGTGCTGTTCCTGTGGCTGACCCCGAAGGCGCGGGGATTCGTGCCCGGACGGTTCCGTGACGACGCCGGACCGGGGATGCTCACGCGCCTGCTGGCGCCGCTCCGCTCGGGAGGTCAGCTCGCACTGTACGCCCAGGGCTTCCTGCTCATGGGAGCGTTCGTGGCCGTGTACAACTATCTCGGATTCCACCTCGCCGAGCCGCCCTTCGAGCTGCCGGCCTGGGTGGTCACTCTGCTCTTCCTCGCCTACCTCGCCGGCACCGTCTCGTCGCCCTGGGCCGGTTCTCTGGCCTCGCGATTCGGGCGATACCCCGTGCTGCTGGGCGCGATCGCCGTGATGGCCGCGGGAGCGGCCGCGATGCTCGCTCAGGCCACTCCGATCGTGCTGATCGGGCTGCTTCTCTTCACCGGGGGCTTCTTCGGGGCGCACGCGGTGGCATCGGGGTGGGCGCCGGTGGCGGCAGGCCCCGACAGCAGAGCGCAGGCCTCGTCGCTCTACTACTTCGGCTACTACGCGGGATCGAGCCTGTTCGGCTGGGCGCTCGGCATCGTGTTCGGCGAGGCGGACTGGGTGTGGTTCATCGTCGCTGTCCTCGTGATGTGTGCTCTCGCGGCGGCTGTGGCCGTCGTGAGGCTGCGTGCATCGGCGGGCACCCGTTCCACCTGAGCGGCGCTCCTCACGCCCGGAGTTCTTCGGCGGACGACGGAGCCGTCCGATCGCGGCGCCGCCGCGCGCGTCGCCGAAGGATCACGACGATCGCGACGGCGAGTCCGATGAGCAGCAGCGCGGCGACGACCGGCACGACGATCGCCGCGGCGGCGAGGGCGAAGGAGGCGCCGTCCTCGGCGCTGCTCAGCACCGGAGCCGCCAGCCCGCCGGTCGTCGCGTTCGCGGCCACGCGAGCCGTCGCCTTGATGACATGCACCACCAGTGCGATCACGACGCCGGTCACCACGGGAACCCAGGTGTTGTCGGTGAAGAACGCCGCGGGATCGTCGACGGCGATCGTCTGGGCGCCCGAGCCCGCCCCGAACGCGATGCCGCCCGACGCGGGACGCAGGATGCTCTGGATGACGTCGTTCACGGAGTCGACCGCGGGGATCTTGTCGGCGACGATCTCGAGGGCGAGCAGGCCGCCGAGGATCCACAGGGCGATGTCGCCCGACAACCAGGACCAGGAGGCGGGCAGCGTCACCGCGGGGAGTATGCGGTCGGCGAGGCCGAGGAGGAACAGCGGCATCCACGCATTCAGGCCCGCCGAGGCCGCGAGGCTGGTGCCGATGATGAACTCGATCACGCCCCCACTCTAGGGGCACGTTCGACGCGCGACCCCGGTGTCGGTGGCCCGGCATACGCTGGAGGTATGCAACCCACGCGCAGCGTCCGCCCCTTCGAGGTCATCAGCGAGTACGCGCCGGCCGGCGACCAGCCGAAGGCGATCGCCGAGCTCGCCTCGCGCATCAACGCCGGTGAGACCGACGTGGTGCTTCTGGGTGCCACCGGTACCGGAAAGTCGGCCACGACCGCCTGGCTGGTCGAGCAGGTGCAGCGCCCGACACTCGTGCTCGCCCACAACAAGACGCTCGCCGCGCAGCTCGCCAACGAGTTCCGCGAGCTGATGCCGAACAACGCGGTCGAGTACTTCGTCTCGTACTACGACTACTACCAGCCCGAGGCCTACGTCCCGCAGACCGACACCTTCATCGAGAAGGACTCGTCGATCAACTCCGAGGTCGAGCGACTGCGGCACTCGACCACGAACTCGCTGCTCAGCCGGCGAGATGTGATCGTGGTCTCGACCGTGTCGTGCATCTACGGACTCGGGGCGCCGGAGGAGTACCTGCGCGCGATGGTCGCGCTGCAGGTGGGCGAGCGCTACGACCGGGATGCACTGATCCGTCAGTTCATCGCCATGCAGTACAACCGCAACGACGTCGACTTCTCCCGCGGCAACTTCCGTGTCCGCGGCGACACCATCGAGATCATCCCGGTGTACGAAGAGAACGCGATCCGCATCGAACTGTTCGGCGACGAGATCGAGGGGCTGTACTACCTGCATCCGCTGACCGGCGAGATCATCGAGAAGCTCGACTCCGTGCCCATCTTCCCGGCCTCGCACTATGTGGCGGGCACCGACGTCATCCAGCGCTCCATCGGCACGATCGAACACGAGCTCGAAGAGCGGCTGAAGGAGTTCGAGCGGCAGGGCAAGCTGCTCGAGGCGCAGCGTCTGCGGATGCGCACCACCTTCGACCTCGAGATGATGCAGCAGCTCGGGTTCTGCTCGGGCATCGAGAACTACTCGCGTCATATGGACGGACGCATGCCGGGCGAGCCGCCGCACACCCTTCTCGACTTCTTCCCCGACGACTTCCTGCTCGTGATCGACGAGTCGCACGTCACGGTGCCGCAGATCGGTGCGATGTACGAGGGCGACGCGTCGCGCAAGCGCACTCTCGTCGATCACGGCTTCCGTCTGCCGAGCGCGATGGACAACCGACCGCTGCGCTGGGACGAGTTCAAGAACCGCGTCGGGCAGACCGTCTACCTGTCGGCGACGCCCGGCAAGTACGAGATGGGGATCGCCGACGGGGTGGTCGAGCAGATCATCCGCCCGACCGGCCTCGTCGACCCGCAGATTATCGTCAAGCCGTCCAAGGGGCAGATCGACGACCTCCTCGAGGAGATCCGCGTGCGCGTCGAACGCGATGAGCGCGTGCTCGTGACCACGCTGACGAAGAAGATGTCCGAGGAGCTCACCGACTTCCTCGGCGAGCACGGCGTTCGTGTGCGGTATCTGCACTCCGACGTCGACACGCTTCGTCGCGTCGAACTGCTCAGCGAACTGCGCTCGGGCGTGTACGACGTGCTGGTCGGCATCAACCTGCTCCGCGAAGGCCTCGATCTTCCCGAGGTGTCGCTCGTCGCCATCCTCGATGCCGACAAAGAGGGCTTCCTGCGCTCGGGCACCTCGCTCATCCAGACGATCGGACGTGCAGCGCGAAACGTGTCGGGTGAGGTCCACATGTACGCCGACAAGATGACCGATTCGATGGCCAAGGCGATCGACGAGACCGACAGACGCCGTGAGAAGCAGGTCGCGTACAACCTCGAGAACGGCATCGACCCGCAGCCGCTGCGCAAGCGGATCGCCGACATCACCGAGGTGCTGGCACGTGAGGGTGCCGACACTGCCGAGATGATGTCAGGTCGTGGGCGCGCCACAGGCAAGGGCAAAGGCAAGTCCCCGACCCCGAACCTCCGCCGCACGGGCATCGCCGCGGAAGGCGCGCAGCAGCTGGAGGCGATCATCCAGGATCTCTCCGACCAGATGCTGGCGGCCGCATCCGAGCTCAAGTTCGAGCTGGCCGGTCGTCTGCGCGACGAGGTCCAGGACATGAAGAAGGAGCTGCGTGCCATGGAGAAGGCCGGGCACGCCTGATCCGGAGGAGGCCATGATGGACGTGCCAGGAGACGAGCTCGCCGATCGAGTGCGAGCGATGCTGACCCTCGACGGCGAGATCGAAGAGAAGCGCATGTTCGGTACCCGCGCGTTCCTGCTCGACGGTCACATCCTGGTCGGGGCGCGCAAAGGGGGCGTCCTCCTCGTGCGCGTCGATGAAGAGCGCGGGGCCGTCCTCACCACACGCCCCGGCGTCGCCACGGCGGTGATGGGCCCTCGCACCATGGGGACCGGGTGGCTCGACGTCGCATCCGAGGTTCTCGCGTCCGACGACGAGCTGGCTTTCTGGCTCGACGTCGCTCGGGAGGATGCGGCAGCTCGCGAGCACTGACTTCGCGGGCTTCAGGGGCAGTGCATCATGGTCCGCGGACCGGAGCGGTCGATCTCGTGGTCGCTCATGGGTGCACCGCAGAGCGGGCAGGCGCGCTCTGCGCGCTGCTCCGCGCTCGGAGGCGGGGTCTTCTCGTACGGGCCGACCGATGCCGGGCCGGCGAACCGGATGAGGTTCGTGTTGATCCACGCGTAGAGCCCACCGGCGGCGCGGACGCGCGATCGGAGGGGAGGTCGGTCATCGGAGCGTGCCATGTTCCTTAGTGTACTAACTATTAGCGTCGTCGTATAGTCGAACCGTGACCGCGACGGATGATCTGCTCAAGCTGGACAATCAACTCTGCTTCGCCCTGGTGACTGCCGCCCGCAACGTCGTCGGCATCTACCGGCCGATCCTCGAGCCCCTCGGCCTCACGCATCCGCAGTACCTCGTCATGCTCGCCCTCTGGGAGAGGGCGCCGCGGCAGCTCAGCGATCTCGCGGCCGACCTCGCTCTCGAGCCCGCCACCGCATCGCCGTTGGTCAAGCGCCTCGAAGCTGACGGTCTGGTCGCCCGGCAGCGCAGCGTGGAGGACGAGCGTCGCCTCGACATCACCCTCACGGATGCGGGCCGCGCGCTCCGCGAGCGTGCGCTCGACGTTCCCCGCCAGGTCATGGCGGCCGTGGGAATGGACCTCGAGCAGATCGCGACCCTGCGCGACGGACTCTCGGCCTTCGCGGGTCGCCGCTCGACCACGGAGTGACCGCGGCATAGGGTGTGGGGATGCCGAGTGACCACCCGACAGCCGACGCGCGTCGGGGTGTTCGTCGGCTCGGACTCGTGAGTGCGGTCGCCGTGCTCTTCCTCATCGTGATGATCGCCGCCGCGATCCAGGGGACGCCGACGTTCCGACCGTCGGACCCGGTGCCGCCCCCGTCGGCGCAGCCGGTTCCCACGACGATGCCCGGACCGACCGGGCTCCCGGAGGGCATCGAGATCGACCCTGCAAGCTCCGCGGTCCTGCGGGCAGCCGCCGGGATCCTGGTGCTCCTCGTGGCCGCCGGCGTCATCGTGCTCCTCGTGATCATCACCCGGGCTCTCCTGCGGGCCTGGCGCAACAGGCCGACGGAGCGGCGTGAGGGAGCCGAGGTCGCTGCCGAGGTCTCCGGGGCGCCCGCGGTTCCTGAACCGCAGGTGGTGGTCGACGCCATCCGGCGCGGTATCGCCGGGGCGCTGCAGGCCATCGATGACAGAGCGCTGCCCGCTGACGCCGTCATCGCGGCGTGGGTCGGGCTGGAGGAGAGCGCGGCAGATGCGGGCGTCGCACGCGCTCCGAGCGAGACGCCGGGGGAACTGGCCCTCAGGATCATCACGCGGCGCTCCGGCATCGAGGCGGAGGCGTCCGAGCTGCTGACGCTGTTCGAGCGCGTGCGCTTCGGCGCCCACGAGGCCACCGAGGCCGAGCGGCGCGCCGCACGCTCCGCTCTGCGCCGGATCGAAGAGGTGTGGCGATGAGCGGGGGGCGCACCGTCATGGCCGCGGCGGCCGCGGTGATCGCAGCACTGGTGCTCCTGGGCTTCGGCTTCACCTGGCCGTTCGTGATCGGATGGGGTCTTCTCGTGGGGGCGCTCGCGCTTCTCGCGCAGCTCGCGGTGCCACTCGAACCGAGCGTCGACGCCCCGCGCATCGCGGTGGAGCCCGATCGCCGGCCGACGGAGATCTCCCGCATGGCGTGGGCTCTGAACACGCACACGGGACTCGCCGGCATGCAGATCACGCGTCGTGTGCGGGAGGTTCTCCGGCAGCGGCTGCGACGCCGAGGAGCGGACCCCGCAGACCCGATGCATCGCCAGAAGGTCATCGCGCTGATCGGCCCCGACCTGTGGGATCGACTGGAGGGCCCGGGGACGACGATCGGGGATGTCGAGCGAGCGCTCGACGCGATCGACGCTCTGGGTTCCGGGGCGTCCGCAGAGGACGCCCCCACGCCACCCCGCGCATCGGCCGCATCCACGGGCCGTGTGTCGCTGTTCCCGAGATACAGGAGATGACATGACGAAATCCCCCGAGATCGCCGAGGTCGGCGCTCGAATCCTGGCCGCCGTGCGTACCGTCGTCGTCGGGATGGATGACCCGCTCGAGATCGCGCTCGCCGCTGTCCTCGCGGGAGGGCACGTGCTGTTCGAGGACGTGCCGGGGTTGGGCAAGACCCTCGCCGCACGCAGCCTCGCATCGGCGTTGGGGCTGTCGTTCCGCAGGCTTCAGTGCACCCCCGACATGCTCCCGGGCGATGTCACCGGGTCGTACGTCTACGCGCCCGACTCCTCGGACTTCGTCTTCCGCCCCGGGCCGATCTTCACCGGCCTGCTCCTGGCCGATGAGATCAACCGCACCACGCCGAAGACGCAGTCGGCGATGCTCGAGGCGATGGCTGAACGGCAGGTCACCGTCGAGGGCAACAGCTTCGCGCTGCCCGCGCCGTTCCACGTGATCGCCACGTCGAACCCCATCGAGTACGAGGGCACCTACGCGCTGCCCGAGGCGCAGCTCGACCGATTCATGGTCCGGCTCTCGGTCGGGTATCCGGATGTGGCGGGTGAGGCGCGGATCCTGCAGAACCGCGTCGACCGGCGGCAGGAGGCCACCCACGTCGACGCGGTCATCGATGCCGCACGTCTCGTCGAGCTGCAGGCTGTGGTCGAGAGCATCCATGTCGACGAGGACATCGCGCGCTACTGCGTCGAGATCGCTCGCGAGACGCGCACGGCGCCGAATGTCGAGGTCGGTGCATCGCCGCGCGGCTCGCTCGGCCTTCTGCTGCTCGGTCGCGCCCTCGCCGCGCTCGACGGTCGTGACTTCGTGCGACCGGACGACATCAAGCGGATCGCCGTCCCGGTGCTCGCCCACCGCCTCACCCTGACCCCGCAGGCCTGGGCACAGGGAGCGTCGGCCGCCGACGTCGTGCGTGCGGTCGTCGATCGGGTGCCCGTTCCCCCGACGGTGAAGGAGCGCGTGTGACGAGACCATCGATGCCCGGTCGTTGGAGCCCGGCGCTCGCCCTCGCGATCGCCGGCTCGATCGTGCTCGCCGTTCTCGGACTGCTGTTCTCGCGTCCTGACGTCGTCGCCATGGGGCTTCCCCTCGCGCTGTGGAGCGCCCTCGCTCTCGGCCGGGGGACCTCGGGCGTGGACGCCCGGCCGAGCGCCGCGCCACGCTCCAGCGCCGACGGGGAGCTGCGCACCGAGATCTCGGTCGAGAGCGACGCCGAGATGGTCGAACTGCTCGTCGTGCTCTCCGAGCGCAGAAGCCGACGCGCGATCGTTCCCGGTTCCGGTTCCGATGCCGCGGTCGTCGCACGGAGCCGCGTCCTCCATTCCGGCCCTGCTCTGCCGGTGCAGGTGGCGGCGCGCGGCCTCGCGCTCGACGGTGCTGTGCTCGCGACGCCGTCCGAGGTCGTCGTGAGCAGACGTCAGGTGGCTCCGACGCCCCGCACAGCAGGGATGCTGCCGCTGCCGAGACGGCTGACCGGCCTGCACGGTTCGCACGAGGGGCGGCGCCCTGGGCAGGGCGGAGACTTCCGCGACATCCATCCGTTCGCTCCTGGAGACGAACTGCGCCGTGTCGACTGGCGCGCGACGGCGCGCATGGCGCGGAGGCCGGGAGAGCTGCTCGTGCGGCGCACCCACACGCTCAGCGACGCATCCGTCGTGATCGCTATGGACACGTCGGAGGATCTCGGCGAGATGGTCTCGTCATGGGGGAGCGGCGACGTAGAACGCAGTGGTGTGACGTCACTGGACAACGCGCGGGAGGCCGCTCGGGGACTTGCCATCGCCGCCGTCGATGCCGGTGATCGCGTCGCCCTGCACGTCCTCGTGCACGGTGGGCGTTCGCTGCGCAGCGGCTCGGGTGCCCGCCATCTCGCACGTCTCGAGGCGGCGATCGCGGCGACGGGACAGGCTCGCGACGACGCGTCGTTCCGCAGGACCCCGCATGTCCCGCACGGTTCGGTCGTCCTCGTCCTGTCCACGTTCTTCCAGGGTGCCGCCGCGCAGACCGCGCTGATGTGGCGGGCGAGCGGGCACCGGGTCGTCGCGATCGACGTTCTGCCGCGGCTCGATCGCTCGCGTCTCAGCCGCCCTCAGCTCATCGCTCTGCGGACGGTGCTGGCGGAGAGGGGGAACGTCTTCGCCGACCTGCACGGCGCAGGCGTCGATGTGGTGACATGGGCAGAGGATCCGTCCTCCGCCCTGCGTGAGATCGCGAGGGCTCGGCGATGAGAGCGCCGAACGACACGTTGCAGACCGCGCCCGCCGTCTCCTGGATCGTGATGCGGATGGCGCTGATCGCCGTGGTCGCGGTCGGGGCGTTCGCGCTCAATCCGCTCGTCGGGTGGCAGTGGGTCGCCGTCATCCTGGCGGTGACCGCGGCCGTGCTCCCGCAGACCTTCGCCGCGTGGGGCGGCGCGGCATGCATCGTGATCGGGATGCTGGTGTCCGAGCCGGACATCGGTCGGGCGATGCTCGCCGTGCTCCTCGTGCATGCGATCCACGTCCTGACATCGCTGACTCTCGTCATTCCGGCCGGATCCCGGGTCGTTCTCTCCGCACTGCGGCCGACAGTCATCCGGTTCGTCCTGGTGCAGGCGATCGCCCAGCCGCTCACCGTCGTCGTCATGCTCGGCATGGGCGCCCTCGAGGGCACCGCGTCATGGGCCGTCGTCGCCGGCGGCGGTGCCGTCGTCGCGGCCACGGCGGTGTTGCTGCTGGCCGCGGGTCGGAGCGTGTCGGCGGCGCGGCGCAGAGGGTGAGCACCTTCCTGTGAGCCCTCACGGAGCCAATGTCCGTGGCCCCTCGTAGACTTGATCGGTGCCTATCGTCCCGGTTGCAACCCCAGGAAAACTCAGTGTTCGCGGTGCCCGCGTCCACAATCTCAAGAATGTCGACATCGACATCCCACGCGACTCCCTCGTCGTGTTCACCGGCTTGTCCGGATCGGGAAAGTCCAGTCTCGCGTTCGACACCATCTTCGCCGAAGGGCAGCGCCGCTATGTCGAATCGCTGAGTGCCTACGCCCGGCAGTTCCTCGGTCAGGTCGACCGCCCCGACGTCGATTTCATCGAGGGTCTGAGCCCCGCGGTCTCTATCGACCAGAAGTCGACCAACCGCAACCCGAGGTCGACCGTCGGCACGATCACCGAGATCTACGACTACATGCGCCTGCTGTGGGCGCGCATCGGCATCCCGCACTGCCCCGAATGCGGTGAGCGCATTCAGCGGCAGACCGTGCAGCAGATCGCCGACCAGCTCATGGAGCTCCCCGAGCGCACCCGCTATCAGATCGTCGCGCCCATCGTCTCGCAGAAGAAGGGCGAGTTCGTCGACCTCTTCCGTGAGCTCGGCGCCAAGGGGTATTCCCGGGCGATCGTCGACGGCGACCTCGTCCAGCTCGCCGAGCCGCCGACGCTGAAGAAGAGCTACAAGCACGACATCGCGGTGGTCGTCGACCGCCTCGTCGCGGCCGACGACATCCTGGGCAGGGTCACCGACTCCGTCGAGACCGCTCTCGGTCTCGCGGGCGGCGTCGTGCAGGTGAACTTCGTCGACGAAGAGGGCGATGATGCCTGGCAGTCCTTCTCCGAGAAGCTCGCGTGCCCGAACGGCCACGCCCTCTCTCTCACCGAGATCGAGCCCCGCACCTTCTCGTTCAACGCGCCGTTCGGCGCCTGCCCCGCCTGCTCGGGTCTCGGCACCCGCATGTCGGTGGACGTCGACCTGATGCTCGGCGACGAGGAGCTCTCCATCCGCGAGGGCGCGATCGTCCCGTGGACCACGCAGGGCAAGGGGCTCTTCCAGTACTATGAGCGTCTGCTCGAGGGGCTGGCCGACGATCTCAAGTTCTCGCTGGACACCCCGTGGCAGGACCTCCGCGTCGACGTGCAGGATGCGATCCTGCGTGGCGACAACTACAAGGTCACCGTCAAGTTCAAGAACCGGTACGGCCGTGAGATGCGCTACGCCTCGGGCTTCGAGGGCGTCGTTCCCTACATCGAGCGTCAGTACGCGCAGGCGGAATCCGACACCCAGCGCGCGCGGTGGGGCGAATACCTGCGGGAGGTGCCGTGTCCCGTGTGCGAGGGCAACCGCCTCAAGCCCGAGGTGCTCGCCGTCCAGGTGCACGGGCGCTCCATCGCCGAGGTGTCGCACCTGAGTCTCTCCGACGCCCGCGCCTTCATGGAGACACTCTCGCTCACCGACCGCGAGGCGAAGATCGCGGCCCAGGTGCTCCGAGAGATCCGGCTCCGCCTCGACTTCCTGCTGCAGGTCGGTCTCTCCTACCTCAACCTCAGTCGTGCGGCGGGCTCGCTCTCGGGTGGTGAGGCTCAGCGCATCCGTCTGGCCACGCAGATCGGTTCCGGCCTCACCGGGGTGCTGTACGTGCTCGACGAGCCGTCCATCGGATTGCACCAGCGTGACAACCGTCGACTGATCGACACGCTGCTCAAGCTGCGCGACCTCGGCAACACGCTCATCGTCGTCGAGCACGACGAAGAGACCATCGAGGCGGCAGACTGGGTCGTCGACATCGGACCCGGCGCAGGTGTGAACGGCGGCGACGTCGTGCACTCGGGCCCGTACTCGGCGCTCCTCAGCGAGCCGGCCTCGATGACGGGGGAGTACCTCTCCGGACGCCGAGAGATCCCCACCCCGAAGAAGCGACGCAAGCTCGACAAGAAGCGGATGCTGAGCGTCGTCGGCGCGCGGGAGAACAACCTCAAGAACGTGAGCGTCAACTTCCCGCTCGGCGTGCTGACCGCGGTCACCGGCGTCTCGGGTTCGGGAAAGTCGTCGCTCGTGAACGACATCCTCTATCAGGTGCTCGCGTCGCGCCTCAACGGCGCCCGCACCGTGCCGGGCAAGCACACCCGCGTCTCCGGACTCGACAACCTCGACAAGGTCGTGCACGTCGATCAGGCGCCGATCGGCCGCACCCCGCGCTCGAACCCGGCCACCTACACGGGGGTGTTCGATCGCATCCGCTCGCTGTTCAGCGACACCCCTGAGGCGAAGGTGCGCGGCTACCAGCCGGGCCGCTTCAGCTTCAACGTCAAGGGCGGACGCTGCGAGGCCTGCTCGGGCGACGGCACGATCAAGATCGAGATGAACTTCCTGCCCGACGTCTACGTCGACTGCGAGGTCTGCCACGGCAAGCGCTACAACCGCGACACGCTGTCAGTGCACTACAAGGGCAAGAACATCGCCGAAGTCCTAGAGATGCCGATCGCCGAGGCCGCGGAGTTCTTCGAGCCGATCCAGGCGATCCACCGGTACATGAAGACCCTCGTCGACGTCGGTCTCGGGTACGTGCGTCTGGGGCAGTCGGCGACCACGCTCTCGGGAGGAGAGGCGCAGCGCGTCAAGCTCGCCACCGAGCTCCAGCGCCGCAGCAACGGTCGCAGCATCTACGTCCTCGACGAGCCGACGACGGGTCTGCACTTCGAAGACGTGCGAAAGCTGCTCGAGGTGCTCAACGGGCTCGTCGACAAGGGCAACACGGTCATCGTCATCGAGCACAACCTCGACGTGATCAAGTCCGCGGACTGGGTCATCGATCTCGGCCCCGAGGGCGGTTCGGGCGGTGGTGAGATCCTGGCCACCGGCACCCCCGAGCAGATCGCGCGGGTCGAGGAGAGTCACACCGGCCAGTTCCTCGCCGAGATCCTGACTGAGGGGCGCGCCGCGAAGAAGGCCAGCTGATGGCCGACGTCCTCGCATACAAGCCCAGGCCGGGGGAGATCCCGACCAACCCCGGCGTGTATCGCTTCCGTGATGCCGACGGGCGGGTGCTGTACGTCGGCAAGGCGAAGAACCTCCGCCAGCGTCTGTCGAACTACTTCGCACCGCTGCGCACACTGCACGAACGCACGCGGCGCATGGTGACCACGGCGGCATCGGTGGAGTGGACCGTCGTTCCGACGGACGTCGATTCGCTGCAGCTGGAGTACATGTGGATCAAGGAGTTCGATCCGCCCTTCAACGTCCGCTACAAGGATGACAAGTCCTACCCGTTCATGGCGGTGACCCTCGGAGACGAGGCGCCCCGCGTCATCGTGACCAGGAATCGCAAGATCCCGGGAGCCCGCTACTTCGGCCCCTATCCCAAGGTCTGGGCGGTCCACGAGACGATCGACCTCATGGTCAAGGCGTTCCCGATCCGCACCTGCAGCGACTCCAGCTACAAGCGCGCCATGCAGACGGGACGGCCGTGCTTCCCCGGCCAGATCGGCAAGTGCGGCGGGCCGTGCTCGATGACGGTGACGATCGACGAGCACCGCGCCATGGTCGACGATTTCGTCGCCTTCATGTCCGGTGGAGACGAGAGGTTCACGCGCGAGCTGACCACGCGGATGCTGGCCGCATCCGCCGCCATGGACTACGAGGCGGCCGCGAAGTACCGCGACAAGCTCAGCGCGATCGAGGCCGTGCTCGGAAAGAGCGCGCTGGTGCTGGCATCCGATGAGGATGCCGATCTCTTCGGCATCGCCGAAGACGAGCTGGCCGCCGCAGTGCAGCACTTCGTGATCCGCGGTGGTCGGGTGCGCGGTGTCCGCGCCCTCACCATCGAGAAGGAGATCGACATCTCGGGCGCCGACCTGGTCGACCAGGTCCTGCAGCGCGCCTACGGTGATGCGCAGGATGTGCCGCGGCGCATCATCGTCCCGTCTCTTCCCGACGACGCGGCGGAACTCGAGGTGTGGCTGCGCGAGCGTCGCGGCAAGAAGGTCGAGATCGCCGTCGCTCAGCGCGGCCAGCGCGCCGATCTCATGCGCACCGCGACTCTCAACGCACAACAGGCGCTCATCCGCTACAAGACGCGGCGCACCAGTGACTACGTCGCGCGGACCCAGGCGCTCACCGACCTGCAGGATGCGCTGGGTATGAGCGAGGCGCCGCTGCGCATCGAGTGCTTCGACATCTCCCACCTCGGCGGGACCAACGTGGTCGCCTCGATGGTCGTCTTCGAAGACGGACTGCCGCGCAAAGACCAGTACCGCTCGTTCAACATCCCCGAGACCACCGACGACACGGATTCGATGTACCAGGTGCTGCGTCGACGACTCGCCTATCTCGACCGTCCCGACGAGGCCGATGACCGTCTGCCGACGGTGCTGCCCACGGTGCCGGTGTCGGGCGAGATCGACATCGACGCCGAGGTCGTCGAGGTCAAGCGCAAGCCGCGTTTCGCATATCCGCCTCAGCTCCTTCTCGTCGACGGCGGGCAGCCGCAGGTCGAGGCCGCGGCTCGCGCTCTGCGCGACGCCGGGCACACCGAGATCGCGGTGTGCGGTATCGCGAAGCGCCTCGAGGAGATCTGGCTTCCGGGCGAGGACTTCCCGGTGATCCTGCCTCGGACCAGCGAGTCGCTCTACCTGCTGCAGCGGCTGCGTGATGAGGCGCACCGCTTCGCGATCACGCATCAGCGCAAGCGGCGCAGAAATGACATCTCCTCCGTCCTCTCCGAGGTTCCCGGCCTCGGCGCATCGCGGATCAAGGTCCTCCTCAAGCACTTCGGTTCCGTGACCGCACTCCGCGGCGCCGCCCCGAGCGAGATCGAAGAGGTGCAGGGGATCGGGCCGGTGCTCGCCCAGAACATCCACACCCATCTCTCCACTCGCTAGGCTGGTGTCGGCGGGGGAGAGGGAGACACGATGGCTGACGGGGACAAAGGCGAGTTCCTCATCGTCACGGGCATGTCGGGCGCCGGGCGCACGACGGTCGCGAACGCGCTCGAGGACCTCGGGTGGTACGTCGTCGACAACCTCCCGCCGCAGATCCTGCGTCCTCTGCTCGACCTCACCGACATGGGCGGAACGGCCCTCCCCAAGGTGGCGGCCGTCGTCGACGTCCGTGGCCGGAACCTCTTCGACGACTTCCCCGGTGTCGCCAGGGCACTGCGTTCACGCGGATCCGTCAGGGTGCTCTTCCTCGACGCCTCCGACGACGTGCTCGTCAGGCGTTTCGAGTCCGTGCGTCGACCGCATCCGCTCCAGGGCGACGGCACGCTGCTCGACGGCATCCGCATCGAGCGCCAGCGGCTCGCGCCGATCCGGGAGTCCGCGGATCTGGTGATCGACACCTCTGCGCTCAACATCCATCAGCTCGCCACCCAGGTCTCCGACCTGTTCGCCGAGGAGGGCGCCGCCCGCCACCGCGTCACCCTGATGAGCTTCGGGTTCAAGTACGGTCTGCCGACCGATGTCGACCTCGTCGCCGACATGCGTTTCCTGCCCAACCCGTTCTGGAACGAAGAACTGCGCGGTCTCACGGGCAAGGACGAGCCGGTGCGCGACTACGTGCTCTCCCGTGAGGGCGCCGCCGAATTCCTCGAGGCGTACACGGCCGCGCTCACCCCCGTGCTCGAGGGCTATCAGCGCGAGAACAAGAGTCATTCGACGGTCGCGATCGGCTGCACCGGCGGCAAGCACCGTTCGGTCGCCATGGTGGAGGAGTTCGCCCGACGTCTGGCCGCGGTGCCGGGAGTCGCCGTGAACGTGCGCCATAGGGACCTCGGCAGGGAATAGCAGGAGCCTCCGTCAGAGTAGGCTGGAGGTTTGCGCCGCGATCCGGCGCGTGAGCGTAGAGGAGTGTCGTGGCACTAACGACCGACGTCAAGGCTGAGCTGGTCAGCATCCGTAATGCACCCCCGACGGTGCGCGTCGCAGAGGTCACATCGATCCTCCGATTCGCCGGCGGACTGCATTCCATCGCCGGCCGGGTCGCCGTCGAGGCCGAGGTCGATGCCGAGATCCTCGCGCAGCGCGTCGCTCGCGATCTCGCCGAGATCTACGGTGTCAGGCCGGAGATCGCCCAGGTGCAGTCGAGCACGTCCAACGACGGTGCCCGGTGGGCCGTCCGAGTGATCGCCTCGGGTGAGACCCTGGCCCGTCAGACGGGACTGCTCGACCAGCGTCGTCGCCCCGTGCGCGGGCTGCCGAACCGCCTGACGACCGGCTCTCGCGCCGAGATCGCCGGTCTGTGGCGCGGCGCCTTCCTCGCCGCAGGAACGCTCAGCGAGCCCGGCAGGTCGGCCATGCTCGAGGTGGCGTGCCCGTCATCCGAGGCCGCGATGGCCCTGGTCGGTGCCGCGCACCGACTCGGTGTCGCCGCCAAGGCCCGTGAAGTCCGCGGCATGCCGCGGGTGGTCGTGCGCGAGGGCGAGGCGATCCGCACCATCCTCAGTGAGATGGGCGCGCAGAAGACCGCCGTGACGTGGGAGGAGATGCGTCAGCGGCGCGAAGTGCGCGCGGGCGTGAACCGCCTCGTGAATTTCGACGATGCGAACCTTCGACGCTCGGCGCAGGCGGCGGTCGCGGCCTGCGCGCGCGTCGAGCGTGCACTCGAGATCCTCGCCGACGAGGTGCCCGACCATCTGAAGGTCGCCGGTGAGCTTCGTCTCGCACACCGTGACGCGAGCCTTGACGAGCTGGGACACCACGCCGATCCGCCGATGACGAAGGATGCCGTGGCCGGCCGCATCCGCCGTCTGCTCGCGATGGCCGACAAGCGCGCGCAGCAGGAGGGCATCCCCGGCACCGAGGCGGCCGTGCCCGCAGGCCTCGACGTCTGAGACCACCCGAGAACGACACCATGAGGCGACCCCGAACGGGGTCGCCTCATGTCGTCATTCGACGGAAGGATCCGGGACACTCGAGTGTTGTCTCGGTAGGATGAGTTACGTCCGCTCCACGCCGCACATCGGCGGCGCGGAGGACCGACAAGCGCCGCGGCGCGGCGCGGATTGGATGAAAGCGACATGGCGACATACACGCTCCCCGACCTTCCCTACGACTTCGCAGCCCTCGAGCCGCACATCAGCGGCAAGATCATGGAGCTGCACCATGACAAGCACCACGCGACCTACGTCGCCGGCGCGAACACGGCACTCGAGGGCCTCGCCGAAGCGCGCGAGAGCGGAAACCTCGCGAACGTGAACAAGCTCGAGAAGGACCTCGCCTTCAACCTCGGCGGTCACGTCAACCACTCCATCTTCTGGACGAACCTCTCGCCGAACGGCGGCGGCGAGCCCGAGGGCGAGCTGAAGGCTGCCATCGACGAGTTCTTCGGCTCCTTCGAGAAGTTCCAGGCGCACTTCACCGCGAACGCGCTCGGCATCCAGGGCTCGGGCTGGTCGGTGCTCAGCTGGGACTCCATCGGTCAGCGACTGATCATCCAGCAGCTGTTCGACCAGCAGTCGAACACCGCGCAGGGCACGGTGCCGCTGTTCCAGCTCGACATGTGGGAGCACGCCTTCTACCTCGACTACCTGAACGTCAAGGCCGACTACGTCAAGGCCGCGTGGAACATCGCCAACTGGGAGAACGTCGCCCAGCGCCTCGAGGTGGCCCGCGAGAAGACGAACGGCCTGCTGGTACTGTCGTAATCGGGTCGCGTCCCGACGGGCCTTGTCTCGTCGGGACGCCATCTCAGCCAAAAAACCCCGCGCATCGCGTACGCACTTTTGCCGCGCACCGCGCACGAGAAACAGGGAGACCTGAGTGTCTGTCAAGATCGGTATCAACGGCTTCGGCCGTATCGGGCGCAACTACTTCCGCGCGGCTCTCGCGCAGGGAGCGGACATCGAGATCGTCGCGGTCAACGACCTCACCGATAACAAGACCCTTGCCCACCTTCTGAAGTACGACTCCGTCGGCGGCGTCCTCGATGCTGACATCAGCTTCGACGACGACAGCATCACGGTCAACGGCAAGGCGATCAAGGCGTTCGCAGAGCGCGACCCCGCCAATCTCCCCTGGGGTGAGCTGGGCGTCGACATCGTCATCGAGTCGACCGGCTTCTTCACCAAGGCGGACCTGGCCAAGAAGCACATCGAGGCCGGCGCGAAGAAGGTCCTCATCTCGGCTCCGGGCACCGGCGTCGACGGCACGTTCGTCATGGGTGTGAACGAGGACACGTACAACCCGGAGACGCACCACATCATCTCCAACGCGTCGTGCACCACGAACTGCCTCGCCCCGCTGGCGCAGGTCTTCAACGACGCGTTCGGCATCGACCGCGGCTTCATGATGACCGCTCACGCCTACACGGCCGACCAGAACCTCCAGGACGGCCCGCACAGCGACCTGCGTCGCGCCCGTGCCGCAGCGATCAACATCACCCCGGCCTCGACCGGCGCGGCGAAGGCCATCGGCGAGGTCCTTCCCGAACTGCAGGGCAAGCTCAGCGGCTCGTCGTACCGCGTTCCGGTTCCCACCGGTTCGATCGTCGACCTGACGCTGATCACCGACCGCGAGAACCTCACGGTCGACGAGGTCAACGAGGCGTACAAGAAGGCTGCGGCCGACGGCCGTCTCGCCGGCTTCCTGCAGTACAACGAAGACCAGATCGTCTCGAGCGACATCGTGCACAACCCGCACTCGTCGATCTTCGACTCGACGCTGACCAACGTCAGCGGCAACCTGGTCAAGGTCTCCAGCTGGTACGACAACGAGTGGGGCTACTCCAACCGTCTCGTCGACCTGACCGAGTACGTGGCAGAGCGTCTCTGAGACACCTCCCATGACTCTGCGCACCCTGGATTCACTGGGTTCGCTCGAGGGCACGCGCGTCATCGTCCGTTGTGATCTCAACGTCCCGCTCCGGGACGGGATCATCACGGACGATGGCCGTGTGCGCGCCTCGCTGCCGACCCTCAACGCACTGATCAACGCGGGTGCCCGCGTCGTCGTGTGCTCGCACCTCGGACGTCCCGACGGGGCGCCCGACCCGCAGTACAGCCTCGCCCCGGTCGCCCAGCGGCTGTCCGAGCTGCTCGGCAAGCCGGTCGCGTTCGCGCGCGACACCGTCGGCGAGTCCGCGCACGAGGCCGTGTCCTCGCTGGAGGACGGCGGTGTCGTCGTCATCGAGAACCTGCGGTTCAACCCGGGGGAGACCTCGAAGGATGACGCGGAGCGGGGAGCGTTCGCCGCTCAGCTCGCAGAGCTCGGCGATGTGCTGGTCTCCGACGGGTTCGGTGTCGTCCACCGCAAGCAGGCGAGCGTCTACGACCTCGCCGAGCTGCTGCCCTCGGCAGCCGGACTCCTCATCGCGACCGAGCTCGACGTGCTCGACCGCCTCACCGAGAATCCGGAGCGCCCGTACGCGGTCGTGCTCGGAGGATCCAAGGTGAGCGACAAGCTCGGTGTGATCTCGCATCTGCTGCCTCGCGTGGATCGCATCCTCGTCGGCGGCGGCATGCTGTTCACCTTCCTGAAGGCGCAGGGCCACGCCGTGGCCTCCAGCCTCCTCGAAGAGGATCAGCTCGACACCGTGCGCGGGTACATCGCGGAGGCGAAGGAGCGTGGCGTGGAGCTCGTGCTGCCGACCGATGTCATCGTCGCCTCGTCGTTCTCGGCCGACGCCGAGCATGAGGTGACGGCCGCCGATGCGATCGAGAGCACTGCTTTCGGTGCCTCCGGCATCGGCCTCGACATCGGCCCGGAGACCGCTGCGCGGTTCGCCGAGGTGATCCGCAGCTCCCAGACCGTGTTCTGGAACGGCCCGATGGGTGTGTTCGAGTTCCCGGCCTTCGCGGGCGGCACCAAAGCCGTCGCGCAGTCGCTCACCGAGGTCGAAGGCCTCAGCGTCGTCGGCGGGGGCGATTCGGCCGCGGCCGTTCGTCAGCTCGGTTTCACCGACGACCAGTTCGGTCACATCTCGACCGGTGGCGGCGCCAGCCTCGAGTTCCTCGAGGGCAAGAAACTACCCGGCCTGGAGGTGCTCGGATGGGTGTGAACACCCGTACCCCGCTGATCGCGGGAAACTGGAAGATGAACCTCGACCACCTGCAGGCGGTCGCCTTCGTGCAGAAGCTGCACTGGACGCTGAAGGACGCCAAGCACGAGGACGGTTCGGTCGAGGTCGCGGTGTTCCCGCCCTTCACCGACATCCGCAGCGTGCAGACGCTGATCGACGCCGACAAGATCCCGTTCGCCCTCGGCGCGCAGGACATCTCGGCGCACGATTCCGGTGCCTACACCGGCGAGGTGTCGGGTGCGTTCCTCGCGAAGCTCGACGCGAGGTACGTCATCATCGGCCACTCGGAGCGCCGTGAGTATCACGCCGAGTCCGACGAGGTCGTCGCCGCGAAGACCAAGGCCGCGCTGAAGCACGGACTCTCGCCCGTCATCTGCGTGGGAGAGACGGCGGAGGATCTCGAGAAGTTCGGCGCCAGCGCGGTGCCGGCCGGTCAGCTCGAGGTCGCCCTGCAGGGTCTCCCCAAGGATGCGGACATCGTCGTGGCATACGAGCCGGTCTGGGCCATCGGCTCGGGACAGGCGGCGACGCCGCAGCAGGCGCAGGACGTCTGCGCCGCGCTGCGCACCGTCATCGCCAGGGTGCTGGGAGACGATGCCGCGGCGCGCACCCGCATCCTCTACGGCGGATCGGTCAAGGCAGCGAACATCGCCAGCTTCATGCGCGAGCCCGATGTCGATGGCGCACTCGTCGGAGGCGCGAGCCTCGTGGTCGACGAATTCGCCGCGATCATCCGCTTCGAGAAGCACGTAGGCGTGTGAGTGTGGCGGGGCTGCGGCCCCGCCACACCGTATACTTGACCGTTACCGGGGCAGACCTGCCCCAGCGAAAGGCTCTCTCCTCGTGGATATTCTCGAGTTCGTCCTGCAGGTGGTGCTGGGTATCACCAGCGTCCTGCTGACTCTCCTCATCCTGCTCCACAAGGGTCGCGGTGGCGGCCTGTCGGACATGTTCGGCGGCGGCATGTCGTCGGCCGTCGGGTCGTCGGGTCTCGCAGAGCGCAACCTGAACCGCTTCACGGTCATCCTCGCTCTCGCGTGGTTCGTGGCGATCGTCGCGCTCGGTCTCATCACGAAGTTCGAGGTTATCTGATGGCTACTGGCGGCAACGCGATCCGAGGGACCCGTGTGGGTTCCGGCCCGATGGGCGAGCAGGACCACGGGTACCACGCGGATCGCATCCGCGTGTCCTACTGGGACGGTCTCGGCAACGAGACGGTGCGGTTCTTCGCGGCGGGGCTTCCCGAAGAGGAGATCCCCGATACGATCGACCACCCGCAGTCCGGTCTCCCGGCCGGTCGCGACAAGGCGAACCCGCCGGCGCTCGCGAAGCCGGAGCCCTACAAGACGCACCTCGCCTATGTGAAGGAGCGGCGTACCGACGAAGAGGCCGTCCAGCTTCTCGAGGACGCGCTCACACAGCTGCGCGAGCGTCGGGGTCAGTGACCTCGACCTGAACACACGACGAAGCCGCCGCGATCCGATCGCGGCGGCTTCTTCGTATCCTGGCGGTGCGCGGGGGAGCGGCGCTCAGCGACAGGCCAGGGCGGCGTCGATGTAGGACTGCGGCGGGTAGCCGTACGCCGACACGCCGTTCGCGTCGTCGGAGAACCCCATGCCGATCGCCCAGGCGGTCGCCCACTTCTCGATGCTGTCCTGCGTCGATGCGTCGTACATGCCCTCGCACTTGACGCTGATCGCGTGCCCGACCTCGTGCGCGACGAGAGCCCTGCTGCGTTCTGCGGGCCACTGCGCGGCCACCGAGTCCGAGAGCTCGATCAGCGCACGGTCGGGTTCGTCCCACCACCAGGTGGTCAGCCCGCCCATGCTGCCGTTGTACCCCGCGCCGTTGACGACAGGGCTCCAGTCGAACTCGAGCAGCACGCCCGGTGCCAGCGAGCGCGCGAAGGCCTCGACCTCGAGTCGGACCCCCTGAAGGGGCCCCGCCTTCTCCGCCAGCTCCGCACTCTCGGACGCGACGACCTGCCCGGCGGCGTTCTGCAGAGCGGTGAAGCTGCTCACGCTCCGCTCATCGAGGGTGGTGAGCTCCGACACCGACGCTGCGGCGTTCCGCAGCGCGATCACGTCATCGTTCTTCGCCGAGATGTGCGCGGTCTCGAACGGGGCCGCGGTGTCGGCGGCGGATCCGAGGAACGCGAGGCCGGATTCGGTGAGATCCGATGCCGCGGCATCGAGGGCGGGGGGCTCCTGGGCGAGCTCCGCGTCGAGCGTCGCGACGACCTCCGCGTCGCTCTTCAGCGCCGTCGCCGCCGCGAAGAGCTCCCAGAAGACGACGGGCTTCGCCTCGGCATCCGGAAGGTCCTCGTCGAGGAGATCCCCGGTGTTCGACGTGGTCTCGCTCGCGGATGCCACGGAGGCGGCGAGTCGCTCCTTCGTCTGCGGATCCGTGAGCATCCCCGAATCGATCTCGACGAGCTGACTCGCCGCGTCCGTGGTCGAGATCAGCTCGTCTGTCGTCCGACGGATCTCGGCCGCTCGTGCGTCGGCGGCGCTGAGAGCCTCAGTGAATCGATCGCGCGAATCGTCGTAGCCCAGGCTGGCGGTGAGCTGCAGTCCGCCCAGCCCGCCGACGACGAGGAGTGCACCCAGAAGAGCGAGGACGACTCCGCGGCGCGGCCTGCGGCGGGGCACCGTCGGCCTCGGTCCGGCGAGGCGGGCAGGGAGGAGATGACCACCGGGTTCGGGGGCGGTGAGGCGGGTCATTCGTGCGGGACCTCCGGTCGGAGTCCGCGTTCCTCGACACCGTCGACTCTGCCTGAAGGATACGCGGCCGAGCTGAGTGCGGCCACCGGGAGAACGTCGAAGGCCCCCGCATCTCTGCGGGGGCCTTCGGAGTGAGGGGCTGACGAGAATCGAACTCGCATCATCTGTTTGGAAGACAGAGGCTTTACCACTAAGCTACAGCCCCGGTGTCAGCAGGTTCCTCGCGGTGCATGCCGACTCATCGATCATAGCGGACTGACGGGAGTGCTCGTGTCCGTTAGACTCGGTGGGGCTGAATCTGCATGCGGATTCCCCGGGGCGTAGCTCAGTTTGGTAGAGCGCCCGCTTTGGGAGCGGGAGGTCGCAGGTTCAACTCCTGTCGCCCCGACACGGCTTCAACGGCCTGACAGCCGCGATTCAGCGCGGAAATCACAAGGAGAGCACACCAGAATGGCGAACAGCACCGTCGAGAAGCTGACCCCGACCCGGGTCAAGCTCAGCATCACGGTCACCCCCGACGACCTCAAGCCCAGCATCGCGCACGCGTACGAGCACATCGCTCAGGACGTGCAGATCCCCGGCTTCCGCAAGGGCAAGGTCCCGGCTCCGATCATCGACCAGCGCATCGGGCGCGGCGCGGTCATCGAGCACGCGGTCAACGAGGGCCTCGACAAGTTCTTCCGCGAGGCGACCGTCGAGCACAAGCTCCGTGTCGTCGGCCGTCCGGCCGCCGACATCACGCAGTGGCCGAACGAGAAGGACTTCTCGGGCGACCTGCTCGTGGACATCGAGGTCGACGTCCGTCCGGAGATCGAGATCCCCGCGTACGACGGCATCACCCTGACCGTCGACGCGATCGAGGCCGATGAGTCTGCGATCGATGCAGAGGTCGAGAACCTCCGCGCGCGCTTCGGCACGCTCGTTCCCGTCGACCGCCCGGCAGCCAAGGGCGACTTCGTCGAGCTCGACCTCGTCGCCACCATCGACGGCGCCGAGATCGACCGCGCCGAGGGCGTCTCCTACGAGGTCGGCTCCGGCGAGCTGCTCGAGGGCATCGACGACGCGATCGAGTCGCTCACCGCCGGTGAGGACACGACCTTCCGCTCCGCGCTCGTCGGCGGCGACCACGCCGGCTCCGAGGCCGAGGTCTCGGTGTCCGTCAAGGCCGTCAAGGAGCGCGAGCTCCCCGAGGCCGACGACGACTTCGCGCAGATCGCCAGCGAGTTCGACACGATCGCCGAGCTCCGCGCAAGCCTCGTCGAGCGTGTGTCGCAGCAGGGTGTCTTCACCCAGGGTTCCGCGGCTCGCGACAAGCTCGTCGAGACGCTGCTCGAGCAGATCGACATCCCGGTGCCCCCGAAGCTCATCGAGGACGAGGTGCACAACCACCTCGAGGGCGAGAACCGCCTCGAGGACGACGTGCACCGTGCCGAGGTGACCGAGGCCAGCGAGAAGCAGTTCCGCACGCAGGTGCTCCTCGACACGATCGCCGAGCAGGCCGACGTGCAGGTCTCGCAGGAGGAGCTCTCGCAGTACCTCATCCAGTCCGCGTCGCAGTACGGCATGGCTCCGCAGGAGTTCGTCGAGGCGCTGCAGTCGTCGAACCAGCTCCCCGCGCTCGTCGGCGAGGTCGCCCGTAACAAGGCGCTCGCGATCGCGCTCGGCAAGGTCAAGGTCGTCGACACCAACGGCAAGCCCGTCGACCTGTCCGACTTCGTCGTGACCGACGACGAGGCAGCGGACGAGGCTGCGGCTGACGAGGAGCCCGCCAAGAAGGCTCCGGCCAAGAAGGCGGCCGCGAAGAAGGCTGACGACACGGACGCCGCTGAGAAGCCGGCCGCGAAGAAGCCTGCGGCGAAGAAGGCCCCTGCCAAGAAGGCCCCTGCCAAGAAGGCCGACGACGCCGAGGCTGCGGAGAAGCCGGCCGCGAAGAAGCCCGCCGCCAAGCGCCGCACTGAGCCTGCCGAAGAGAAGGCTCCGGCCAAGAAGGCTCCGGCCAAGAAGGCGGCCGACAAGGCCGAGTGATCGGACACGATCTCTGAGAGAGGGGCGGATGCTGCGGCATCCGCCCCTTTCTCGTCGCACGACGCAGAGAAGGAGCAGGGGATGACGAAGACGTGGGAAGAGCGGATCGACGAGGTGTGGGCGGATGCCTCCGGGGAGGAGGTCGGGGATGACACGATCTCCCGCATCGATGCCCTCGCGGCGGAACGCGGCACGGATGATGCGCGCGCGGAATTCGAACGCGCGGGCGCCCGCGACTCCGCCGGCCGCCCCGCCGAGGCCGTGGAGCTGTACCGGCGTGCGCTCGCGCTGGGTCTCGACGAGGAGCACCGTCCGCAGTGCGTCATCCAGCTGGCGAGTTCGCTGCGCAACCTCGGCGACCACGACGATGCCCTCGCCGTCATCCGCGCCGAGGAGGAGCTCTCGGCGGACGGCCCGTATCGGGACGCCGTGGCGACCGTGCACGCGCTGATCCTGGCGAGCGCGGGTCGTCCCGCGCAGGGCCTTTCCGTGGCGCTGCTCGCGCTCGTCCCGCATCTGCCCCGCTACCACCGCTCGATGACCGCGTACGCGCATGAGATCGCGGAGCTCGACGGCTGATATGCCGACGGCGAACACGGCCTGAGCGCCGCGTCGTCGCCGGTAGATTCGAATCACTGAAACACGGAATCAGGAGCTGACATGGCTGCAGAACCCCTCCTCGCTACGAGCGTCTTCGACAGGCTGTTGAAGGACCGCATCATCTGGCTGGGATCGGAGGTGCGCGACGAGAACGCCAATGAGATCTGCGCGAAGATCCTCCTTCTCGCCGCGGAAGACTCCGACAAGGACATCTACCTCTACATCAACTCGCCCGGTGGGTCGATCACGGCCGGCATGGCGATCTACGACACGATGCAGTTCGTGCCGAACGACATCGTCACGGTCGGCATCGGCATGGCGGCGTCCATGGGACAGCTGCTGCTGACCGCGGGCACCAAGGGCAAGCGATACATCACCCCGAACGCCCGCGTGCTGCTGCACCAGCCGCACGGTGGCTTCGGCGGAACGTCGAGCGACATCCAGACGCAGGCGCAGCTGATCACGTCGATGAAGAACCGGCTCGCCGAGATCACCGCGGCGCAGACCGGCAAGTCGGTCGAGCAGATCAACGCCGACGGTGACCGCGACCGCTGGTTCACCGCCGACGAGGCGCTCGAGTACGGCTTCGTCGACCACATCCGCGACTCGGCCACCGACGTCATCGGCGGCGGCGGAACCGACCAGGACAACAAGTAACGGAAAGCGAAAGGACTCTCATGTACTCACCCACCTTCCGCTCTGCCGGCGACCTGCCCTCCAGCCGCTATGTGCTTCCTCAGTTCGAGGAGCGCACGGCCTACGGCTTCAAGCGTCAGGATCCGTACAACAAGCTGTTCGAAGATCGCGTGATCTTCCTCGGCGTGCAGGTCGACGACGCGTCGGCCGACGACGTGATGGCGCAGCTGCTTGTTCTCGAGAGCCAGGACTCCGAGCGCGACATCACGATGTACATCAACTCGCCCGGTGGTTCGTTCACCGCGATGACGGCGATCTACGACACGATGCAGTATGTCGCGCCGCAGATCCAGACAGTGGTGCTCGGCCAGGCGGCGTCGGCTGCCTCCGTGCTGCTCGCGGGCGGTCACCCCGGCAAGCGTCTCGCACTGCCCAACGCCCGCGTGCTCATGCACCAGCCGGCGATGGGCGAGGCCGGGCACGGCCAGGCCTCCGACATCGAGATCCAGGCCGCGGAGATCCTCCGGATGCGCACCTGGCTCGAGGAGACCATGGCTCGCCACACCGGCAAGCCCGTCGAGCAGGTCAACCGCGACATCGACCGCGACAAGATCCTCTCGGCCGCTGAGGCGCTCGACTACGGCATCGTCGACCAGGTGCTCACCTCGCGCAAGCGCGCCTGATCACTGCGATCGGACAGGACGTCGGCCTTCGGGCCGGCGTCCTTTCTTCGTATGCGGGACTCGATTCGACGGATGTGCGCGCCGACAGGCAGTACTTGCTCATATGAGCGGGAGGGTGCGCGAACGGTGTTCCGGTCATACACTGGAGCATGAAGGAGGATGCCGTGGAAGACGAACTCACCATGGTCCGCGTCGCAGAGCTCTACTACGACGAGGACAAGACACAGGACGAGATCGGCGCCCTCCTCGGGCTCTCGCGCTGGAAGGTGGGACGCCTGCTGACGCAGGCGCGTGAGCGCGGCATCGTCCGGATCGAGATCGTGCACCCGCGCGCCCGTCGGCTCGGGTTGGAGCGTCAGCTCGTCGAGCGACACGGGCTGACCGCGGCCATCGTGGTTCCCGCACCGGACGGCGACGACGGCACCCTCGAGAGGGTCGCCCAGGCCGCGGCCGATTTCCTCACCGCGATGCGACCCGTTCCCCGCACGCTCGGCGTCAGCTGGGGACGCACGCTCCGTGCGGTCGCCGAAGCGCTGCCGGAAGGCTGGGCCACCGGGGTGACCGTCGTGCAGCTCAACGGAGGCGTGAGCCTGAACCGGCGTTCCGGCGGGGCCGCCGGCCTCGCCGTGACGATCGCGCAGCGCGCATCCGGGCACGTCTCGCTGCTTCCCAGCCCCGCGATCCTGGAACGGGTCGAGACCAAGCAGGCCATCGAATCCGACCGCACCGTCGCGGCGGTTCTCGAGGAGGCCGCCGAGGCCCAGGCCTTCCTCTTCACCGCAGGGCCCTGCGACGCCACCTCCGCGCACGTGGAGAACGGATACCTCACGGCATCCGACGTCGAGGAGCTCGCCCGACGCGGCGCCGTCGGCGACGTGCTCGGGAGGTACATCGACGCCGACGGCAACGTCGTCGACCCGCAGCTCGACGCCCGCACGGTCGGGGTGGAGCTCAGCCGGCTCCGCGGCGCCGAGCGCTCGATCTTCGTCACCGCCGGTGACGCCAAACACGACATCGCACGCACGGTCGTCTCCAGCGGCCTGTGCAGCGTCCTCGTGACCGATGAGACCACAGCACGAGCATTGTTGGAGGAACAGTGACGACCCAAGAACTCAGCCGCAGAGCGGCGGTGGACGTCCTCGGCGGTGAGCCGGACGACGCCACACTCCGCAGATTCCTGCACGGCCTCCCCGGCGTCGACGCCGTGGGACTCGAGCAGCGCGCCGCGGGCCTCGGAACGCGGTCCATCAAGACCACGTCCAAGGCGTGGGCGCTGGACACCATCATCAAGCTGATCGACCTCACGACCCTCGAGGGCTCGGACACGCCCGGCAAGGTGCGCTCGCTGGTCGCAAAGGCGAAGAACCCGGATGCCGCGGATCCGTCGACCCCCCGGGTCGCCGCCGTCTGCGTGTACGGCGACATGGTGGGCGACGCCGTCGCCGCCCTCGGCGACCTGCATGGCGACCCCGACGACGGTCTCATCTCGGTGGCCGCCGTGGCCACGGCGTTCCCGAGCGGACGGTCGTCGCTGGCGATCAAGCTCGCGGACACCGCCGAGGCCGTGGCCGCCGGGGCGGACGAGATCGACATGGTGATCGACCGGGGCGCGTTCCTGTCGGGCCGCTACGGTCTCGTCTACGACCAGATCGCACAGGTCAAGGAGGCGTGCCGCCGAGCCGACGGGTCCTACGCCTCGCTCAAGGTCATCCTCGAGACGGGCGAGCTCAACACGTACGACAACATCAAGCGGGCCTCGTGGCTCGGCATCCTGGCGGGTGGCGATTTCATCAAGACGTCGACCGGCAAGGTGCAGCCCGCCGCCACTCTTCCCACCACGCTGCTCATGCTCGAGACCGTGCGCGACTGGCATCGTGGCACCGGGGAGCGCATCGGGGTCAAGCCCGCCGGGGGGATCCGCGCCTCGAAGGACGCGGTGAAGTACCTCGTCACCGTCGCCGAGACCGTGGGCGAGGAGTGGCTCCAGCCGCACCTGTTCCGCTTCGGCGCCTCCAGCCTTCTGAACGACGTGCTGCTGCAGCGTCAGAAGCTCACCACCGGACACTACTCCGGCCCCGACTACGTCACGATCGACTAGGAACCCTCATATGTCATTCCTGGAATACGCTCCGGCACCGGAGTCGAAGGCAGTCCTCAACCTCAAGGACAGCTACGGGCTGTTCATCGACGGCGAGTTCGTCGACGGCTCGGGCTCGAGCTTCGCCACCATCTCACCCGCCGACGAGAGCCGCATCGCGGAGATCGCCTCGGCGTCCGATGAGGACGTCGACCGCGCCGTCGCCGCCGCCCGTCGTGCATACGAGAAGACCTGGTCGAAGATGAGCGGTCGCGATCGAGGAAAGTACCTGTTCCGCATCGCCCGTCTCGTGCAGGAGCGTGCTCGCGAGCTCGCGGTCGCCGAGAGCCTCGACAACGGCAAGCCGATCAAGGAGAGCCGTGACGTCGACGTGCCTCTCGTCGCATCCTGGTTCTTCTACTACGCGGGCTGGGCGGACAAGCTCGACCACGCGGGCCTCGGTGCAGACCCCCGCGCGCTCGGCGTCGCGGGGCAGATCATCCCGTGGAACTTCCCGCTGCTGATGCTGGCGTGGAAGGTCGCTCCCGCTCTGGCGGCCGGCAACACGGTCGTGCTCAAGCCCGCCGAGACGACCCCGCTCACCGCGCTCATCTTCGCCGAGATCCTGCAGCAGGCCGACCTGCCCGCGGGCGTCGTGAACATCATCACGGGCGCCGGTGCGACGGGGGCCACCCTCGTGCGCCACCCGGACGTCGACAAGGTCGCGTTCACCGGCTCGACCGGAGTGGGCCGCGACATCGCGAGGGCCGTCGCGGGAACGAACAAGAAGCTCACGCTCGAGCTCGGCGGCAAGGCCGCGAACATCGTGTTCGATGACGCGCCGATCGACCAGGCGGTCGAGGGGATCGTCAACGGCATCTTCTTCAACCAGGGGCACGTGTGCTGCGCCGGAAGCCGTCTGCTCGTGCAGGAGTCGATCCACGACGAGGTCATCGATCGTCTGAAGAACCGCCTGTCGACGCTGCGTCTCGGCGACCCGCTCGACAAGAACACCGACATCGGTGCGATCAACTCGTCGGCGCAGCTCGCCCGCATCCGTGAGCTCAGCGACATCGGCGAGGCCGAGGGTGCGGAGCGCTGGACGGCGGACTGCGCGATTCCCGACAAGGGGTTCTGGTTCGCGCCGACGATCTTCACCGGCGTCGAGGCCTCGCATCGGATCGCACGCGACGAGGTGTTCGGACCCGTGCTGTCGGTGCTGACCTTCCGCACCCCCGCAGAGGCCATCGCCAAGGCCAACAACACGCCGTACGGCCTGTCGGCGGGCATCTGGTCGGACAAGGGGTCGCGGATCCTCGCGGTCGCCGACCGCCTGCGCGCGGGCGTCATCTGGGCCAACACGTTCAACCGCTTCGATCCGTCGAGCCCGTTCGGCGGCTACAAGGAGTCCGGATACGGCCGCGAGGGCGGACGCCAGGGCCTCACCGCCTACCTGAAGGGATCCGCAGCATGAGCAAGAGACTGACTGTTCCGAAGACGTACAAGCTCGCCATCGGCGGAGCCTTCCCGCGCAGCGAGTCCGGGCGCACCTACGAGGTGCTGTCCGCCAAGGGCGCGTTCCTCGCGAACGCCGCCCAGGGCTCCCGCAAGGACGCCCGTGACGCGGTCGTCGCCGCCCGCTCCGCGGTCAAGGGCTGGTCGGGAGCGACCGCCTACAACCGGGGACAGGTGCTCTACCGGGTCGCCGAGGTGCTCGAGGGCCGCCGCGCGCAGTTCATCGACGAGATCACCGCGCAGGAGGGCGTGTCGGCATCGGCGGCCGCCGCGCAGGTCGACGAGGCCATCGATCTCTGGGTCTGGTACGCCGGGTGGTGCGACAAGTACGCACAGGTCGCGGGCAACGCGAACCCCGTCTCCGGCCCGTACTTCAACATCTCGGTTCCCGAGCCGACCGGCGTCGTCGCGATCGTGGCACCCCAGGACTCGGCGCTCCTCGGGCTGGTGTCGGTCGTGGCGCCTGCGCTCGTCGCGGGCAACACCGTCGTCGTGATCGCGAGCGAGCGGCATCCGCTCTCCGCGATCAGCCTCGCAGAGGTGCTCGCCACGAGCGACGTGCCGGGGGGAGTGGTCAACGTGCTCACGGGTTCTCCCGCCGAGATGGCGCCGTGGCTCGCCTCGCACCAGGACGTCAACGCCCTCGACCTGGCCGGGGCCGGTGATCTCGACTGGATCGACATGCAGATCGCCGCCGCCGAGACGCTGACGCGCGTGCTCACCCCCGGGCCGGTGACCGCATCGCCCGAGCGGATCGGCGCGTTCACCGAGATGAAGACGGTCTGGCACACCAAGAGCATGGTCTGAGTCGATCGACAGCACGGCCCGTCGCGCAGATCCTGCGCGACGGGCCTTCGTCGTCTCGGTGGCGATGTCGATACGGACTCGAGATCTGCGCCGATGCTCCAATGCGTCCCGGTGTCGGATGCACCGGTTAGGCTCAGTAGACGATCTCTGGATCCCCCTAGGAGGACGCGCATGGCCCGTATCGGTGAAAGCGCTGACCTGTTCAAGTGCTCATTCTGCGGAAAGAGTCAGAAGCAGGTGCAGCAGCTCATCGCTGGCCCCGGTGTGTACATCTGCGACGAGTGCGTCGAGCTGTGCAACGAGATCATCGAGGAGCGGATGGCGGAGTCCTCCGCCGAGGGAACGGCGGACTTCGAACTCCCCAAGCCCCGCGAGATCTTCTCGTTCCTCGAGGAGTACGTGGTCGGGCAGGAGCCCGCGAAGAAGGCCCTGTCGGTCGCCGTCTACAACCACTACAAGCGCATCCGTGCCCACAGCACGCTGCAGTCGGCCGAGCAGAAGGCCGAGAGCATCGAGATCGCCAAGAGCAACATCCTGCTCATCGGTCCCACCGGCTGCGGCAAGACCTATCTCGCCCAGACGCTCGCGAAGCGACTGAACGTGCCGTTCGCCGTCGCCGATGCCACCGCGCTCACCGAGGCCGGGTACGTCGGTGAAGACGTCGAGAACATCCTGCTCAAGCTGATCCAGGCGGCGGACTACGACGTCAAGCGCGCCGAGCAGGGCATCATCTACATCGACGAGGTCGACAAGATCGCCCGCAAGGCGGAGAACCCCTCGATCACCCGCGACGTCTCGGGCGAGGGCGTGCAGCAGGCGCTGCTCAAGATCATCGAGGGCACGGTCGCCTCGGTGCCGCCGCAGGGCGGGCGCAAGCACCCGCACCAGGAGTTCCTGCAGATCGACACCTCGAACGTGCTCTTCATCGTTGCCGGTGCATTCGCCGGCCTCGAGGACATCGTGTCGGCCCGCGTGGGCAAGCACGGCATCGGCTTCGGTGCCCCGCTGCACGACAAGGGCAAAGACCTCGACCTCTTCAGCGAGGTGCTGCCCGAAGACCTGCACAAGTTCGGGCTCATCCCCGAGTTCATCGGCCGTCTGCCCGTCGTCACCAACGTCTCGCCGCTCGACCAGGATGCGCTGATCGACATCCTCACCGGTCCCCGCAACGCCCTCGTCAAGCAGTATCAGCGCATGTTCGAGCTCGACGGCGTCGAGCTCGAGTTCGAGAAGGACGCACTGCGCTCCATCGCCGATCTGGCCGTCGAGCGCAAGACGGGTGCTCGCGGACTGCGAGCGATCCTCGAAGACGTGCTCGGTCCGATCATGTTCGAGATCCCCTCGGCCGAAGACGTCGCCAAGGTCATCGTGACCCGTGCCGCCGTCGACGAGGGTGCGCCTCCCACGATCGTGATGGAGCGCACGCGCAAGAGCGCGTGAGCCGGCCTCCCGCTCCCTGGCGGGTCGTCGACAGCGAGATCGTCGTCGCCGACCGCTGGATCCGCGTGCGAGCCGACGATTGCCGTGATGCGGAGGATCTCCGGATCGCGCCCTACTACGTGCTCGAGTACGGGGACTGGATCTCCGTGCTCGCACTGGACGTCGACGGCAACGCGATCGTCGTCGAGGAATACCGTCACGGAGCGGGGATCATCGCCGTGGGGACGATCGGGGGCGGCGTCGAAGCCGGCGAAGCGTCGATCGCGGCAGCGGCGCGGGAGCTGCGCGAAGAGACGGGGTTCGAGGCGCAAGAGATCGTCGGACTCGGATCCACCTGGGCGAACTTCGGCAACCACACCAACCGCGTGCATCACTTTCTCGCGCGCGGCTGCGTCCGCGTCTCGGACCAGACGCTCGACGAGAGCGAGGCGATTGCCGTGCACATCGTCTCCGTCGACGGCCTCGGCGAGCACCTCGCCCAGAGCTATCACCAGCTCACCTGGTACAAGGCGATGGAGCTGATGGGCCGCTGAGCGCCCGCGGCGGACGGGAACCGCGCCGCGGGCGGACGGTCAGGCCTCGAGACCTCGCCGTTTCAGCAGGGGGGCGATGTCCGCGGAGCGGCCACGGAAGTCGTGGTACGCCTCGAGCGGGTCCTTCGAGCCGCCGACGCCGAGCAGGCGTGCCCGGAACCGGTCACCGTTCTCGCGGGTGAGCCCGCCGTTGTCGCGGAACCACTCGACGGTGTCGGCGTCGAGCACCTCGCTCCAGATGTAGGAGTAGTACCCGGCGCTGTATCCGCCCGAGAACACGTGGGCGAAGTAGGTCGACGAGTAACGGGTCGGCACGACGGGGTTGTCGAGCCCGATGTCCGCGAGTGCCGCGGCCTCGAACTCCGCGACGTCGGCGATCTCGACATCCACACCGATGCGATGCCATGCCTGGTCGAGCCACGCGGCGGCGAGGTACTCGCTGGTGGCATGGCCCTGATCGAAGGTCTCGGTGGCCCGCAGGCGCTCCACGACGGCCGGGTCGAGCGGCTCACCGCTCACGTGATGACGCGCGTAGTTGTCGAGCACCTCCGGCCACAGGATCCACATCTCGTTCACCTGGCTGGGGAACTCGACGAAGTCGCGGAAGACGTTGGTTCCGGCGAAGTGCGGATACGTCACCTCCGCGAACAGGCCGTGCAGGGCATGCCCGAACTCGTGGAACAGCGTGGTGACCTCGTCGAGTGTCAGCAGGGTCGGTTCTCCGTCGCCGGGGAGCGGGACGTTGAGGTTGTTGACCACGACCGGAGATGTGGCCCGGAGACGCGACTGGCTGACGATCGGGTTCATCCAGGCGCCACCGCGCTTCGAGTCGCGCGTGTAGAGGTCGAGCACGTACAGACCGAGCTCGCTCCCGTCGGCGTTGCGCACCTCGAACACCCGGGCTCCCGGGTGATAGGCGACCAGGTCGTGCCGCTCGCTGAAGGTGACGCCGTAGAGCCGCGTGGCGGCGAAGAAGACGCCGTCCTGCAGCACCCGCTCGGCCTCGAACCAGGGCCGCAGTGCGCTGGTGTCGATGTCATACCTCGCCGTGCGGACCTTCTCGGTGTAGAACGCCCAGTCGTGCGCCTCGACGGTGAAGGGGTCGGCCTCGGTCTCGTCGACGATCGACTGCAGCTCCGCCTGCTCCGCTCGCGCGTTGCGGGCCGAGGGGGCGGCGAGAGCACGGAGCATGTCCTCGACGGCATCCGGGGTGCCTGCGGTCTCGTCGGCGGTGACGTACGCGGCGTGGGAGGAGAACCCGAGCAGCGCGGCGCGCTCGGCGCGCAGGCGCACGATCTCCCGCAGGACGGGGCGGTTGTCGTGCGCGTTGTCACGCGAGCCACGGGCGCGCGATGCGTCGAGGATACGGCGCCGCGACGTGCGATCGCACAGCTGGGCCAGGTAGGGGTGCCCGGTGAACAGAGGCAGCGCGATGAGGTACCCGTCGATGTCCCTGTCGGCGGCGGCTCGACGCGCGGCCGAGAGCTCGCCGGAGCTGAGACCTGCGAGCTGGTCGGCCGAGTCGAAGACGACAGCCAGATCGTTGGTGTCGTTCAGCAGGTTGCGCTCGAAGGTGTTGGTGAGGGTCGACAGCTGCTGGTTCAGCGCGGTGAGGCGTGCCTTGTGCTCGTCGTCGAGCCCAGCCCCGGCGAGCGTCATCTCCCGATGGTGGCGCTCGACGAGATACCGCTGCTCGTCATCGAGCTCCAGTCGGTCGAGCTGCGCGTGCACCTGCTGCACGCGCCAGTAGAGCGCGGAGTCGAGGGTGATCGCGTCCTGATGCGCGGCCATCAGCGGGGCGAGCTTCTCGTCGATGTCCTGGACCTCGGTCGTCGCATCCGCCGACGTGACGGTGTAGAACGTGTGGGCCACGCGGTCGAGCAGCTCGCCGGACCGTTCGAGGGCTTCGATGGTGTTCTCGAAGGTCGGCATCGAGCGCACCATGGTGATCCGGGATATCTCGGTGAGATGCCGGGCGAACGCCGTCTCGAACGCGGGCAGGTAGTGCTCTGCGCGGATCGTGGCGAAGTCGGGCAGTCCGTAGGGGAGTGCGGACGGCTGGAGCAGAGGGTTCGAGTCGTCGGTCATCCATCGAGCCTAGCCACGACCGGGCCGGTCCGCGGTGCGCGGCGACGGCAGTGACACGAGCGCGCCTCGACGAAGCCCCCTGCCGGAGACGGCGTGCAGGGGGCTTCGTCTGTGCGGAGAGGTCAGTGCGGAGAGGTCCGTGCGGAGAGCTCGGTGCGGTGAGCTCAGTCCTCGAAGGGGCGGGCGACGACATCGCCGGACGGCGTCTGCACGACCTCCCAGCCCGCGTCCAGCTCGGCGATGGCGCGGCCTTCGAGCCACGTCAGCGTCCAGTGTCCGGCGAGCCCGCGGGATTCGACCTCCGCGATCGCGGGACGCAGCGCCGCCGGGACCGACGCGGGGGCCTCGGAGCCCGCCGCCCATCGCGTGCCCAGCTGCATCAGGCGCCCTCGACCGGGGCGAGCTCGATCGCGGTGACCGCGAACGACTCCGCTTCGGCGAACTCGAGCTCCGCGATGCGTCCGACCGCGCGGAGGTCGTCGGCCGCGGCGCGCAGCGCGTCGAGCTTGGCTGCCGGGGCGGCGATCGCCGCACGCGAGACCGGGGTCTTCTGCGATGCCTTCGCCTCGGTCTTCGCGCGGCGGATGCCGATCAGGGCTTCGCTCGCCGCCGACAGCACGGCCGTGTCGCCCTCGATGCCGAGCGGCTCGGGCCAGGACGCGGTGTGCACCGATCCCTCCTCGAACCACGACCACACCTCTTCGGTCGCGAACGACAGGATGGGGGCGAGCAGCCGCAGCAGCGTCGAGAGCGCCAGTCGCAGGGCGAGTGCCGCGGATGCCTGTCCGACATCGTTCTGGTTGTAGGCGCGCTCCTTGACGAGCTCGAGGTAGTCGTCGCAGAAGGTCCAGAAGAACGCTTCGGTGACCTCGAGTGCCTTGGCCTGGTCATAGTTCTCGAACGCCTTCGTCGCCTCGACGATCACGGCATCGAGTGCGGTCAGCATCGAGGCGTCGAGAGCATGCGTGACCTGCGCGCCGTCCGGCACCGGGAACGAGAGCACGAATTTGGCGGCGTTCAGCACCTTGATCGCGAGACGACGGCCGATCTTCACCTGCGTCGGGTTCTGAGGGTCGAACGCGGCGTCCATTCCCAGGCGGCTGGAGGCGGCCCAGTAGCGCACCGCGTCGGATCCGTGGGTCTCGAGGATGTCCGCCGGAGTCACCACGTTGCCCTTGGACTTCGACATCTTCTTGCGGTCGGGGTCGACGATGAAGCCGGAGATGGCGGCGTTGCGCCACGGCGCGCGGCCGTCTTCGAGAGTGGAGCGCAGCATGGTCGAGAACAGCCAGGTGCGGATGATGTCCTGACCCTGCGGGCGCAGGTCGAACGGGGCGGTGAGGTTCCACAGCTCCTCGTCGCGCTGCCATCCGCCCGCGAGCTGCGGGGTGAGAGACGAGGTCGCCCACGTGTCGAGGATGTCGGCTTCGGCCTCGAAGCCCCCGGCCGCTCCCCGCTGATCCTCGGTGTAGCCGGCCGGTACGTCGGTGGTCGGGTCGATGGGCAGGGACGCGTGGTCGGGCGCGAGCACGCGGTCGTAGTCGCGGTCGCCGTTGTCGTCGAGTCCGTACCACAGCGGGATCGGCACGCCGAAGAAGCGCTGTCGGGACACGAGCCAGTCGCCGGTCAGGCCGCCGACCCAGTTCTCGTAGCGCACGCGCATGAAGTCGGGGTGGAAGGCGACGTCCGTGCCGTGGCTGAGGAGCTGATCGCGCAGCTGCGCATCGCGGGCGCCGTTGCGGATGTACCACTGACGGGTCGAGACGATCTCGAGGGGGCGGTCACCCTTCTCGAAGAACTTCACCGCGTGGGTGAACGGCTTGCCGACCGCAGTCATATCGCCGGTCTCCTGCAGCTTCTCGACGATGGCCTTGCGTGCCGAGAACACGGTCTTGCCGGCGAGTTCGGCCGTGTACCAGTCGATGGCCTCGGCGTTCGCGACGATCGACGGCGCGGAGGGCAGGAAGCGTCCGTCGAGTCCGATGGTCGTCATGTTCGGCAGATCGCCGCCGCTGGTGGTGCGCAGCTCGCGCCACCAGATGATGTCGGTCACATCACCGAAGGTGCAGACCATGGCAGCGCCCGTGCCCTTGTCGGGCTGGGCGAGGTGGTGTCCGTGGATCTCGATCTCGGCGCCGAAGAACGGCGTGCGCACCTTCGTGCCGATCAGGTGCTTGTGCGGGCCCTCGGGGTGCGTCACGATCGCGACGCAGGCGGGGAGCAGCTCGGGGCGGGTGGTCTCGATCGTGATCGATCCGGATCCGTCCGCGAAGGGGAAATCGATCGTGTGATACGCGGCCTGCTGCTCGCGGTCTTCGAGTTCCGCCTGGGCGATGGCGGAGCGGAAGTCGATGTCCCACAGGGTCGGCGCGAGCGACTGGTAGGCCTCGCCGCGCTCGAGGTTGCGCAGGAACGCGAGCTGGCTCTGACGGATGGTGTCGTCGGAGATGGTGCGGTAGGTCTGGCTCCAGTCGACCGAGAGGCCCAGCAGACGGAACAGAGCCTCGAACTGCTTCTCGTCCTCGATGGTCAGACGCTCGCACAGTTCGATGAAGTTGCGTCGGCTGATCGGCACCTGGTCGGCGGCACGGCTCGACTTGTTGTCGCCGCCCTCGAACGGCGGCGTGAAGTCGTTCCGATAGGGGAGCGTCGGATCGCAGCGCACGCCGTAATAGTTCTGCACGCGGCGCTCGGTGGGCAGCCCGTTGTCGTCCCAGCCCATCGGGTAGAACACGTTCTTGCCGCGCATGCGCTCGAAGCGCGCTTTGACGTCGGTGTGCGTGTACGAGAACACGTGACCGATGTGCAGGCTGCCGGAGGCCGTCGGCGGAGGGGTGTCGATCGAGTAGACGCCCTCACGGCCGGACTGGGCGGCGCGCAGTCGATCGAACAGATAGGTGCCCTGCTCGGACCACGACTCACCCCACTTCGCTTCGAGACCTTCGAGTACGGGCTTGTCGGGAATCACGGACATGGAAGATCTCCTCGAGCGATGTGTGCGGCACTGTGTGAGCGTGCCTGAGTGTGGGTTGTGCCCCACAGTCTAATCGCCACGATCCTGGCGCGACCCGTCATCGCCGGGGGTCGTGCCTCCCGACCCCCGGGGGTGTGCGCAGGATCTACAATTGCATCGAGTCCAAGAACTGATGCATCCGCGTCGTCTCCCCGCATTCCCTCCCGAGGAACAGCATGCCCCACACTCTTCTGCGCCGCGCGATCCCGCTCGGTGCCGCCCTCGCCGCGAGCGCGCTCCTGCTGAGCGCCTGCGCGGCCCCCGCGTCCGACGCCGACGGCGGTGAGCTCGTGTGGTCGATCGAGGGAGCGAACCTCGCTGCGGGACACATGGATCCGCAGGTGAGCCAGCTCGACGTCTCGGGGATGGTGCAGCGCGCGGTGCTGGACTCCCTGGTCTTCCAGGAGGACGACGGCTCGTTCAGCGCCTGGCTGGCGAAGGACTGGAAGGTCTCGCCCGACAGCACCGAGTACACGTTCACCCTCCGTGACGACGTGACCTTCACCGACGGGGAGCCCTTCGACGCCGAGGCGGTCAAGGCGAACTTCGATCGCATCGTCGACCCCGAGACGGAGTCGGCGCAGGCGGCCAGCATGATGGGGGCGGACTTCTACGAGGGCACCGAAGTCGTCGACGAGCACACCGTGACGGTGCGGTTCAGTCAGCCGTACGCCCCGTTCCTGCAGGCCGCGAGCACCCCGCAGCTCGGGTTCTACTCGCCGGCGGTCCTCGCGGACTCCGCTGACCAGCTGAAGGCCGGTGGCCCCGGCATCACGGTGGGAACCGGCCCGTACGAGCTCACCGAGTACACGCCGGATCAGGAGATCGTCTACACCCGCAACGACGACTACGCCTGGGGACCGCACGGCTCGAAGGCACCCGGCGTCGAGACGCTGCGCGTGGAGATCCAGCCCGAGGCATCGGTGCGCACCGGCGTCATCGAGAGCGGAGAGGCCGACCTCGCCAGCAACATCCCGCCGAACCTCGCGGGCGGACTGGGCGAGGGTATCACGGTGGATTCCGTCGAGTACCCGGGCCTGCCGTACTCGCTGTACCTCAACGAGAAGTACGGCGTGTTCGCCGACGAGAAGGTGCGTCAGGCCTTCGCGCGCGGCATCGACGTCGACGCCGCCGTCGAGGAGATCTTCTTCGGTCAGTTCCCTCGCGCGTGGAGCGTCCTCGGATCCACCACCCCCGGCTACGACGCGGCGCTCGAGGGCGAGCACCCGTTCGACCCCGACGCGGCGGGCGCGCTTCTCGACGAGGCCGGCTGGACCGCGCGCGACGGCGACGGCATCCGTATGAAGGACGGCAAGCGGCTGTCCGTGCGATGGATCGCGTGGACGCCCGTGCCGGACGACCGGGCGGCGCTCGCCAACGCGATCCAGTCCGACCTCAAGAAGATCGGCTTCGAGGTGGTGCGCGAAGAGCTCGATCCCGGTGCGTACAACGAGCAGTACGAGCCGAAGACCTTCGACCTCACCGACTGGGGCTTCTCGGGTGTCGATCCGGACTTCCTGCGTGCGCACCTGCACACGGACGGGTTCCAGAACGCGTCGCAGGTCACCGACCCGAACGTCGATTCCCTGCTCGAACAGGCGGTTGCGTCCAGCGATCAGACGGTCCGTGACGATATCTACACGCAGGTGCAGGAGTGGAACGCGGACTACACGGCGATCGTCCCGCTCTACAGCCCCTCCGCCATCACGGCCGTGGGAGAGCGGATCGACGGCCTAGCGTACGACCTGTACGGGCGCCCCCTGTTCTACGACGTCAGCGTCCGCTGACCGCCGGAACCCCGGGCCCCTGTGACGCTGCGGTATCGTTCGTGAGCGAGCGCGCGCGCAGGGGTGCTCGGGCATCGTCGAGAGGGCGCGAACGGTGAAGACGGCGCTCGTGAGGATCGCGGGACTCGCAGGCACGGTCGTGATCGTGCTGTGGGGTGCCGCCACCCTGGTCTTCCTCGCGTTCCGGGTCATCCCCGGCGACCCGGTGTCGGTGATGCTCGGGCCCCAGGCTCAGGTCAGCGACGCCGTGAAAGACGGCATCCGCGCGGAGCTCGGTCTCGACCGCCCGCCACTGGAGCAGTACCTCTCGTTCATCTCGCAGCTCGCCCGTGGCGACCTCGGCGAGTCCTACCAGCTGCGGATGCCGGTCACGGAGGTGATCGGTCGCCAGCTCGGCTCGACTCTGCAGCTCTCTGCGCTGGCGCTCGTGATCGCCGTGGTGCTCGCGCTCGCCGCGGCACTGCTCGTGCGGGGGCAGGTGGCGCGCGCCGTCGCGGCGGGGATCGAGCTCGTGATCCTGTCGTCGCCGGTGTTCTGGATCGGTCTCCTGCTGCTGAGCGTCTTCGCGTTCGGGCTGGGGTGGTTCCCTGTCTCGGGGGCGCGCAACCCGGCGACCATCGTGCTGCCGGCCGTCACGCTCGCGCTGCCCGTCGCCGCGCTGCTCAGCCAGGTGCTGCGCGACGGACTGGTCCAGGCGGAGCGGATGCCGTTCGCCGACACCGTGCGGGCGCGCGGCGCCGGGGGCTCGTGGTTCACGCTGCGTCACGGGCTCCGACACGGTGCGGCGAACGCGATGACCCTCGCGGCGTACCTGACCGGCTCCGTCCTGGGCGGCGCCGTGCTGGTCGAGACCGTCTTCGCGAGGTCGGGACTCGGCCGTGTCACGCTCGCCGCCATCAGCAATCGCGACCTGCCGGTGATCACGGGCGTCATCCTGTTCAGTGCGATCGTCTTCGTCGTCGTCAACCTCGTGGTCGAGCTGCTGCATCCGCTCCTCGACCCGCGGCTGCGCACCGCACGGGGGAGGGACCGATGACGCGCGCGCAGACGGCACTGGTGTGGGGGGCCTCGGTCGTGCTGCTGGTGATCGCCTTCGCCGCCGTGTTCCCCGGGGTGCTCGCCACGCACGACCCGCTGCAGACGGAGGTGCGGGCCGCCATGCTCCCCCCGAGCCCCGCGCATCTGCTCGGCACCGATCAGAGCGGGCGCGACGTCTACTCACGGCTCGTGTACGGGACGGGTCGCTCGGTGGGCATCGGCCTGCTCGCGACGGGCATCGCGCTGGCGGTGGGGCTGCTCGTCGGCGCGCTCGCCGCGCTCGCTCCCCGCGCCGTCGACGCGGCGCTGATGCGGGTCAACGACGTGCTCATGGCGTTCCCCGAGTTCCTGGTGGCGCTCGTGGTCGTGGCGGTCCTCGGACCGGGACCGGTCAACATCGCCATCGCCGTGACACTCGCGGCCGTGCCCGTGTACATCCGGCTCGCGCGCGTGCAGACGCGCACCCTCCGTCGAGCTGAGCATGTCGAGGCCGCGCGCATCCTCGGGGTTCCGCCTGTCGCAGCGTTCCTCCGGCATGTGATGCCCGGGGTGCTCGGGTCGCTGAGCGTGCTCGCGACGATCGGCATCGGCTCGAGCATCCTCGCCGCCGCCGGACTCAGCTTTCTCGGACTCGGACCGTCGGAGCCCACGCCGGAATGGGGTCTGATGCTCGCGGGCGGGCGGAACGTGCTCGGCCAGGCGTGGTGGATCGCCGTGTTCCCCGGCATCGCCATCACCCTCACGGTGATCTCGGCGACGGTGGTCGGCAGGGTGCTGCGCGCCCGCGCGGACGGGCGTGCCTCGTGACGGCCGCGCTGGAGCTGGAGGGGCTCCGCATCGACTTCGGCGGTGCTCCGGTCGTCGACGGGGTGTCGCTGACTGTGGCCCGTGGTGAGTGCGTCGCGATCGTGGGAGAGTCCGGGGCCGGCAAGACGCTCACCGCCCGCGCCCTGCTCGGCCTCGCGCCAGACGGGGCGACAGTGCAGGCGGACCGGCTCGTCGTCGACGGTACCGATGCCCGCGGACTGGGCGAACACGGGTGGCGCTCGCTCCGAGGGCGCCGCATCGGTCTGGTGTCCCAGGACGCCCTCGTCTCGCTGGATCCGCTGCAGCGCGTGGGTTCCGAGATCGCCGAGCCGCTGCGCATCCACCGGCTCGCCTCCGGGCGGCATGCGCTGCAGTCCCGGGTGCAGGAGCTGCTGCACCGGGTATGGATGCCCGACGGCGAGCGACGAGCGCGGCAGTACCCGCACGAGCTCTCGGGGGGTCTGCGTCAGCGCGCCCTCATCGCCTCGGCGCTCGCCGCCGACCCCGCGGTGCTCGTCGCCGATGAGCCGACCACCGCACTCGATGCCACCGTGCAGGCGCGCATCCTCGACCTGCTCCGGGAGATCGCCGATGCGGGCACCGCCGTGGTGCTGATCAGCCACGATTTCGCCGCCGTGCGACGCATCGCCGACCGCGTGCTCGTGATGCGCGACGGGAGGGTGGTCGAAGAGGGGGCGACGAGCGACGTGCTCGAGGCGCCGCAGCACGATTACACCCGGCAGCTCATCGCGGCGACCATGCATGAGCCGCATCAGAGCCCCGAAGGCGCCGCCGACCCCGTCCTCGTCGCCGTCGAGGTGACGAAGGACTTCGGCGAGATCTCCGCCGTGCGCGGTGCATCGTTCTCCGTGCCGGGTGGACGCACCCTCGGCATCGTGGGGGAGTCCGGCTCCGGCAAGACGACCCTGGCGCGGATGATCGTGGGCATCGAGGCCCCCGATGCGGGATCCCTGCGATGGATCGGCGATCGGCGGGTGCAGCTCGTGCATCAGAATCCGCTCGGTGCCTTCGACCCGCGGTGGACGATCGCACGCTCGCTCCGCGAGGCGCTCGCCGCCGGCGGGGTACCGCGCGCTCAGCGGGCAGCACGGGTGACCGAACTGCTCGCCGAGGTCGGTCTCGATGCGTCTCATGCCGCCCGCCGGCCGATCGCGCTCTCGGGAGGACAGCGTCAGCGTGCGGCGATCGCCCGCGCGCTCGCCGCGGATCCCGACGTGCTGGTGCTCGACGAGCCGGTCTCCGCGCTCGACCCCTCGGTGCGGGAGCGGGTGCTCCGGCTGCTGCGTCGGCTGCAGCGGGAGCGTCGGCTCACGATGATCTTCGTCTCGCACGATCTCGACGTCGTCGGCGCGATGGCCGACGAGGTGCTGGTGATGCAGGACGGCGTGATCGTCGAACAGGGACCGATCGCCGACGTGTTCGCGGCACCGCAGCATCCGTTCACGCGCGAGCTTCTGGAGGCGAGCGGCTCGATCAGTCCTTGACCTGGATGCCGATGCCCGCCGCCAGCAGAGGCGCCAGCTGCTGCACCTGGAACCCGCTCAGCGTGGTGCCGCGCAGACTGTTCGCGTCGAGGAACGCGGCCGCGTCGAGCCCGCGCAGATCCGTGTGGGTCGCCCGCATGCCCCGAGGGTCGACCTCGTCGGAACGGGTGTCGGTGAAGCGCACCCGGGTCAGTTCGGCCTGCGGCATGTCGACGGTGCGGATGTCGCATCGCCCGATCTCGACGTCGGTGGCCTTGGCTCCGCCGAGGTTCAGGTAGTCGATGCGCACATCGCCGAGCAGCAGCTCGTCGATGCGGGCGCTGCTCAGATCGAGGGTGCCGATCCGCCCTCCGCCGATGCGCACCCGACGGATGCTCGCATCGCGCATCCGCAGCGAGGCGATGCGCACGTCGCCGAGGTCGACATCGATCAGGGTGGCGCCGGTCAGATCCACGGAATCGGCATCTGCGGTGATCGCGCACTGCTCGAGCGAGGAGTGGGCGAGATCGACGGTTCCCGTGAGATCGAGACTCGCGGCGAGCAGGTCGGCGCTGCGTCGGGCGGAGGCCGGATCCAGATGCTGCGGGAGGTCGGGCGGGGAGACGCGGGGAGCCGCGGGGGATTCGGGGGAGCGGGCCATGACTCGAGGGTAGAGGGTGGGTGCGACAGCCTGTCGTCTGCACGCAGGCACCACCACGCCGTGGCCGCGCGTACAATGGGTGGACGAGCATGGATCCGGCCATCACCGGGGAGCTCTCGGAAGAACGGTCGTCCCGCGAGGGAGGGCTCAGTAGAACCGAGCGGGGCAGGCCCGTCACAGCCGCAGTGAGAGTGGCTCCGCCGTGAGGCGCGGCACGCGAGGTGGTACCGCGGTTCCCCGGGACGAAAATCCGGACGGATCGTCCTCGCAGCAGCATCCGCCACGACTCCTGCGAGACGACATGACCTACCCGCGTTCCTCTTTCGGACCCGCCGCCGACCAGGCTGCCTCTGTCGCACCGAGCCCCCGGTTCCCCGAGATCGAGCAGGAGGTGCTCGACTTCTGGCAGACCGACCAGACCTTCCGCGCCTCGATCGAGCAGCGCGACGGCGCCGACGAGTGGGTCTTCTACGACGGCCCGCCGTTCGCCAACGGACTGCCGCACTACGGCCACCTGCTCACCGGCTATGCGAAGGACGTGTTCCCGCGCTTCCAGACGATGATCGGCAAGAAGGTCGACCGCGTGTTCGGATGGGACACGCACGGTCTCCCGGCCGAGCTCGAGGCCATGAAGCAGCTCGGGATCACCGAGAAGAGCGAGATCGAGGCCATGGGGATCGACGTCTTCAACGCGAAGGCCCGGGACTCGGTGCTCAAGTACACCCACGAGTGGCAGGACTACGTCACCCGCCAGGCGCGGTGGGTCGACTTCGAGCGCGGGTACAAGACACTCGATCTCGGATACATGGAGAGCGTGCTCTGGGCGTTCAAGACCCTCTTCGACAAGGGCCTCGCCTACGAGGGATACCGGGTGCTGCCGTACTGCTGGCGAGACGAGACGCCGCTCTCCGCGCACGAGCTGCGCATGGATGACGACGTCTACCAGAACCGTCAGGACCCGTCGGTCACCGTCACGTTCCCCCTGACCGGCGCCAAGGCCGAGGCCCTCGGCCTCACGGCCGTGCGTGCGCTCGCCTGGACGACGACCCCGTGGACCCTGCCGACCAACCTCGCGCTCGCCGTGGGACCCGACATCGAGTACGTCGTCCTGCCGGCGGGCCCCCTCGGTGCAGCCGACGTGCACGCACCGGAGGGGAGCACGGATGCCGTGGTCGAGGCCTCCGCGCACCGCTACCTGCTCGCGAAGGAGCTCCTCGGCGGGTATGTGAAGGATCTCGGCTACGAGAATCTCGACGAGGCGCTCGCCGCCGTCCACGCGACCGTTCGCGGCTCCGAGCTGCAGGATGTCACCTACGACCGTCTGTTCGACTACTTCGCGGATGCCGAGGTCCACGGCACCGAGAACGCCTGGCGCATCCTCGTCGACGATTACGTGACGGTCAGCGACGGCACCGGCATCGTCCACCAGGCTCCGGCCTACGGCGAGGATGACCAGCGGGTCGCCGGGGCTGCCGGCATCCCCACCATCCTGTCGCTCGACGACGGCGGGCGGTTCCTCTCCACGGTGACCGACGTCGCCGGTGAGCTCTGGATGGACGCGAACACACCCCTCATCCGTCTGCTGCGCTCGCAGGGACGCCTGCTGCGCGAGCAGAGCTACGTCCACTCGTACCCGCACTGCTGGCGCTGCCGGAACCCCCTGATCTACAAGGCCGTCTCGAGCTGGTTCATCCGCGTCACCGACATCAAGGACGACCTGCTCGCGAACAACGAGCAGATCACCTGGGTGCCCGAGAACGTCAAGCACGGCCAGTTCGGCAAGTGGCTCGAGGGTGCGCGGGACTGGTCGATCAGCCGCAACCGCTACTGGGGCTCGCCGATCCCGGTCTGGAAGAGCGACGACCCCGAGTACCCGCGGGTCGACACCTACGGGTCGCTCGAGGAGATGGAGCGCGACTTCGGCACGCTGCCGCGCAACCCCGAGGGCGAGATCGACCTGCACCGCCCGTACATCGACGACCTCACGCGTCCGAACCCCGACGACCCGACCGGCACGAGCACGATGCGACGCATCGAGGACGTCTTCGACGTGTGGTTCGACTCCGGCTCGATGCCGTACGCGCAAGTGCACTACCCGTTCGAGAACCAGGAGTGGTTCGACGCCCACGCGCCGGCCGACTTCATCGTCGAGTACATCGGTCAGACGCGCGGCTGGTTCTACGTCATGCACGTGCTGTCGACCGCGCTGTTCGACCGCCCGGCGTTCACCGGCGTCAGCTGCCACGGCATCGTGCTGGGCAACGACGGCTACAAGATGTCGAAGTCGCTGCGCAACTACCCGGACGTGTCCGAGGTGCTCGACCGCGACGGCTCGGATGCGATGCGCTGGTTCCTGATGTCCAGCTCGGTGCTGCGCGGGGGCAACCTCGCAGTGACCGAGGAGGGCATCCGCTCGGGCGTGCGCGAGTTCCTGCTGCCGCTGTGGAACTCCTGGTACTTCTTCGCGACGTATGCGAACGCGGCGAAGCCCGGCGGCTACGAGGCGACCTGGCGCACCGACTCCACCGACGTGCTCGACCGCTACATCCTCGCGCGTCTCGGCGATCTGGTGCGCGAGGTGCGCGCCGACCTCGAGGGGCTCGACTCCACCACGGCCTCGGCGCGACTGCGCGACTTCGCCGAAGTGCTCACCAACTGGTACATCCGTCGCTCGCGCGATCGGTTCTGGGACCCCTCGTCGACCTCAGAGACCGCGATCGACAGCTTCGACACGCTGTACACCGTGCTCGAGACGCTGACGCGTGTCGCGGCACCGCTCGTGCCGCTCGTCAGCGAGCGTGTGTGGCAGGGGCTGACCGGCGGGCGCAGTGTGCACCTGCAGGACTGGCCCGACGACACCGAGTTCCCGGCCGCCGACGAGATCCGCGACGCGATGGATGCCGTCCGCGAGCTCTCGCGCGTGGGCAACGCCCTGCGCAAGAAGGAGAAGCTGCGCGTGCGTCTTCCGCTGGCGCGTCTGACCGTCGTGTCGCCGCTCGCCGCGAGCCTCGGCCAGTTCGAGGACATCCTCCGCGAGGAGCTCAACGTCAAGTCGGTCGAGCTTGTGGCGCAGTCGGAGACGACCGCCGTGGACTACGGGATCAGTCATCGGCTCAGCGTCAATGCCCGGGCCGCGGGTCCGCGCCTCGGCAAGAACGTGCAGACCGTGATCAAGGCCGCGAAGGCGGGCGACTGGTCAGAGACCGACGGAGTCGTCACCGCCGGCGGCATCGCGCTCGAGCCGTCGGAGTACGAGCTCGTGCTCGAGACCGCAGGGCGCCCCGAGGGGGAGGCCCTCTCCCTCGTGCCGTCGGGCGGTTTCGTTCTTCTCGACACGCAGACGACGCCCGAGCTCGAGGCCGAGGGCCTCGCGCGCGACGTCATCCGCGCTGTGCAGGAGACCCGCAAGAATGCGGGCTTCGATGTGAGCGACCGGATCGCGCTGCGACTGTGGTTCACCTCCGGCGACGACCTCCTCGCGGTGCGCAGCGCCTTCGAGGCGGCTGATATCGCGGGCGAGACGCTGTCGACCGCCTTCATGCTCGGCGCCAAGGACGAGGTGCTTCTCGAGCAGGGTGAGGTGCCGACCACACCTGAGCACTCAGCGACCGTTGCTCAGGGCACGTATGCGAACCGCGGCGACTTCACGGTCTCGGTCAGCAGGATCGGAGTCAGCGCATGAGCGCACGCGACAGGGCGGATGCCGTCTACGAGACGCTGCTGAGCAGGGCCGGAGAACGGTGGGTGCAGCCCCGCAAGGAGCGCACGGCGCGGATTCTCGCGTACCTGGACGATCCGCAGCGCACCTACCGTGTCGTCCACATCACCGGCACGAACGGCAAGACGTCGACGGCTCGGATGATCGAGAGCCTGCTGCGTGCGCACGGTCTGCGCACCGGACTGTTCACGAGCCCGCACCTCGAGCGGTTCACCGAGCGCATCATGATCGACGGCGAGCCCATCGAGGACGCCGCGGTCGGCGACGCGTGGGAAGAGATCGAGCCGTTCGTCGACATCGTCGACGCCGAACTCGTCGCGGCAGGTGAGGAGCCTCTCACGTTCTTCGAGCTGCTGACGGTACTGGCGTTCGTGGCGGTGGCGGACGCCCCGGTCGACGTGCTCGTGCTCGAGGTGGGCATGGGCGGCGAGTGGGACTCGACGAACACCGCGGACGGAGACGTCGCGGTGTTCGCGCCGATCGACATCGATCACGCGGATCGCCTGGGCGACACGATCGCGGCTATCGCGACGGTCAAGGCGGGGATCATCAAGCAGGGCGCGGCGGTCGTCTCCGCCGAGCAGCCCGCGGAGGCCGCGGAGGTGCTTCGTCGCGTCGCCGCCGAGAAGAACGCCACGATCGCGTTCGAGGGAGAAGAGTTCGGCCTCAGCGATCAGAAGCTCGCCGTCGGCGGACAGCTGATCTCGGTCCGCGGGCTCGCGGGGGAGTACACCGAGGAGTATCTGCCGCAGTACGGAGCGCACCAGGGGCACAACGCCGCCCTCGCCGTCGCCGCCGTCGAGTCGCTGATCGGGGGCGGGACGCAGCGGATCGCCGCCGACATCGTCTCGGAGGGGTTGCAGGGTGCGACGTCGCCCGGCCGACTGCAGCTGCTCGGCATCGCCCCGACCGTCATCGTCGACGCCGCTCACAACCCGCACGGCGCGGCCGCGCTGGCGCAGGCGATGGACGACAGCTTCGACTTCGACGAATGGGGCGTCGTGCTCGGCGTTCTCGCCGACAAGGATGCGGCGGGAATCGTGGCGACGCTCGCGCCGACCGGCGCGCACGTGTTCGCCACCGCGCCGGAGTCGGAGCGCGCGAGCGACGCCGATGTGATCGCGGACCTCGTCGAGGCGACGGGACAGCGAGCGACCGTGCACCCGACGCTGGCGGATGCCGCCGACGCGGCCCGCGGATGGGCATCCTCGTCCGAGCGTCGGGCCGTGGTCATCGCGGGGTCCGTGGTGCTCGCCGGCGAGGCGATCGCCCTCGCCGAGGAGGAGGACTGGAAGTCGGGGTGGCACGCGTGAGTGCGGATCCGACGCCCACCCGTTCGCCGCGTGCGCCCCGTCCGCCTCGAACGCTCGTGCAGAAGCTCGCACCGATCGTGCTCGGATTCGAATCGGTCGTGGTCTTCCTCGCGGGTCTCACGGTCTTCGGTCTGAAGACGCTTCCCGACGGCATCCCCCAGTGGTGGGGCATCGTGGGCGGTGCGGTCGTGGGGCTCGCGTGCATAGCGGTCGCCGGGATGATCACGAAGCCCTGGGCGATCTCGGCCGGATGGATCCTGCAGGCGGTCATAGCAGTGTCTGCGATCCTGGTGCCCGCGATCCTCCTCGTCGTCGTGATTTTCGGCGGCATGTGGGGATATGCGACGATCATGGGGGCTCGATTGGACGCACGCCGTCCGTCCGGGCCCGCGACCGAGACTCAGACAGAGAGTGAATGACATGGCCACCGAAGAAACCCTCGTCCTCGTCAAGCCCGACGGTGTCGCGCGCGGCCTCACCGGAGCGATCCTGGCGCGCATCGAGTCGAAGGGCTACGCCCTCGTCGACATCCGCCTCGTGGAGCCCGACCGCGACCTGCTCGCCGAGCACTACGCCGAGCACGAGGGGAAGCCCTTCTACGAGCCGCTCCTCGAGTTCATGCTCTCGGGTCCGTCCGTCGCGATCCGTCTCGCGGGCAACCGGGTGATCGAGGGATTCCGCTCGCTCGCGGGCACCACCGACCCGACCACCGCCGCACCCGGCACGATCCGCGGCGACTTCGGCCGCGACTGGGGCCTCAAGGTCCAGCAGAACCTCGTGCACGGCTCGGACAGCCCCGAGTCCGCCGCACGCGAACTCGGCATCTGGTTCGACTGACGCACCACCGACGACGAAGCCCGCCGCACGATCTCGTGCGGCGGGCTTCGTCGTCGGTGCGAGCAGAGGATCAGAAGATGAGGCGTGCCATCTCTCCGAGGAAGTCCAGCCCCTGCAGCTGTGCGAGCACGATGACGACGGCGTAGGAGAGGATCGTCGCCAGCGGCACCCAGACCATGAGCTTGTCGGCGCGCTCGCGTGCCTTCTCGCTGCGGGTGAACGATCCGTTGCGTGTCAGGTGGAGCATCGTCGCGAAGAACGTCGGGATCGTGACGGCCCAGGTGATCATGCACCACGGGCACAGCACGAAGAGGTCGTACAGGCTCTGCGCGATCAGCCAGCAGACGAGGCCGAAGGCGAAGGTCACGCCGGCGCCGAAGGTGAGCCAGAACCAGCGCGGGAAGCGCGCGCCCGCGAGGATCGCGACGCCCACGACGAGAGGTGCGATCCATCCCGACAGGCCCATGATCGGGTTGGGGAAGCCGAACACCTCTCCCTGCCACGAGTTGAGGTTCTTGCTGCATTGGATGAACGGGCTGATGTCGCAGGACAGCGCATCGCTCGGATTCTGCAGAAGGGTGAACTTCTCGACGGTGAGCTGGAAGGCGGCGAACCAGCCGATCACACTCGCGATGATCAGCCAGACGGCATAGAAGACGGGGCGGGTGCGCTGCTCGCTCATGTGTGGAGTATCTCAGTGATCGCTATGGATCGGGCGAAAGCGCACCGGAGAAAACGACGCGTGCCCACCTCGATGCCGCGATACCGCGAAGTTGGTGCGATAATGACCTGTGATGCACCGCTCGACCCGGTCGTGGTGGGCATCGACGCAGACTTCGGGGCCGTATGCCCCTCGTGACCAGAGCCATGAGCCGGTCGCACACCGAATGAGTTCGCGGAACCTGCGGGTACCGCATGAGATCTAGCGGAGCACGACGCGTCCGCACGAGGAGCAAGCCAGAGATGGCCGATGACAACAATGACTACGACGCCCCCACCCTCGACCTCGCTGCGGATGCCGACGCACCCGCAGAGGTAGTCGCCGACGCGACGGAGGTCGACGGCACCGCCGACGCTCCCGACAACGCCGAGCAGACGCACGACGCATCCGCGGAGGAGGAGTCCACCGCCGACGAGGTCGAGCCGCCCGCCGACGAGAAGCCCGCGGACGAGAAGCCCGCGGACGAGAAGCCTGCCGACGAGAAGCCGGCCGACAAGCCTGCCGACGAGAAGCCTGCGGACGAGAAGCCTGCGGATGAGAAGCCTGCGGACGAGAAGCCTGCGGATGAGAAGCCTGCGGACGAGAAGCCTGCGGATGAGAAGCCTGCCGACGAGAACCCTGCCGACGAGAAGCCCGCGGACGACAAGCCCGTCACCGCGGTGTCTCTCGGGCTGCTTCCGGAGGTCTTCGTCTCCCAGGTCTCGACGCAGCTGCACTTCTACGCACCCGCGGTCCTGCCGCTGCCCGCGCGTCCTGAGCGCGAGCGCGTCTTCGACCGGATCGCGGACCGCGATCAGGACGAGCCGGGAGCCCGCCGAGGCCGCCGCCGCCGTGGCGGCTCCGACGAGAACGAGCCCCGCGAGCCCCGAGAGCAGCGCGATGAGCCGCGCCAGCCGCGTCAGCGCGTCGTCGAGTACATCACCGAGCCCAAGGCGATCAAGGGCTCCACGCGTCTCGAGGCGAAGAAGCAGCGTCGCCGCGACGGTCGCGACGCGGGGCGTCGTCGCCCGGTCGTCACCGAGGCCGAGTTCCTGGCTCGCCGCGAGTCGGTCGACCGCAAGATGGTCGTGCGTTCGAAGAACGGTCGCACGCAGATCGGCGTGCTCGAAGACGGCGTGCTCGTCGAGCACTACGTGGCCCGCAACCAGGATGCGTCGCTCATCGGCAACGTCTACCTCGGCCGCGTGCAGAACGTGCTGCCCAGCATGGAGGCCGCGTTCGTCGACATCGGTCGCGGCCGCAACGCCGTGCTCTACTCGGGCGAGGTCGACTGGGACGGCGTCGAGACCGGCAACCAGCCCCGCCGCATCGAGCTGGCGCTCAAGGCCGGAGACCGCGTCCTCGTGCAGGTCACGAAGGATCCGGTCGGCCACAAGGGCGCCCGCCTGACCAGCCAGATCTCCCTCCCCGGCCGGTACCTCGTGTACGTGCCGGGTGGATCGATGAACGGGATCAGCCGCAAGCTGCCCGACAACGAGCGCGCGCGCCTCAAGCGCATCCTCAAGGAGGTGCTCCCGGAGTCGTCGGGAGTGATCGTCCGCACCGCCGCCGAGGGCGCGACCGAAGACCAGCTGACCCGCGACGTGCAGCGTCTGACGTCGCAGTGGGAGCACGTGCGCACGCAGGTCGAGAACCAGCAGGCGCCCGCGCTGCTGCATGCCGAGCCCGACCTCCTCGTCAAGATCGTCCGCGACGTCTTCAACGAGGACTTCACGAAGATGCTCATCCAGGGGGAGGAGTCGCAGCGCACGATCCGCGCCTACCTCGAGAGCGTCGCCCCTGACCTGCTGGAGCGCGTCGAGTCCTACGAGGACGAGGCCGACCCCTTCGACGCGTTCCGCATCACCGAGCAGATCGAGAAGGCGCTCGACCGCAAGGTCTGGCTGCCCTCCGGCGGCTCGCTGGTCATCGACCGCACCGAGGCCATGACGGTCGTCGACGTGAACACCGGCAAGTTCGTCGGCTCCGGGGGAAACCTCGAGGAGACCGTCACCAAGAACAACCTCGAGGCCGCGGAGGAGATCGTCCGTCAGCTTCGGCTGCGCGACATCGGCGGCATCATCGTCGTCGACTTCATCGATATGGTGCTCGAATCGAACCGCGACCTCGTGCTGCGCCGTCTGATCGAGTGCCTCAGCCGCGACCGGACCAAGCATCAGGTCGCCGAGGTCACCTCGCTCGGACTCGTGCAGATGACCCGCAAGAAGCTGGGGCTCGGTCTTCTCGAGACCTTCAGCGAGGCGTGCGATGTCTGCGCCGGCCGCGGCGTGATCGTGCACCACGACCCCGTCGTGAAGCACCGGTCGAGCAGCAACGGCAACGGGAACGGCAACGGCAACTCGTCGTCCAACCGCCGCCAGCGCGGAGGGAACGGTCCGTCGCAGAACTCGGCTCCGGCCGCGGTCACGACGCACAGCATCCCTGAGGGTGCGAAGTCGGCCCTCGCGCAGATCGCGGCATCGACGCGGGTTCCGAATGCGGAGGAGCTGCCGGATGCGGTGGCGCCCTCGACCGAGACCACGGAGGCCCCCGCCGCGCAGGAGCGGGCCAAGAAGCCGCGCAAGAAGCGCGGTTCCGACCGCAAGGCCTCGCCGAAGTCGCCGGCTGAAGCGCTGCTCGACTCGGTGCTCGACGCGCTGCCCGAGCCCAAGGCCCCGGGGCAGGGTCGGGGTCGCCGTCGGGTGTCCACGGCAGCTCTGACGGGCACTCCCGTGTCGGTGAACTCCGACTCGTCAGCGCCGGTCGCGGGCGGGGATGCGCAGGCCTGAGGCGATCAGCCGACGCACGAGCTCCTTGCCGTCGACGTGTTCGGCGCCGGCGGCGATGAGCCGGGGGACGAGATCCTCCGGCACGTCGTAGTGGTCGAGATCGAAGGCGCGCGCAGGCACGTCGTGGGTGCGCGCGAAGGCGTGCAGCTCGTCGAGGCTGTCATCGCTGACGAGGTGCGCCCACAGTCTTCCGTGGGCGGGCCAGCGGGGTTCGTCGACGAGAACGGTCACCCGACCAGCCTAGGACCGGACACACCGGAGGGCGCGTTTTGCCACAGTGTCCGGCATCCGGTAAAGTAGTCCCTTGGTGCGTATGCCGCGTCGTCCTGGACGGTCGGAGCGGAGAGTCTTGCATTCGTGCCCGTCGCCCTGCGATGCATGCAAGCAACAGTCTTCCCGTGAGATCTCGGAGCCGCGAGCTCCCCAACGAAACAGGTATGAAGTGGTTTACGCAGTAGTGCGCGCCGGTGGGCGGCAGGAGAAGGTCGAGGTCGGCACGATCGTTCAGCTCGACCGTGTCAAGGCTGCTTCGGGCGAGAAGATCGAGCTGGCCGCCGTGCTGCTCGTCGACGGCGCCACGGTGACCACCGACGCTGACTCGCTGGCGAAGGTCAAGGTCACGGCTGAGGTCATCGGCAACCTCCGCGGCCCGAAGATCATCATCCAGAAGTACAAGAACAAGACCGGCTACAAGAAGCGCCAGGGCCACCGTCAGGAGCTCACGCGCGTCAAGATCACCGGCATCAAGTAAGACCGAGGAGACCAGGACATGGCACATAAAAAGGGCGCAAGCTCCACCCGTAACGGTCGTGACTCCAACGCTCAGCGACTTGGCGTCAAGCGCTTCGGTGGACAGCAGGTTCTCGCCGGCGAGATCATCGTCCGCCAGCGTGGCACGCACTTCCACCCCGGCGTGAACGTCGGCCGTGGTGGCGACGACACGCTGTTCGCTCTTGCCGCAGGCGCGGTGCAGTTCGGTGCGAAGGGCGGCCGCAAGGTCGTCAACATCGTCGCCGCTGCCGAGTGATCACAGCACGACAGTAGACATCCGATTCGGGGCGGGCTTCGGCCCGCCCCGAATCTTTTTTTGAGGAGAGAGACATGGTCAGTTTCGTCGACACCGTGACGCTGCATCTGCGCGCGGGCAAGGGCGGCAACGGCTGTGTCTCGGTGCACCGCGAGAAGTTCAAGCCCCTCGGCGGGCCTGACGGCGGCAACGGCGGTGACGGCGGCGACATCGTGCTCGTGGCCGACACCCAGACCGGAACGCTGCTCTCGTACCACCACTCGCCGCACCGCAGCTCCGGAAACGGCGGCCCCGGAATGGGTGATCATCGCGCCGGATTCCTCGGCGAGACGCTCGAGCTCCCCGTGCCGGTCGGCACCGTGGTGAAGAACCCCGCCGGTGAGGTGCTGATCGACATGATCGTGCCCGGCGAGCGCTTCGTCGTCGCCAAGGGCGGCCATGGCGGCCTCGGCAACGCCGCACTCGCGACCCCCAAGCGCAAGGCGCCCGGTTTCGCCCTTCTGGGCACTCCCGGTGTCGAGGGCGATGTCGTCCTCGAGCTCAAGACCGTGGCCGACGTGGCACTCGTGGGATATCCGTCCGCAGGCAAGTCCAGCCTGATCGGCGCGATCTCCGCGGCACGGCCGAAGATCGCCGACTACCCGTTCACGACGCTGCATCCGAACCTCGGCGTCGTGCAGGCCGGCGACTCGCGCTACACCGTCGCCGACGTGCCCGGGCTCATCGAGGGCGCCAGCGAGGGGCGTGGCCTCGGCCTCGAGTTCCTCCGCCATGTCGAGCGCTGCACCGCCCTGCTGCACGTGCTCGACTGCGCCACGCTCGAGCCGGGACGCGACCCGATCTCCGACCTCGACGTGATCCTCGCCGAGCTCGCGGCATACGAGGTGCCCGAGGGGCAGACCCCTCTGCTGGAGCGCCCGCAGCTCATCGCGCTCAACAAGATCGACGTGCCCGAGGCGCGCGATCTCGCCGAACTCGTGCGACCCGATCTCGAGGCCCGCGGTTTCCGCGTGTTCGACATCTCCACGGTCTCCCACGAGGGTCTGCGTCCGCTGACCTTCGCGCTCGGTGAGATCGTCGACGCGTACCGCGCCGAGCTCGCTGCGACCGAGGTGCCGCGTGAGCGTGTCATCTTGCGCCCCCGGGGCCCCAAGAAGGGCTTCGAGATCCGTGTCGAGGGTGGCACGTATGGCAACGTCTACCGCATCCTCGGCGAGAAGCCGGTGCGGTGGGTGCAGCAGACCGACTTCCAGAACGAGGAGGCCGTGGGATACCTGGCTGACCGCCTCGAGAAGCTGGGCGTCGAAGACGAGCTCTTCCGCCTCGGCGCGGTGCAGGGGTCGACCGTGGTGATCGGCGAGGGCGACAGCATCGTCTTCGACTGGGAGCCCACGATGACCTCCGCGGCCGAGCTCATGAGCGCACCGCGTGGAACCGACCCCCGCCTCGCGCCGAACAGCCGTCGCACCACGTCGGAGCGTCGTGAGACCTACTACGAGCGCATGGATGCCAAGGCCGAGGCCCGTGCCGAGGTCGAGGCGCAGCGGCTCGCGGCCTACCGCGAGGACGGGGAGTGACCGCTCGCTCGCGGGCGGATCTCGCCTCGGCATCACGGATCGTCGTGAAGGTGGGATCCTCCTCGATCAGCGGAGAGTCCTCCTGGCGTATCCCGATCATCGTCGAGGCCCTCGCGGCTGCGCACGCGCGCGGTGCCGAGGTGGTGCTCGTCTCGTCGGGAGCGATCGCGACCGGCATCCCGTTCCTCCGCCTCGATGCGCGTCCGACCGATCTCGCCACGCAGCAGGCGGCGGCCGCCGTCGGGCAGAACATCCTCGTCTACCGGTACCAGGAGTCGTTGCGCCCCTTCGACATCGTGGCGGGCCAGGTGCTCCTGACGACCGGTGACCTCGAGAACCCCACCTCACGCAGCAATGCCCGACGGGCCATGGAGCGGCTGCTCGGACTCCGCATCCTGCCGATCGTGAATGAGAACGACACGGTGGCGACCCAGGAGATCCGCTTCGGCGACAACGATCGTCTCGCGGCGTTCGTGGCGCAGCTCATCGAGGCAGACGCACTCGTGCTGCTCAGTGACATCGAGTCCCTGTACACGAGGCCCCCGTCCGACCCGTCTGCCGTGCCGATCGACGTGGTCGCCCCGGACGCCGACCTCTCCGGTCTCGAGTTCGGTTCGACCGTCGTCAACAGCGTCGGCACCGGGGGAGCGGCGACGAAGGTCTCGGCGGCGCGCCTGGCAGCGGCCTCCGGCATCGGCGTGCTCGTGACCAGTGCCGACCTCGTCGACAAGGCTCTCGCCGGGGCCGAAATAGGAACCTGGTTCGAGCCGGCGCTCTCTTAGACTGGGCGGATGACCGACCAGACCCCGCAGGTGCGCCTCGCGCGTGCCAAGGAGGCGTCCCGCGCCACCGCCGCACTGACGAGCGACGACAAGGCCCGTGCGCTCGAAGCCATCGCGGTCGCCCTCGAGCAGAACGCCGCGACGATCATCGAGGCGAACAGCCGCGACGTCGCCCGCGGCGAGGCCGACGGCATCGGCGACTCGCTCATCGACCGGCTGAGGCTCGACGAGAAGCGCGTGCGTGCGCTCGCGTCGGCGGTGCGAGAGGTCACGGCGCTGCCCGACCCGGTCGGACGCGTGGTCGGCGGGCACCGCATGCCGAACGGGGTGACGCTCGAGCAGGTGCGCGTGCCGTTCGGCGTGGTCGGAGCGATCTACGAGGCCCGGCCGAACGTGACCGTCGACATCGCCGCTCTCGCTCTGCGCTCCGGCAACGCCGTCGTGCTGCGCGGCGGCAGCGCAGCCCGCGACTCGAACACGGTCCTCGTGCAGATCATGCGCGAGGCGCTGCAGAGTGCCGGGGTGACCCCTGAGGCCGTGCAGACGGTCGATGACTTCGGCCGCGACGGTGCGAAGGCGCTGATGAACGGACGCGGCTACATCGATGTGCTGGTCCCTCGCGGCAGCGCAGGTCTCATCGAGACCGTGGTCACCGAGTCGACCGTTCCCGTCATCGAGACCGGTGCGGGCAACGTGCACATCGTGCTCGATGAGAGCGCCCCCGACGACTGGTCGCGCGACATCGTCGTGAACGCGAAGGTGCAGCGGCCCAGCGTCTGCAACGCGGTCGAGACCGTGCTCGTGCTGCGACAGGCCGCGCCGCGCCTGGTGCCCCTCGTCGCGAGCGCGCTGCAGAGCGAGGGCGTGGCGATCCACGGCGACGACATGGTGGCCGGACTCGTCTCGAATGTGATCCCCGCGACAGATGAGGACTGGGCGACCGAGTATCTCAGCCTCGACATCGCCATGAAGGTCGTGGACAGCCTCGACGACGCCCTCGACCACATCCGTCGCTACAGCACGGGCCACACGGAGTCGATCATCACGACCGACACACGCAACGCCGAGCGGTTCCTCGCAGAGGTCGACTCTGCCGTCGTCATGGTGAACACCTCGACCCGCTTCACCGACGGGGGCGAGTTCGGCTTCGGTGCAGAGGTCGGCATCTCGACCCAGAAGCTGCACGCCAGAGGCCCGATGGGACTCTCCGAGCTGACGAGCACGAAATGGCTGGCGCGTGGGTCGGGGCAGACCCGCAGCTGAGGGCTAGACTAGGGGGCGCTGTGGCTCCTGGTGGGCCAAGCCCGCCAGCCACGAAACGGAGTCACGATGAACCTCGTCGCACAGATCGCGATGGCCGCCGCCGAGACCGAGCACCACGGCAACGTCCAGCTCGAGACCCTGATCTTCGGCGTCGTCGCGATCATCGTCTTCGCGTTCCTCGGCTTCGTCACCATGTCGTACAAGAACGTCGCCAACCGCCACTCCGCCAAAGCGGACGCCTGGGCTGCGCGCCACGGCAAGGACGGCCACGAGGCAGGGCACGGCCACTAGGCGCCTATGAACGACACGACCTCGCGTCCGGCGCGCATCGGTGTGATGGGCGGCACTTTCGACCCTATCCATCACGGGCACCTGGTCGCCGCCAGCGAGGTCGCGCACTCCTTCGATCTCGATGAGGTCGTCTTCGTGCCCACCGGACGCCCCTGGCAGAAGGCCGAGGTCACGCCGAGCGAGCACCGCTATCTGATGACGGTCATCGCGACGGCATCCAATCCGCAGTTCACCGTGAGTCGGGTGGACATCGATCGCGAAGGGCCGACCTACACGATCGACACCCTGCGCGACCTCAAGGAACGGCGTCCCGACGCCGAGCTCTTCTTCATCACCGGTGCCGACGCCGTGGCGCAGATTCTCAGTTGGAGGGACCATGATGAACTGTGGGAGTTGGCCCACTTCGTCGCGGTCTCACGCCCAGGACACGTCTTGAGCACAGATGGCCTCCCCAGCGACAACGTCAGCCAACTGGAGGTGCCGGCGCTGTCCATCTCGTCGACGGCCTGCCGTGCGCGGGTCCGAGACGACGAGCCGGTCTGGTATCTCGTTCCCGACGGAGTCGTTCAATACATCGCGAAGCATCATCTGTATCGGAGCAAGGCATGAGTACATCGGATCGGCAGGAGCAGGGTCCGCTGACGCGAAAGCAGCTGCGTGAGATCCGGTTGACGGGTTCCACGCCGGTCATCACCGCGGAGGAGGCTGCAGCGGCCGCCTCAGCCGTGCCCGACGCGACGTCCGCAGCGTCCGAGCGCAGCGACACGAGCGCCGAGAAGCGCGACGCGAGTCCGCAGAAGCACGACGAGAGCACCGAATCGTCGGATGCCGCATCCGCCGCCGCGACGACTCCCACCATCCCCACCTCGCCCGCGGGTGCCGGAGGCCTGACGCGCCGCCAGGTTCGAGAGCTCGAGCGACAGCGTGCCGGCTCCGCGACGTCCGCTGACGCGGACGACGCTGACGCGGACGACGCTGACGCGGACGATTCCGATGCCGCACAGCTTCCCGCCCCCGTGAGCGCCGCGATCGCTCCGTCAGCAGGCGAGCCGGCACAGACCATCGACGTCGTCGACGACGTCCGCGACGAGCCCGTTCTCGCCGCAGACGAGTCCGCCCTGCAGACGCACGACGAGGACCCCGCCGCCTCGGTCGCGGAGCTCGGCCTCGGCGCCGATCACGAGACGGACTCCGCTGAGTCCGCAGATGTCCTCGCCGATGTCGACGACGCGGATGCCGCCGAGATCGCCGCGGAGGAGAATCCCACGGTCAACCCGGCATTCGGGCAGGACCTTCTGACCGACCCGAGTGAGGCCCGCGCGCCGTTCGCCCCGTCGTTCGACGAGCTGCTCACGGTCGGCGACTCGACGGGATCCCAGCACCTCGCTCCGAACACCCTGATCTTCACCCCGTCCGCAGGCGACGGTGATCTCTCCGGACCGGTCGCGTCCACCGGAGAGATCCTGATCACGGGCTCCTACGAGCTGCCCCGGGGCCTCGGCTCGCAGGGACACGCGCACGGCACGACCGATGGCAAGGACATCGACGCCGTGCTCATCGACGGCGAGCTGCCCCCGGCATCCTCGCCCACGCCGATCGCCGCCAGCGCGGCGGTCAGCACCATCAAGCCCGCCGGCGAGGTCATCCGCCCGCCAGCCCCCGAAAAGGGCAACAAGCTCATGCTCATCCTCGCGATCGTGGCGGGTGGTCTTGCGCTCGCGCTGGGCGTTTCCCTGATCGTCGCCTTCACCACGAATGTGTTCTGATGCAGTCACCTGAAACCGCCGAAGAGATGCTCCAGCTCGCGGCAGACGCCGCCGTCTCGAAGGGCGGTGAGGATCTTGTCGCGCTCAACGTGTCGGAGCCTCTTCCGCTCGTCGACATCTTCCTGCTGGTCACCGGAAACAGCGAGCGCAACGTCGCCGCGATCGCCGATGAGATCGAGGACCGCCTCATCGAGGCCGGTCACAAGCGGGTCCGCCGCGAGGGCCGTGCGGAGGCCCGCTGGGTCCTGCTCGACTTCGGCGACCTGATCGTCCACGTCTTCCACCAGGAGGAGCGCGTGTACTACGGTCTCGAGCGTCTGTGGAAGGACTGCCCGGTGGTCCCGTTCGAGCTCTCCGAGTCCGCCGCGGCCGCAGACCGCGACTGACATGCGTGCACACCTGATCACCGGTGCCGGATCGGGGATCGGCGCGGTCGTCGCGCGCCGCCTCCTCGAGCGCGGCGATCAGGTGACCATCCTCGCCCGTGACGCCGGACGCGCCAAGGAGATCACCGCCGGACTGCCCGGGGCCACCGCCCTCGTCGGCGACCTCGCCCAGCCGGGGCGTCTGTCGTGGGCGTTCTCGAAGCAGCCGCTTCCGGAACGCATCGACTCTCTCATCCACGTCGCGGGTGTCGTCGACCTCGGCCCTGTGGCCGACCTGCCGGCGAACCTGTGGGAGCGGCAGCTTGCGGTGAACCTCGTGGGACCTGCAGAACTCACGCGCCTCCTGCTCCCGGTGCTGCGCGTCTCCCGAGCGCGGGTGATCTTCGTCAACTCCGGGGCGGGCCTGCACGCCCATGCCGGGTGGTCGGCGTACGCCGCCTCCAAGCACGGGCTCAGGGCGCTGGCCGACTCCCTGCGAGCTGAGGAGTCGGAGCACGGTGTGCGGGTCACGTCGATCTACCCGGGTCGCACCGCCACCCCGATGCAGGAGCGCGTGCATCAGCAGGAGGGCCGCGAGTACGAACCCGAACGGTTCATCACGGCCGAATCCGTCGCGTCCACGATTCTGACGGCGCTCGACCTTCCGGATGACGCGGCTCTCACGGATCTGACGATCCGCCCTGCGGGCTGATCCGCACTCGACGCCACTTCGAAGCCTGTCAAGGGGGCTGTGCTTGGGCACCTCTCCGACAGATCATCGGAGTGGGGGATGAGTGTTGGAGGGAAACCGCATGACAGGAGATCCAGAGCCCAGATACGTGCTTCATCGTGTCACTCCGTCGGAGTGGGTGATCAATGACCGTCGCTACCCGGTCGATGACCCGCGCAACGTCGTCGGCTGCGTCTATGAATACGCGGACACGGAGGTCGAGGTCGTCTGGCTTCGTGATCTGCCGCTGTCGGCACGGTATGCGAACGCGCAGGAGGTGCTGGAGGAGGTCGCACGGATCCAGGATCCGAGCAGGGCGACGAGGCCGATCCCCATTCCGCATCTGCCACCGCTCTACGCGACCTGAAAGACGCGCTGAGCACAGACTGCGGGGCAGGTCCACCGAGGTGGCCCTGCCCCGCAGTCATGAGTCGGTTCGGTCGCGAAGCGGCTCAGTCGGCGTCCGCCGGCTGCTCCGCCGCGAGTCGGTCTGCCGTGACCCCGTCGACCTGATCCGCGTCGACATCGGTGTCGAGGACCTTCTCGCCGTCGACCTCGCGCTGCGGCACGCCGTCGATGTCGGCGTCGTCGTCGGGTCGCGGGACCAGCGGGGGGATCGGTGTGGACATGGTGACTCCTCTCGTGTGTGTGATGGCGACCATAGAGTGCGCACCGGTCGCGCGGCAGCGGGTTGACGGCGCCGTCGGCGAAGGGTAGCCGGCGTCATACCTCCTGATGTCCCGGTGGCCGACGGGCGTGTGCCGCGCGGCGCACCCAGGGGATCAGCGTGTCGAGGACGAGGAACCCCAGCAGCGTCCAGCCGACCAACGGCAGCCAGAGACCGACGAAGACCGCGATGACTGCGACCATCCCGATCTCCCACCACGGCGCCCCCCGGAGCGCCCGCCCTGGAGGGGTTCCGACGATCCGCGACGGGTTGCGCCCCGGACGCCGTCGCCACCACATCAGGTAGCCGAGCACGACCATGGCGGCGATGGCGAGAGCGACGACGAACAGCACGATCTGGTTGGCGAGTCCGAACATCACCCCCATGTGGATGTTGATGCCCCAGCTCGCGAGCTTGGCTGCGAGCGGGATGTCGGCGAAGTCGACGCGGTCGACCACCTGCATGGTGGTTCCGTCGATCGCGAGAGAGTCGGATTCGGTGGGGAATCCGGTCTTGATCTCACGGACCGTCCAGGCCGCCCCGGGCTCGGCGGGCGGCTTGATCTCCACCTGTCCGGTGTTGACGTTCTGTCGTTGCGCGATCGCGAGGACCGCGTCGAACGTCGCCGGGTTCGCCGATCCGCTGGGGGCGCTGTCCGCGCCGTGATGATGCGCGTGTCCGTCGGCCGCGGCCGTCGTGCCGTCGAGGCTGGTGCTGACCGTGGGGGTTCCCCAGTCGAGGGCAGCCCGCAGGGTGTCGACGTTCGCCCCGGCGTACTGCGACCAGGTGATTCCCGTGGCTGACAGGAACAGTGCTCCCAGAAGCACCCATACGCCGAGCGAGGCGTGCCAGCCGAACAGCCTGCGATACCCGCGATGGGCGGGGTCGGGGCGAAGGAGATCGCGCTTGACCTTGGCCTTGCGCAGCCGGATCCCCCAGAGCGCGATGCCGGCGATGGCGATGATCCCGAGCCAGGAGGCCGCGAGTTCGCTGTACACCCGGCCGGGGTCGCCGAGGTTCAGGGTACGGTGCAGGTTGCTGACCCAGGTGCGCAGGGGAGTGGCGCCGCTGGTGCCGTAGACCACCAGCTCCCCACGGACCTGCGCCGTGCCGGGGTCGACGAACACGGCCAGCGACTCGCTCGGGCCGAGACCGTCCACGGCGTACATGATGCGCGTCGTGTCTCCGGGTTCCGGTGCCGGGCGTACGGCGAACAGTGCCGTCCCTGCACCCACGTGAGCGTTCGCGGCCTCGATCTGCGCGGCGAGCGGCACCGTGGAATCCGGTGCCGGCGCATGCAGCTCGTGGGCGTATACTGCCTGTTCGAGTTGCGGGGTCAGCGCGTAGAGCGCGCCGCTGAGTGCCGCGACGAGGATGAACGGGCCCACCAGGATCCCGGCGTAGAAGTGCAGGCGCAGCAACAGGGCGCCGAGAGGGGAGCCTCCGCGTCGACGAGGCGGCCCGCCGGGATCTCGAGGGGAGACGACGGGGCGTTCACGGACGCTCATGCGCCCACCCCTCCCGTGAGGAGGGTCTCACCGATGAACCCGCCTTCGGCGCATCCCGGTGGCACGGCGAACACGGCCGAGCCGATCGGAACGGTCCACTCGTTGAGTAGATCCAGCTCGTCGAGGCGCTTCTGCATCGGCGTGAACTGGCGCTCGATGTCGGCCTGGAAGCACACGAAGAGCAGACCCGACTCGGAGACCTCGGCACCGCTCGGACGCTCGTCGTAGTTGTAGCCGCGCCGGAAGATCCGCTCGGTCCCGTCGCCGCGAGCGCGACGGATGTGCGCGAACGCGGGGATGACCGGAAAGCCGATCGCGGTCTTCGCCTCGAAGTCCGGCTCGTCGAACTCCTTGGTGCCGGTGAGGGGTGCGCCGTTCGCGAGAGTCCGACCGACCGAGGCATCGCGGCCGCTGCGATCGAGGCGGTCCCACTTGTCGAGGTCCATGCGGATGCGGCGGATGACCATGCCCGTGCCTCCGGAGAGCCAGCCCTCCTCGGTCCACACGATCCGGTCGAAGTCGGCCGTCCCGGGCTCCGGGTTGGTGGTGCCGTCGACCTGGCCGAACAGGTTGCGCATGGTCGTACCCGGACGTTCGGTGCCGTAGGCGCGGCGAAAACCCTGTTGGGTCCAGCGGACGTCGGCGAACCCGCGCGCGTCCTTCAGCAGCATCCGCAGGGCGTGGGCGACGGTCAGCGGATCGTCTCCGGCGATCTGCAGCAGCAGGTCTCCGTCGGAGAATTCGGGCTGCAGCCGATCCACGCGGAAGGCGGGGAGGGGACCGAGCCAGGTCGGCGGGGTGCCACCCGCCCGCGCGACGAATCCGGGACCGAAGCCGAATGTGACGGTGAGGCGCGCAGGAGAGAGCGCGAGCTCGGGTTCGGAGTCCGCGAGCGCGGGCCGTCCCTGTGTGAGGCGCGCGGCGTCGTCCGTGAGGATGCGCATCAGGCGGGTCAGCGCGGTCCGGTCGGTGTCGACGTGCAGATCGAGGGCCACGAAGACTCCGTGCGCCTGGGCGGCGGTGTCCACCCCGGCCTGATGCGCGCCGAAGAACGGCACGGTCTCGGTACCGTTCATCGGGGTGGAGACGGCCGTGCTGTCCGTCGAGGGTCGATTCAGGGCGATGTCCGCTCCTACCGCTGCGACCGCGCCGACACCGGCGACAGCTCCTCCGAGGAGGAACTGCCGCCGAGTCGACCCGGAGCGACGGGAGCGGGCGCCCTCAGTGGGCGCCGCCATCAGTGATCCATGCCCTCTTCGTGCTCGGAGCCGTCTTCGTAGTTCTCGTTCGCGCCCGAGTAGTCCTTCACCGGAGCGCTGAACTCGTAGGTCGAGTCGTCGGAGAAGGTGAGGGTGAACGTCGCCTCGTCGCCGGCGAGCAGCGGCGCGGTGAGATCCATCAGCATGATGTGGTTCCCGCCCGGCTCCAGCGTGAGCTCCGAGCCGGCGGGGATGACGAATCCGCCCTCGATCTCGCGCATGACCATCTCGCCGGACTCGTTCTCGACGGTCTCGTGCAGCTCCATCATGTCGGAGGCGGGGGAGGAGACCGAGACCACGGTCACATCCTCGTCGCCGCTGTTGGAGAGCACGCCGAACGCGGCCGACATGCCGTCATCGGCCGCCTTGACCCAGGCATCGTCGATCATGACGACGTCGCCCGCAGGGGCGCTCTTCGTCTCGGCGGGCGCGCTGCCGGCCGCGCAGCCGGTGAGGGCGAGCAGCGAGACCGTGAGGATCGCGGTCACTCGGGAAAGGGGGGTGGTGTGCATGATGGTGCCTTTCACAGCTCATCTGTCGTGCGAGGACGACGAAGGATTCGATACAGGACGAAGGCGAGCGCGGCCACGGCCGCCCCGCCTGCTCCGACGAGCAGCACCCGGGTGGCGCCGCCCGTCTCGTCGGCGATCTGATCTGCGGCAGGGGTCGAGGGGGTCGCGTCCGGTCCGTCATCCGGCTCGCCGGCTGGCGTCGAGCCGATCGGCATCGGCTCGGCATCGCCGATCGTGAAGGGGATGACGCCCGAGATCGGGTGTCCGTCCTCCGATACGACCTGCCACCGCACCTGGTAGCCGGCCACCGGCATCTCAGGATCCAACGGCGCGGTGACCGTGTTCCCGGCGACCGTGACCGGGCCGGTCACCCAGTCCGTGCCGGACTCGTCGACGACGAGCACGACGGCACCGGTCAGCTCGGAATCCAGCACGAGCAGTTCGCCCGAGAACGTCATCGACACGGTCGAGGGTGCGGACGCGAGCTGTTCCCCGTCGCCGGGGGTGCTCGAGACGAGTTGGTCGTGGGCGGACGCGGGGACGGCCGACGCGAACACCGCGACGGCGGCCAGCGCCAGCCCCACCGCAGATCTGCGGAGAGGGGACATGGGAGGGGGAGACCTTTCGACGGACGTCGATCATCGACGTCGTTCCTGCGTGCAGCGCCGTGAGCGCAGGGGCACACGGCGAGGACGCGCGTCGGGGCCGTTGCGGCCGCGCGCGCGGATCAGATCGCAGGGATCGCCGGAGGGGCGCGGCCTCGAAGGGTCGTGAGGTGAACGGGGGCGGACGCGCGCCGGAGAAGGAACTCTCCGCGAGTGCGGACGAACGCGGGAAGAGCGGGACGGACGAGGGCGGCGTCGAGCCGACGCCGCATCCAACGCACGGCCTGCCCGGACAGCGTGCGCAGAGCGAGGATCAGGCGTTCTCCCCTGTGCAGGGCGAGGACGGTCACCAGGGCGGCGATGCCGTGGCCGATCCACATGCTGCCATCGGCGACGACGGCCTCAGAGATGCCGGGCCCTGCGGGGATCACCACCGGCCCGCCGTGCACGTGGGGCGCAGAGACACCCGACGGGGTGACGGTGCCGAGCACGAACAGCACGTGGAAGAGGAACTGGCTCAGCACGACCGACAGGCTCATGCGGGCCAAGGAGAGACGGCGTCCCGCGAGCAGGACGCAGATCATCACGGAGAGCAGCCAGGGCACGACGATTCCCAGAGGTCCGGGCATAGCCCCGCCGCCGGTGAGGTGACCGGCGAGAGCGGTGAAGATCGCGAGCGACGACGCAGCGAAGCCGCGGACGACGGCGGGCTTCCTGGACTCGGTCACCCGTCAAGTCTGGCACGAGTCGGGAGAGACTCCGAGCAGCCGTGTCGCGACCGGCGGCGGCCGGTCGCGACACGGCTCAGACCTCTTCGGGGCGCTTCTTGCGGAACGGCTTGGCGGGCGTGTTCTCGCCGTCCCACACCGTGATGATGCCCCACGCGACCGCGGCGATCGGCACCGAGAGGACGGCGCCGACGATTCCCCCGAGGATCGTGCCGGTGGTCAGAGCGAGGAGGATGACGAGGGCGTGCAGCTTGAGCGACCGCGCCATCACGACCGGCTGCAGGAAGTTGCCCTCGAGCTGGTTGACCAGCACCACGATGCCGATGACGATGAGCGCAGCCAGTGGGCCGTGTGTGACGAGGGCGACCAGTGCCGCGAGAATGCCGGCCGCCGTCGCTCCCACGAGCGGGATGAAGGCCGTGAGGAACACGATCACGGCGAGCGGGAGCGCGAGCGGGATCTGGAGGATCGCGAGCCCGATCCCGATGCCGAGGGCGTCCGCCGCAGCGACGATCGAGGTCCCGCGGATGTAGCCGCCGAACACGTCGACGGTCTTGTCGCCGATGCGACGGGCACGCTCGTAGCTGGCACCCGTGAACGGGCGAAGCAGGAACTCCCAGATGCGCGGACCGTCTTTGAGGAAGAAGAACAGCACGACGATCATCAGGGCGAGCCCGGTGAAGAAGCTCGCGGTCGCGGAGACGCCGGCGAGCGCCCCGCGTCCGAAGGAGGCGCTGGTGAGGAAGTCACCGGCACCGGCCCACACGTCGTCGAGGTCGATCGACGCGAAATCGAAGGGGAGCGTGTTCAGCCATGACGTGACCTGGGCGATGCCGTCGCTGGCGGAATCGACGAGGTCGTCCCACTGGGAGCGCACGGTGAGCACGATCACCCAGACGACGCCGCCCAGCACCACGATGATGCCGATCAGCGCGATCCAGGTCGCGAGGATGGAGGGGACGCCGCGCCGGCGCATGAAGGCGACCAGCGGATGGATCGCACACGCGAGGATCAGGGCGATGGTCACCGGAATGAAGACCAGCGACAACTGCGTGATGACCAGCACGCCGACCGCGACGAGTGCGAGCACGGCGAGCGTCTGCAGACTCCTCGTCGCTGCGAGGCCGAAACCGCGCGACCAGAGCCCGGGTTCGGGGCGGGGCACCGCGCTGTCGATCATCGTCTCAGCGCGTCGGAAGAGTCCCAGCACCCGTAGCCTCCAGTTGTCGAAGAGCCGTCGAGGAGATCAAGGACGGCCTCGCCTTTCTATCCAGGACGACCGCAGATAGCAAGTCCCTGGCGCAGGGAACAGGACTTGGGGAACGGTTCCGGTAGCGTTCTCAGCGATGGCTGGCGATAACACCGAGATCTGACCCCGAGCGGGCCCGCTTCAGCGTGAGTCATGCCCGAGCAGCCCGAGCCTACGGAGAATCATGAACCCGCTCATTCCGACACTCACTGACGGGCTCGTCATGGCCGCCCTGGTGGCCGGTTTTGCCCTGGCCATCTTCGCGTTCGTGTCGCTCATTCGGACCAGGGGTCTCTCAGCACTCCAGGTCCTCCTGTGGTCTTTCGCAATCCTTGTGGTTCCCTTCTTGGGCCCGGGCGCGTGGTTCCTCGTCGAAGCTCGCGACTCGGAGTCTCGTTCCCGCCGACGCGGGGCCGTTCAGGACTAGCGGTATCAGGGGACGCATCAGGGCAGGGAGACCTGACGGCCCGAGGCTCTGTGCATCTCACGGAGCCGTCTCTGTGGGGCGGGAACTCGCTCCGTAGCCAGCGCGCCAGAGCACCGTGTCGTAGCCGGCCGCAGCGGCCGAGCCCACTGCGTACGCGACCAGGTCGAGCGGGTCGAACCCCACTCCGAGGACCAGCCGAATGGGCCAGAAGGCATCCGCCCAGGTCGTTGGCATTCCCGTCAGCTGGAACAGTTCGATGGCCGCGCAGATGGCGAACGCGACGGCGGCGATGGCCGTGACCTTCGTTCGCGGAAACGCGATCGCGAAGATGAGGTAGATGAGCGCGGCGTACAGCGCGTCGCCAGCCAGACCGCCCCACCACGTCCCGCCGGCCTGCACAAACACGACAAGCCCCGCAACGACGACCAAGAGAACATCCACCAGAAGGCGCGGGCGACGGGAACGAGTGTCGATCGTCCGCGCCTCACCCGAGTTCATCTCCTCACCTTAGGTCAGTAGACGAGGCGTGCCGGAAGCGTCGGCGCCGCTGCGAAACCGTTGAAGAACACAAAAAAACCCGCGATTTCTCGCGGGTTTCGTTGTGGACCTGGGGGGACTCGAACCCCCGACCCCCTGCATGCCATGCAGGTGCGCTACCAGCTGCGCCACAGGCCCAGAACTGCTTCCGAACTGCTCGAAGCAACTTGAACAGAGTACTACACGGATCGCGCGCAGCACCAATCGGGCGGCGCCGCCCGGGCGCGTCATGATGCGGAACACTCCGGGCCTCGCGGGCGTTGACATCACCGTGAGCATCCTGGACAGTCTCGTGATCGGCGCCGGTCAAGCCGGACTCTCGTCATCCTTCCATCTGACCCGTCTGGGGCTCTCGCACGTGGTGCTCGATTCGGACGCCGAGCCGGGCGGTGCATGGCGTCACCGGTGGGATGCGTTGACGATGCGGGACGTGCACGGCGTGGCCGAGCTGCCGGGTGACACACCCCCTCCGCGTGACGGCCAGCGCGCGAACATCGCGGTGCCGGCATACTTCGCCGCCTACGAGCGCGCGCATCGACTCCCCGTCGTTCGGCCGGTGCGGGTGGATCGTGTCGAGGACGACGACGGCATCCTCCGGGTGCGTGCGGGGGAGCGCGAGTGGCGCACACGTACCCTGGTGAACGCGACGGGCACCTGGACGCATCCGTTCATCCCGCACTATCCCTGCATGGAGACCTTCGTCGGGGAGCAGCTGCACACGGTCGACTATCCGGGCCCGCAGCATTTCATCGGCAAGCGGGTGCTGGTGGTCGGCGGCGGCGCGTCGGCCGTGCAGTTCCTCGGGGCGCTTGCCCCGCTCACAGACACGCTCTGGGCGACCCGTCGCGAGCCCGTGTGGCGCGATGACGACTTCACCCCTGAAGCCGGGGCGGCCGCGGTCGCACTCGTCGAGCAGCGGGTGGCGCAGGGCCTTCCCCCGCAGAGCGTGGTCAGCGTGACGGGTCTGATGCTGCGCCCGCAGGAGCGCGAGGCGGAGCGCCTCGGTGCCTACGCCGCGCGTCTGCCGATGTTCCAGAGCATCGAGCCCGATGGCGTGCGGTGGGCTGACGGGTCGTTCGAGCGCGTCGACGTGATCCTGTGGGCGACCGGCTTCCGTCCCGCGATCTCTCATCTCGCACCACTGCATCTGCGCAGTGCGGCCGGCGGCATCCAGCTCGATCGACATGGCCGTGGCACCACCGCGGTGCGGGACCCTCGGATCCAGCTCGTCGGCTACGGCCCCTCGGCGAGCACCATCGGGGCGAACCGCGCGGGCCGCTCGGCGGCGACGGGCGTGCAGCGCGCGTTGGCTGCGGCACCCGTCCGCACCGTGTGAGTCGGCGCGATCTCGCCCGTCCGCACCGTGTGAGTCGATGCTCGGTCGCTACGCTGGTGGCATGATCCGCATCATCCTCCTGGTCATTTGGCTGCTGCTGTCGGTGTGGCTCGTGATCTGGACCGGCGAGGGGCTGTTCGGGGTCGATCAGCGGAACTCGATCCTCCCGTTCTCCGGAGAGGACACGCTGGGTGGGCCGATCATCATCGGAGTCGCCTGGGGATTGCTCCTCACCCTCGGCGGCTCGATGTCGGGCCTCGGTCGCCGCAAGCGTGTCCGCGGTGAGTCGCAGATCGGCGTGGGCAGCATCGTCGAGATCTCCCGCACCGGCCTCACCGTCAACGACGTCCCGCAATACGACCTCTTCATCCGAGTCGCACCGAAGACGGGCGACGACTTCATCGGACAGCTGCGGATGCTGGTCGAGAACACCGACCTCTCATCGCTCCAGGTCGGTCAACCGATCCCCGTGCGGTACAGCGTCACGGATCAGGATGCGGTCGAACTCGCCGACATCACGGACCCGTCGGTGCGTGACGCGCTGCTGCAGTGGAGGATCGATCGCGGCCTCATCGATCCCCGTCAGGTGAAGGCGCGGACGACCGGCATCCAGGTGCCGGCCTCCGTCCTGTCCGTGCGCCCGACAGGGAGGCGCAGAGAGGGGCAGAGCGAGCTCGAGCTGAAGGTGCTCATGGCCCCCGAAGGCGCTTCGACGTGGGAGGCCGACACCACGGTGTTCGCGTACCCCGAGGCGATCTCGCGGTTCCAGGTCGGCTCACCGATCTGGGCCTTCTACCGGCGCGAGGATCCGAAGACCGTGGCCGTGACGATCGAGAAGGAGGCCGGACGATGAACATCCTCGACACACTCATCTGGCTGATCGACTTCCCCGCGTCGCACGGGTACGCGATGGTGTTCATCGCGGGCTTCTCGATCCTCGGACTGTTCGCCATGTCCGCGGGCGGTGCAGCGCCCGGAGCGTCGCTGCGGCGCGTCCGAGAGCGCGAAGGGCTGCTCCACGGCCACATCGCCACGCGTGGGAGGGCGGTGGGCGCTGTGCGCCGCCTCGTGTTCCGGGTGCTCGCCGTCGTCATGCTGGCGAACCTCGTGATCGGCATCCTCAGCCTCACGGGGGTGCCGATCACGCGCGCCTACATCCACGAGCACGGTCAGCCGACGACCGGCACCGTCGACGGCGACTGGGTGACGTTCACGACCCCGAGCGGGGTGGAGTACACGATCGAGAGCAACTTCTTCACCCCGGCCGTGTACCCGGATCGCGATGCCTACCTGCCCTCCGGCGAGCCTGTCGTGGTCCGCTACCTCCCTGGGCACCCGCAGGCCTTCGTCATCGACAGCTCGCAGGGTCCTCGCTGAGCGCACCCCCGAGCCGGTGTCGGCAGAGGCGCGTAGGGTGAAAGCATGTCGCGAATCATCGTCTTCGGCGGCCACGGCCGCATCGCACTCCTGCTCGCCCCTCTTCTCGTCGCCCGCGGCGATGAGGTCACATCCGTGATCCGCAACCCCGATCACGTCGAGGAGGTCGAGCAGACGGGCGCTCGCGCTCTCGTCGCCGACGTCGAGACCCTCGACACCGCGGCGCTCTCCGACATCATCCGCGGGCACGACGCCGTCGTCTGGTCAGCGGGCGCCGGCGGAGGATCCGCAGAGCGCACGTACGCCGTCGACCGCGATGCGGCGATCCGCACCATGGACGCCGCAGGCGAGGCCGATGTCGCGCGCTACGTCATGGTGTCGTGGATCGGCTCGAAGGCCGACCACGGAGTGCCGGAGGACGACGGGTTCTTCGCCTACGCCGACGCGAAGTGGGCGGCGGACGAGCATCTGCGCGGCACCGCCCTCGAGGGCACGATCCTCGGACCGGGCACCCTCACCTTCGATGCGCCGACCGGTCGTATCGTTCTCGATCCCGAGGGGCACGGCGAGGTGTCGCGGGCAGACGTCGCGGCGGTGATCGCCGAGGTCGTCGGCAACCCGTCTACCATCGGCCGCACGATCCGCTTCGGCAACGGCCCGGCCGACGCGGCGCTGCCGATCGCCGACGCGCTCCACGCCTGAGCGCGGTGCCGCGACGGCGGGCCGTGGCCGTCGCCACGGCCGTGATCATGGGACTGTGCCTGTCGGCGTCGGCCCACGGGGCTGTCGTCGGCGAGGGCGTCCCGACGCGCACTCCTCCGAACAACGAGGGTCTGACGGCCGTGGGCCCGAGGTCTGACGCGCCGGCGGACGAGGCGGGGCTGGGGCCGCAGCACCGAGCCGCCGCGCTCGTCGAGCAGATGTCGATCGAAGAGCAGGCCGCGAGCATCGTGATGGGACACATCCCGACCACGGACACAGCCGCTCTGCGGCAGTACATGGCACAGGGGCTCGGCGGCTTCATCCTGATGGGCGCGAACATCCCCGGCGACGGCGCAGCGCTCACGACCATCACCGATGCGCTCACGGTCGATCCCGAGCTGCCGCCTCTCGTCGCCGTCGATCAGGAGGGCGGGATCGTCTCCCGTCTGCCCGGCGACACCTACCCGGCCTCGACGACGCTCAAGACGTCTCCCGCCGCCGAGACGTCGGCGGCCTTCTCTGCGCGCGCCGCACTCGTCGCCGATGCCGGGATCTCGGTCGACTTCGGCACGGTCGCCGATGTCACCGCCGACCCCGGGTCGTTCATCTTCGGACGCGCGCTGGGGACGGACCCGCAGTCAGCGGCTGATCGCGTCGCGGCAGCGACCACGGCGCAGGAGGCGCTCATCGCGTCGACGCTGAAGCATTTTCCCGGACACGGTGCCGCGCCGGGCGACTCGCATCACGCGATCCCCGAGACCGCGAAGACTCTCGAGGAGTGGCGGGAGAGCGATGCGGTCCCCTTCGTCGCGGGGGTGGATGCGGGCGCATCCGTGCTGATGTTCGGGCACCTCGCGTACACGGCGGTCGATCCGGCCCCCGCCTCGCTGTCGCCGCGGTGGCACGAGATCGCTCGCGAGGAGCTCGGCTTCGACGGCGTCATCGTCACCGACGATCTCGGGATGCTGCAATCCTCGGGCATCCCCGAATACGCCGACCCGGTGGCGAACGCCGTCACCGCGGTCTCCGCCGGGACGGACCTGGTCTTGATGATCGCCGGATCCACCGCCGAGACCGCGGGGCAGATCACCGCAGGACTCAGCGCGGCCGTCGACGCGGGCACGCTGCCGGAAGACCGCCTCGCGGAGGCCGCCACGAGGGTGATGACCCTGCGGTTGCAGTCGACCGCGGCGAGCGCCGAGTGGGCGCTGTGCCCCGACTGCGAGCCCGCCGGCTGAGACCGCTCAGAGGTGCGCGGCGACGGGCGTGCCGAGCCAGGCATCGAGCAGGTCGGCACGCAGCCGCGTTCCCCGCTCGGCGAAGCCGCGCTGCTGGCGGACGTACTCGGCCTTGCCCTCGGCGGTCTCGATCGGCACCGGGACGACGTCCCATGCCGACAGGTCGTAGGGCGCGGCCTGCATGTCGAGGAGCCTGATGTCCCTCGCCAGCTCGAAGGCGTCGAGCAGGAGCTCACCCGGCACGAGGGGGCCCAGCTTCAGCGCCCACTTGTACAGATCCATGCCGGCGTGCAGGCATCCGGGCTGCTCGAACAGTGACTGGTCGTCGCGGGTCAGAGGCGAGCGATTGCGGGGCACGGCCTCAGGGGTGAAGAACCGGAAGGCGTCGAAGTGCGTGCAGCGGAGATCATGCGCCTCGACGACGCGATCGGTTCCGGCCTGGCCGAGACGCAGAGCGACGGCGTGCCGGTGCTCGTCTGCGCGGTACACCATCGCCCACTCGTGCAGTCCGAAGCAGCCGAACTGCCCCGGGCGTGAGGCGGTGCGGCGCAGCATCCGCTCGATGAGTCCCGCCAGGTCGGACTTCTCGTGGGCGAAGAGCGCCGCGTCGGGCGTCACACCATCGGGCGTGGATCCCGCGGTGTACCAGCGCCAGGATCGGCGTTCGGGAGCGTCCTCGAGCTCGACGCCGGCGCCCGGATGCCAGCGGCGCAGCTGCGCCGGCTTGTAGCTGTAATAGGTGAAGAGGAAGTCCCAGACCGGATGCTTCTCGCGCCGCGACGCGCGCTCGCGGTGTGCGGCGGTGAGCGCGTCCGCCCGGGCCTGATGCTCGTGCTCGCGCTCCAGCCAGACGTGGCGGGGGAGGGAGGTGCTCATGTCAGCGGAGGATGCCGGCTTCGCCCAGCAGGTCGCGGAGTCCTGCGCCGTCTTCGGCACTGACCCAGGGAGCGACGTCCTCGGAGTGCGGCTCTCGACCTGCTCGACCACCGGCGAGCACGGCCTCGGCCGGCAGCAGTCGGCGGATCGCGACGCCGGCGACCGAGGTGGGGTGCTCCTCCATGAACTCGGAGTAGATCGCCTCGTCGTGCTGACCGTCGTCTCCGATGAGCAGCCACTTCACGTGGGGGAACTCCGTGGCGAGTCGACGGAGGTTGGTGAGCTTGTGCTCGCGGCCGCTGCGGAACCACCGGTCGTGCGTGGGCCCCCAGTCGGTGAGGAGCATGGATCCGGAGGGGAACAGGTGGCGACCGAGGAAGCGTCGCAACGTCGGAGCCACGTTCCAGGCGCCCGTGGAGAGGTAGACCATCGGAGCGCCGGGGTGCTCGCGCAGCACCTGGTCGAGGAGCACCGCCATACCGGGGACGGGGAGGCGTGCGTGCTCGTCGACGACGAACGAGTTCCAGGCCGCGATAAAAGGACGGGGGAGAGCTGTCACCATGACCGTGTCATCGACATCCGACACCACACCGAAGTGCGTGGACGCCGCGACGATGAACGCAGTCGCCTCGACCGGATCCCCGCCCTCCACCGAGAAGGTGAAGTTCTGCCATCCGGGGTCGAGATCCGCGTGGACGACCGAGTCGATCACACCGCCCCGATCCGCGACGACGTCGTGATCGGTGTCCCCGATCCGCACGGTGACCTTCGCGAAACTGACCGGGATGCCGACGAAGCTGCGCCACCCGCGCACACTCGCCAGCTCGCCGTCCTTGGTGCTGCGGGCGGGAGGCACGATGAGCACGCGACCCACGACACGCACCCATCCGGGTCCGCCGTAGCCGGGGAACGGGAGGATGGTCGCGGTACGACCCCGGCGGCGCGCTCGTTTTTCCCGCCATACGTGGAGGCGGTGTTCGAGACGCGCGAACCAGTGGATCCGGGGCGTCGGGGGTGACGAAGCCATTGCTTCAGTCTTTCACGTCGGTCGCCTCGTCCGCGCCCGCCGCATCGGAGATGTCGAGGTGACGGGCTTCGAGACGCGACAGCACCTTCTTGCCGATGAACACCGCGAGGAGGAACAGGGCGATGATCCCCACGAAGATGTACCCCGCGTAGTGCACGCGGTCCGCGAGTTCATCGAAGCTTCCCGCCGCGAGAGACGTGATGCTCACGTACGCGGTCGCCCACAGCAGGCAGGCGGGGGCCGTCCATGCGAGGAAGCGGCGGTAGGAGTAGTGGCTCATGCCCACGGTGAGGGGGACCAGTGAATGCAGCACGGGAAGGAAGCGCGACAGGAATATGGCGATGCCGCCCCGTCGCGCCAGATAGCGTTCGGCGCGCACCCAGTTCTCCTCGCCGACGCGCCGGCCCACCCAGGAGGCGCGGATGTGCGGACCGATCCATCGACCGAGCCAGAAGCCGATGCTCTCGCCGATCAGCGCACCGATCACCACCGCGAGGACCATCGCGACGCCCTGAGGGACCGTGGTGATACCGATGGATGCGACGAGGACCACCGTGTCGCCGGGGAAGATCAGACCGATCAGCACGCTCGTCTCGAGGAGCACGGCGACGCCGGCGATCAGTGTGCGGGCGATCGGATCGATCGACCTCATGAAGTCGATCAACCACGGTACGAGCTCGTCCACTCCTCGAGAGTACGGGAGTCGCCGCGGCCTAGGCTGAGAACGTGCCCGAACGTCTGAGCGCCCGCATCCTCTCCGCCGAGGTCGAGCCCCTCGCACTCTTCCTCGCGCTCGAAGCGCGATGGGCCGACCTGTTCTGGCTCGACGCGGGCGCCGACGCCGTCGAGGGGTGGAGCTTCATCGGAACGGGGGAGCGAGGTGAGTTCCCCGCCGGTGTTCCCCTCGCCGGCGGGCGCGTCACGGACCCCGATCATCCGCCGCTGCGCGGAGGCTGGGTCGGCTGGCAGGACTACGAGACCGGTGCTCGCGCCGCCGGTGCTCCGGTGTCCGGCGAGGCCGACGAGGCCGACGGCGCGTGGCTGCAGGTGACCCGTCTCGTCGCCCTCGACCACAGGACCGGCCGCACCTGGGTCTCCGCGCCCCGGAGTGATCTCGCCGAGTGGGTGGACGAAGTCGCCCGAATCGCGGGCAGCGGATCGCCCGTGTCGCAGGCCGCACCGCTTCCCGACACCTCCACGATCGCCGATGCACGGCACACTCCCGAGGAGTACGCAGTGCTGATCGAGCGCTGCCGCGATCTCATCCGACAGGGCATCGCCTACCAGCTCTGCCTCACGACGCGCTTCACCGTCGAGGGCGCACACGACGCGGCATCCGCGTACCGTCGACTCCGCTCGGCGACCCCCGCGCACCACGGCGGGTTCGTGCGCATCGGGGGGCGGACGCTGCTCAGTGCGAGCCCCGAGCAGTTCCTGCACGCCGAGGGCGGAGTGATCCGCACCCGGCCGATCAAGGGCACCAGGCCGCGCGGTCAGGACGCTGAGTCCGATGCCGCGCTCGCCGCAGAACTCGCCGTCGACGCGAAGGAGCGCGCCGAGAACGTGATGATCGTCGATCTGATGCGCAATGACCTCTCGCGTGTGTGCGTACCAGGGTCGATCCGTGTCGAGGCGCTGTGGCAGGTCGAGACGTACCCGGCCGTGCACCAGCTGGTCAGCACGGTCAGCGGCACGGCCGCCGACGGGGCGACGGTCGGAGATCTCTTCACGGCCGCCTTTCCGGCCGGCAGCATGACGGGGGCGCCGAAGCTGTCGGCGATGACGCGTCTGCACGACCTCGAGGCCGGGCCGCGCGGTGTCTATGCGGGGTGCTTCGGATACATCGGCGACGACGGCGGACTCGACCTGGCGATGGTCATCCGCAGCATCGTCATCGACGGCGATCGCGCCGTGGTCGGAGCCGGCGGCGGGATCACCTGGGGATCCGTCGCCGCCAGGGAGGTCGCGGAGGTGGCGACCAAAGCCCGCGCACCCCTTGCTGCTCTCGGTACGGAAACGCCCGCGGCCTGGGCTTCCGATATCCTGAGCTGATCCCCTTTTCCCATCAGATTGGTCGTGCGTTCGTTGTCTGAGAACCTGTCCACCTCTCCCGTCGACGAGGAGACCTCCTCGGCGCACGCTATCCAGGCCAAGTGGCAGAAGTACTGGGCGGAGAACGAGACGTTCCTCACCGGCGGCGACGACGACACGCGGCCGCGCCGCTACGTGCTGGCGATGTTCCCGTACCCGTCCGGCGACCTGCACATGGGGCACGCCGAGAACTACCTGTACTCCGACATCGTGGCCCGGTTCTGGCGTCACCGCGGGCACAACGTCCTCAACCCCATCGGGTGGGACTCCTTCGGTCTGCCTGCCGAGAACGCGGCGATCCGCCAGGGGGCGGACCCGCGTGAGTGGACGTACCAGAACATCGCCCAGCAGAAGCAGGCGTTCCGGAACTACGGTGTCTCGTTCGACTGGTCCCGCGTGCTGCACACCTCGGATCCCGAGTACTACCGCTGGAACCAGTGGCTGTTCCTGAAGCTGCACGAGCGCGGCCTCGCCTACCGCAAGAAGAGCGCCGTGAACTGGTGCCCGAACGACCAGACCGTGCTGGCGAACGAGCAGGTCGTCGACGGGCGCTGCGATCGCTGCGGTGCGGAGGTCGTGAAGAAGAAGCTGACGCAGTGGTACTTCAAGATCACCGATTACGCCGACCGACTGCTCGACGACCTGAACCAGCTCGAGGGGTTCTGGCCGCACAAGGTGCTGCAGATGCAGCGCAACTGGATCGGGCGCTCCATCGGCGCTGACGTCGACTTCCGCATCGAGGGACGCGACGAGCCCGTCACCGTGTTCTCCACGCGCCCCGACACGCTGCACGGAGCGACGTTCTTCGTGGTCGCCCCCGACTCCGATCTGGCGAGCGAGATCGCGGCCGATGCGCCCGACGAGGTGCGCGCCCGCTTCCAGAAGTACCTCGCCGACGTGCAGAAGACCACCGACGTCGACCGGCAGGCGACCGATCGCCCCAAGACCGGCGTGTTCCTGGAGCGCTACGCCATCAACCCGGTCAACGGCGAGAAGCTGCCGGTCTGGGCGGCCGACTACGTGCTGGCCGACTACGGCCACGGCGCGGTGATGGCCGTGCCTGCTCACGATCAGCGCGACCTCGACTTCGCCCGCGCCTTCGATCTGCCCGTCAAGGTCGTCGTGGACACCACGGCCCCCATCACCGGTGCGATGCCGGTCATCGAGGTCGACGAAGAGGGCGTGCCGATCGACACCGGCGCGGCGCTCGACGAGCAGAACCCGGCATCCACCGGCATCGCCCTCACGGGCGAGGGGCGGATGATCAACTCCGGCGCGCTCAACGGCCTCTCGAAGCGCAACGCGATCGCCCGTGCGATCGAGCAGCTGGAGTCCACCGGCACGGGTCGTGCCGCGAAGAACTACCGTCTGCGCGACTGGCTGATCTCGCGTCAGCGTTTCTGGGGCACGCCCATCCCGATGCTGCACGCCGAGGACGGTCGGATCATCCCGGTTCCCGAAGACCAGCTGCCGGTGAAGCTGCCCAGCGTCGAGGGTCTCGACCTGAAGCCGAAGGGGTCGTCGCCGCTGGGTGCGGCGGAGAGCTGGGTGCGCACGGTCGACGCCGAGAGCGGCGACCCGGTGCTGCGCGATCCCGACACCATGGACACGTTCGTCGACAGCTCGTGGTACTTCCTGCGCTTCCTCTCGCCGAACAGCGAGACCGTGGCGTTCGACCCGAAGCAGGCGGCTCGCTGGTCGCCGGTCGACTCCTACATCGGCGGCGTCGAGCACGCCATCCTGCACCTGCTCTACGCGCGCTTCATCACCAAGGTGCTGTTCGACATGGGCCTGATCGACTTCACAGAGCCGTTCTCGAACCTCATCAACCAGGGCATGGTCCTGCTCGACGGCGCGAAGATGTCGAAGAGCAAGGGCAACCTGGTGCTGTTCGAGGAGGAGCTCGACGCCTATGGCGCCGATGCGCTGCGTGTCGGTCTCGCGTTCGCAGGCCCGGTGGAGGACGACAAGGACTGGGCAGACGTCTCGACCACGGGTGCTCAGAAGTTCCTGGCACGCGCGCTGCGCATCGCCAACGAGGTCGCGAGCCCGGTCGATGTGGTCTTCGCCGGCGGCGACGCCGCCCTGCGACGCGCCACGCACAAGCTGCTCTCCGAAGCCCCGGCGCTCGTCGAGCAGACCAAGTTCAACGTGCTCGTCGCGCGTCTGATGGAGCTCGCGAACATCACCCGCAAGACCATCGACGGTGCGGCAGGCGCGGCCGATCCGGCGGTCCGCGAAGCGGCGGAGACCCTTGCGGTGATGCTCGACCTCATCGCCCCGCACACGGCGGAGGAGATGTGGGAGATCCTCGGGCACGAGCCCTCGGTGGGCCTCGTCGCCTGGCGCTCGGCCGACCCCGCGCTCCTCGTCGAGGACACGGTGACGGCGGTCGTGCAGGTGGGTGGCAAGGTGCGTGCGCAGCTCGAGGTGCCGGCCCGTATCGGCGAGGCGGACCTCGAAGCGCTCGCCCGTGCGGACGAGCGCGTGATCCGCTCGATCGGCGATCGGGAGATCGTCAAGGTCGTCGTGCGCGCGCCCAAGATCGTCAGCATCGTCGTCAAGGGCTGACCAGCCACACGCGTTCTTCCTCAGGGCTCTCGCTCTGCACATCCGGCCGCTCTCCGTGGGTTCCTCACGCAGAGCGGCCGGATGCGTCAGGGGTGACCGCCCGCGCCCCTAGCGTTGCGGAATGCCAGATCCGCCCGCCGCGTCGCCCCGTCCCCGGGTGCTCCGCCTGAGTGTGGGCGCCGCGATCGTCGTCGCGCTCGTCGTGCTCTCCGTCGCGGTGGGGCTCGGGCTGATGCGGGGGCAGGCGCCTCCGACCGAATCGGTGCCGCTGGCGACGGATGCCGCGATCGACGCCGGTTCCTCGGGCGAGCTGTACGTCCATGTGCTCGGCGCCGTGGAGGTTCCCGGACTCTACGTGCTCGATGTCGATTCGCGTCTCGTCGACGCGATCGCCGCGGCAGGAGGAACGACCGACGCCGCCGACCTGGCGGCGGTGAATCTTGCCAGGGTGCTCTCCGACGGGGAGCAGATCGTCGTTCCGGCCATCGGTGCGACGGGGGCTGAGCCGGGCGCGACAGGCCCTGATGACGGTCTCGTCGATCTGAACGCTGCCGATCAGGCCGCGTTGGAGACACTGCCGCGGATCGGCCCCGCGCTGGCCGAACGAATCATCGCCTGGCGGGAGGACAACGGCCGATTCCAGTCCGTCGACGACCTGCTCGCCGTACCCGGCATCGGTGAGAAGCTCCTCGCGGGCATTCGAGACGGGGTGAGGGTGTGATGTGCGAACCGCCGCCGAGCGCTCGGCGACGGGGGCGGCGAGCGCTCGGCGGGCGGCGGGGGCCTAGAGGGTGGATTCCAGGTGCCACACCTTCGCGACGATCTGCCACCCGTGCGGTCCATCGACGAAAGAGAGCTGATCCACGAAGATGCTGTCGATCACCCGCAGTCGCACGTGCACGACTGCTGCGGCATCCGAGAGCCAGTCGATCGAGAGCACCTCCTCCTCGCGCGCCTGGCCGATCGACGCCGGAGATGCCCGGTTCTCGACGACGTGCCGCCAGGCGGGATACGGATCGACCGTCACCACACCCTCATCGACATCGAACAGCGAACTCGCGGGGTGGAACACCTGGTCGAGAAGCGTGACATCGCAGTTGTAGATGCCGCGGAAGTAGACGTCCACGGCGTGATCGAGTTCTTCGGATCGGCGCATTTTCCGATCATGGCATCGGAGCCGGCGGCGCGAGTGCCTGCGGTCGACCTCTGGCAGATTTCGCCGCGATCTTGTCCGTCAGACGTGCGTCGACGCGCCATTCTCAGGTCAGAACGCCGTGAGCCATCGGCAACTCCTGCGTCGAGGCGACAGAGCGGTTGCGGGCGTCTGATGGTCTTTAGCGAGGAAGGCTGCCGGGGCCGTGGATGGTGCCCGTCGCGGGGTCGACCCAGTTGCCGGATCCTGTCATCCGGTGCCAGCGCTTGTGGAATGCGAGATCGGTGTCTTCCGCGTCGATGACGGTCGCACCGCACAGGTCGCAGATGCGCAGGATGACGGTGTCGCCTGTCGTGGTCGTGACAGAGATCGAGCCGGACGGGAATGCGATGCCCATCGTGTTCCTCCTCGGTTCGCAACCCGCCGTGCGGCCGGGTTTCGCGATAGCCACCAGAGTAGGGGATGGGGCACGGCGTCGTCGTCACCCGTCATCGCCCGCCGTGCGTCGGGTTTTGTCCCCCGAACGGCCGATACCGGAGGCCGCGCGGATGCGCGATGATGGCCTTTTCGGACGATTGCGAGCGACAGGTGGGGCGCGATGAGGGGCTCTCTATGACGGCACGTGATCAGCCGGTGGATGATCTGTCCGACTTCGCGGACCTCATGACGCACGAGCAGGAGTTCGCCGGGGATCCGATCGATCCCGGCGTTCGCCGGGGACGCCGCCGGCGAGGGCTCATCGTCACCGCCGTCTGCCTGGTGCTGTTGCTGGCCGTCACCGGCGGTTACGTCGGGTGGGCGCTCACGGCGCCGGTGGGTGCCACCTCGGTGTCGACCCGATTCCCCCCAATTCCCGTCAGTGATCCGGTCGCTCCCGTCACATCGACCGCTGCCGCGTCGGCGATCAGCGTCGCCGGCGCTGACGCCTATCTCGGCGAGACGGCAAGCGGGACCTGGGCGGCGACGGGGACGGGGGAGCCGCTTCCGATCGCGAGCATCACCAAGCTCATCACCGCTCTCGTCATCCTCGAGAAGGTGCCGCTCGCCGATGCGTACGATCCGGGGCCGACCATCACGTTCGACAAGGCCGACCACGACCTCTACGACGCGTACTACGTGCAGGGCGCGACGATCGCCCCCATGCCGACGGGTACGTCGATGTCGCTGCACGACGCCCTGGCCGTCATGCTCGTGCCCTCCGCGAGCAACTACGCCGAGGCGCTGTCATCACGGATCTTCGGATCGCAGGCCGCGTTCCTCGGCGCCACCCGAGACTGGCTCGCGACCCACGGGCTCACCGGGACGACGGTCACGGAACCGACGGGCATCAGTCCGAGCAACACGAGCACTCCTGCCGACCTGCTGTCCATCGCGAAGATCGCCGCGGCACATCCGGTGATCGCGCGGATCGTCGCGAAACCGTCGGTCTCGGTCCCCGGCGGCGGTCAGCTCGTCAACACCAACGCCCTCCTCGGCACCGCCGGAATCACGGGGCTGAAGACGGGGAACCTCGGCGAGGGCAGGCACAACCTGCTCTACACGGCGACCCTGGATGTCGGCGCGGTCGATCCGCTCGAGGTCACCGGCGTCATCCTGGGGGAGTTGTCACGAGCCTCGCTGAACGCCGCCGTGATCGCGGCACTCGACGGCATCCGCTCCGGATTTCACGACGTGTTCGTCGCGGAGGAGGGCCAGGAGGTGGGATCCCTGTCGACCCCCTGGGGGTCGACCGCAACGCTCGTCCTGGGCGAGGGTGCGTCGATCCTCACCTGGTCGGACACGCCCATCGAGATGACGACCGATATCGGTCGCCCCGTCACGTACCGCGACGGAGAGGTCGTGGGCACCATCACCTGGACGGCCGGCCCCAACACCGTCACCGCTCCCGTGGTGATCAAGGGCCGCATCGACCCGCCCACCGAGTGGTGGCGGCTCACACATCCGTTCGAGCTCGGCTCCTCGACGGGTGCGGGGGAGTGAGCTCGCTGCACCAGAGTGGTCGATCGCCGTCGGCGGCAAGGAAGCGCGGCGGCAGGCCTACTGTGCGGGCACACACGCCGAGGTGATCGTCATGCGCACGAACCCGTCGATGCTCGTCGTATCGCGCATGGTCAGGCGTGCGACCGGGCCCGTCTCGCTGTAGCGGATGTCCTCCTGCATTGCTCTGTCCGGCTCATACCCTGCGTCGTCCCAGACGCCGAGGATCTGAGCAACCGACGTCGCGTTGTCATCCGTGCGGAACTCGAGATCGACGTGATGCTGCACGCCTGACCCGTCGACACAGGGAACGAGACTGCGCTCCGCTGTCGACGCGCCGATCGGGGTGCCCGACGCATCGACGGGTGTCCCTGCCGTGGCGGCGAGCGAGTCGTCGGGAAGCTGATCGATCGCCGCGTCCACCGACGTCGGGGTGAGAACCTCGGTCGGCGTCGTCGGCTCCGTGGACCCCGGCCGAGTGTCCAGGCTGGTGGGTGCATACCCGCAGCTCGGCACGCGATCCACGATCACGGGGAGCGAGAGCGTGGCGGTCGGGCCCCCGCCATCCACGCCGTATTCGACGGTCAGGGTGCCGTCCGTCGTCGTGACGGTGTAGTCGCCCTCGGAGAACGGCTCATGGGCGTCGTCCCTCGAGGTGCGGCCCACCGGTGAGGCGATGAACAGACCCTCCTGCGTGAAGACCCCCGCTCCGAGGACGGTGACCACCGCCCCGAGGAGCCCGAGTATCTTGAGCGGCAGCATCCAGGTCGGCGACGAGACGCCCCACAGGCCCATCACCAGAGCGAGTGAGGCGATCAGCATCGACGCGCTGAGGATGATCTGGTCGTCGAGGGGACCGAGGAGCACGGATGCAGCGCCTGCGGAGAGTCGATCGACGGTGATGACCGCGATGACGATCGCCGTTGCGCCTGCCAACATGCCGCCGGCGATCCTGACCTGCCGTCGCTGGGGGTGGTCGGAGATCGGCATCACGTCCGAAGCCTATGGTGACCCCCCGAGCATCTGCCGTGATGCCATCCGCCAGCCGAAGGCGATCGCTTACGGTGGGAGCCATGTGGTGGTCGGAAGACGAATGGGCGGCGCTGGCAGCGGCGGAGCAGTGCGGTATGTGCGCTGACGCGCACCTGCCGGCAAACGATCACAGTGCTCTCATCGCCACCACGGAAACCAGTCATGTGCGGCTCGCTCGCAATCAGCATCACGCCGGATACTGCCTGGTGATCCTTAGAGAACACGTCGTGGACATGTCGGAACTGTCTCCGGCGCAGCTGTCCGCCTTCTGGGCGGACGTGCAGCGCGCGGGGCGCGCCATCGACGAGGTGCTCCGATCGAAGAGGATCGACTATCTCGTCATGGGCCACCGGATGCCACACCTGCACTGTCACCTGCTCCCTCAGCACGCGACCGATGATCCTCTCCGCACTGTGAACATCGCAGACGGCCCGACGTACCTCGCTCCGGATGCGTTCGATACCGCGCTCGCCGCGCTCCAGCGGGCGTGGGCGTCGTCGGGATTCTCGACTGAGCGGTAGCGGCGGCCGAGGCCTGCGGCTGATCCGCGAACACGTCGTCGACGCGTCAGACCTCCCAGCCTGAGCGATAGCCGCGTGCGGAGAGCAGGTCTGAGAGCTCCGCGTGCACCGTCATCGTCTTGGACAACCGGGCGGTCCGATCGATCTTCAGCTGTTGTGACGGCTCCCAATCTCTTTCCGAGATGTAGGCGGTGTAGGGATTGATGACGCATTTGAAGTCGAGCATGAGCGACTGTCCGAGCGCACCCGTCGCCATGTAGCTGTGAGGCAGACCGGCCGCGCACACGAATGTGACCACCTTGTCGAACCAGGCGGCGACTCTGCCGTTCTCGCCCGTCGCCCCCGTCGCTTCGATCAGCGACTTCACTGTCGCCGCCGGTGCCCAGTTGTAGATCGGGAACGCCAACACGATGCCGTCGGCGGAACTGATCACGTCATGGAGCGCCGCAAAGCCGTCGCTGTCGAATATCCGGTCGTTGTCGAAGGCAGGCAGCCCGTAGTCGGCGAGATCGACGACGCTCGACCGGTGCCCCAGTTCACGCAGCATCCCGCTGCTCGCGGCAGCGAGGCTTCTGCTCTTGCTCGTCGGGTCAAGGCTGCATGAGATGACGGGGAGCTGCAGAACGGGCATCCCTCAACCGTAATCGGCACCGGCATCGCACCGTGCTTGGTAGCGTCGATGTCATGTTCGTCGCAGGTCTGGTCGCCGCTGTCCTCGGAATCGTTCTCTTCCATGTCGCTCTGGGCAGGACTCTGCGGGCGAACGCGGCGGATCGGATCCCGATGGGCGGACGCACGAAGACGATCCCGCGTGGGTCGATCGCGATGCGAGCGGCAGGCGCAGGTCTGATCATCCTCGGGGCGGGACTCATGAGTGTCGAGGGTGTGCTCTGGGCTGTGATGGTCGTTCTTGTCGGCCCGGTGGCAGCGATCATCGCGGTGGGCCTGCACAACCAGCGAGTGCGCCGGTCAGAAGGCTGAAGGTGCGCCGCCGATAGGCTCGCGTCAGGGCAGTCGCCGGAAGATCTCGCGGAAGAGATGGGCGCGACTCCGCAGCTGTCGGTACCGGGGACCCTCTGGGATCCGCGGACCGTCCGGGTGTCAGCTCGGCCGGCGGGGAGCGTCCTCAATCTCGTCGTCGACTACTGGTCGACAGAGTTCATTCCATAGAGCCATCGACGTGGAGAAGGTCAACTCCGTCTGTCAGAATGACGTCATGTCCGGCGCACACAAGCTCGCTCCTGTACTCGTCGCACTGGCCGTGACGGCTGCTGCGCTCGCCGGGTGCACGGCCACCCCACCGAGCGCATCTCAGACGCCCACGCCATCCGCTCCCGCGGCCGTCGCAGAGCCGGTGACCGAGGCTTCACCGACGTCGGAATCGACCGAGTCGGAAACCTGCTCCGGCATGTCCGAGGTCATCAGCCGCACCGGCGGTCCGTATTGGGCGCGAGAGGGGACGCTCCGGGACCTGGGGCCACGCGACTTCGCGGCGGGCGAGGTGACAGTCGATGAGGACGGCACCCCGTTGACGTATACGGTCGAGCCCGGCGACGTGGAGGCTGTGATCGCTGAACGGTTCTGCGCGTACCCCACCCTGGGCTCGATGAACCACGTACGCGTGATCCAGCCGGGGCAGGTGCTCTGGCTCACCCCCGACCCCGACAGTCCCTGGATTCCTTACTATGGCCCGAATGACGCGTCTGAGGGGTTCCTGCAGATTCCGTATCAGCAGGCGATCGAGTCCGCGGGCCGGGCGGTCGACGCCGGTGATGTGGATGCCGTGCGGGAGATGTGGAACGGCACCCTCAAAGGCATGTTCCTGGATCAGGAGACCATTGACGCGGTCCAGAAGGCGGTCGACTCCGGCGATCCCGACCAGCTTCGCCAGCTCTTCTCCTGATAGCTGGCTGCGGCGCAGTAGGCCTGCCGAGCGGGTGCTCTTCCAGGGCACGAGTACCTCTCGCCGCTGATCTCCACCTCTGGGCTGATGCGTGTACATCGCAGGACTGACGCCCGGACGCTGAGCTCACGAATATGGTCGAGATCATGCCCTCTCGCACTGTGCGCGCCCGCAGGCTCGCTCCGCTCATCGTCGTCGCTGTGGCCGCCACGGCGCTGATCCTGGTACCGGCCCCGGGCAGCCTCAGCGTCGTGGGCACGAAGTGGCTGAGCTCTTTCGGGCTGTCCATCCCGCGCGCGGACCTTGTCTTCGAAGTCACGCTCGTGCTTCTCGCCCTGGCTGCGGCCTCGGTGATCGGCTGGGTCTGGTGGAAGCATCCGTCGCAGCGGCCGCGTGCCGTGGTCGCATCGATCGGGGTCGTGTTGGCGTACGTGACGAGCGAAGCCCTGAAGGCGTTGTTCGCACAGGCGCGTCCGTGTTCTCGCTGGGTGACAGCGGCGGAGTGCCCGCCGGCGGGGGACTGGTCGCTGCCCTCCAACCACGCCACCCTCGCCTTCGGTGCGGTGGCGGTGGTCGCGGTGCTGCTCGCCAGATCGGCGCTCACGTGGGCGATGGTCGGCGTCGCGGTGCTCGTTGCGGTCGGCCGCGTCGTGGAAGGCGTGCACTACGTCCACGACGTCGCGATCGGCGCACTTCTCGGCATGGCTCTTCCGCTCCTGCTCACGCTCGTGTTCGACGCCTCTCGAAGGCGCCGAAACGGAAGCCCGCGCAGGCGCGACGTCGGATCAGACCGTGGAACGAACACTGCACTCACCGGGAGCAGTGAATGACATTCATCGAAGTCCCCATGCTCCCGATCGTGATCCCGTTCGGAGTCGTGGTCTTCCTCGTGCTGATCTGGGTGCTCCGCTCCCGCGGGCGCGTCACTCTCGCCCGGTCGAGCGTCGCCGCCGTCCTCGCGGTCTACGCGGGCGGAGTGCTCGCCAACACGGTTTTCCCGATCTTCCTCCGCGTCGGGACGGGGTTCTACGATGGGCCGCGTCCGCTGGCGTTGTACCTGGTGCCGTTCGTCGACTACGGGTTCGAGGATGCTCTGATCAACATCGCGGTGTTCGTCCCGCTCGGTGTGCTCGTGCCGCTGCTCGCGGTGCGGCCGAGCTGGTGGAAGGTCGTGGCGATCGTCGCCGGTTCGAGCCTGGCCATCGAGCTGACGCAGATGGCCACGGCACGGCTCGCGCTGGGTGGACACCTCGCGGACATCAACGACTGGATGACCAACATCCTGGGCGGGATGATCGGCTACGGTCTGTTCGTCCTCGTGACGCGCTCGAAGGCGATCGCCGGATTCGTCGAGCAGTTCCGGTGGCCCGCGCGCGAGCGACCCATCAGCCCCGAACCCGAAGCGGCGGCCGCAGTCCAGGCTTGATCTTCGCTGCCGTACTGGTACGTCACGGCCATCGCGACAGCCCCTCGAGACCCTATTCGTGGCGTGCTGTGCGGTTCGATCTACCCAGTTTCCTCTATGGAAACTGGCTGGTACTGTTTCCATCATGGAAACCGGTAGTGGTCGACTCCCAGGGCGCGATGACGCGCAGGCAATGCTCGAAGACGCACGCCTCGCCGAGGCAGAGACGCGGAACCCGCCACTGCCGTGGTGGTTCTTCATCACGCAAGCAGTGCTTCTGGCCGCGATCAGCAGTGCGCAGCTGCTCTCCCTGGGGCCATCGAGAGTGGTCACCATCCTCGGACTTGTGGCTGTGGTGGGTGTCGGTATGCGGATGGTCTTCACCAGGCCGGGTTATGGCGTCGTCTGGCCTGATGGTCAGGCGGTCTTTCCTTACATGATCGCGATGATGATCCTGGTCGGTGTTCCGGCCGTGCTCGCGGTGAGTCTCGGGATCCCGTGGCTGTGGATCATCGCGGGAGTGCTGGCAGGGGTGACGACTCTGGAGATGGGGCGTCGGTACCGCAGGGCATTCGGTCGTGGCTGAGGCGGAATTCGATCCCTTGATCCATGCTCCGCATCGGCTGCGAATCTGTGCGATCGCGTACGCCACGACGCATGTCGAATTCCGTGAGCTTCAGGAGCGACTGGGCATATCGAAGTCCGCCCTCAGTAAGCACATCGCCCAGCTCGTCGAGCATGGCTACCTGCGGGAGGAACACCTGACAAGGGGAGGGCACTCACGCCTGCGTCTGTCGCTCACAGAGCCCGGACGTCGCGCATATCGAGGGCATACAGCCGCATTGAAAGAGATCATCGAGGCGGCCGAGTGACCGGCGGATGCCTCAACTTTGCGTTGATGGCTGCGAAAGCGCCCGCCCACCCGCTGGCGACTGCGGCGAACATCGCGCTGGCAGCCGCCATCTGAGCACCAGACGCATCGGCGGCAGCGAACCCGAACCAGACGATCGCAGCGCCCGCGCCGATGGGAGCCATCACGTTGACCAACCGCAACCACCGAAGGCTTGAAACGTCCATTTCTCCTCTTCCACACATCGACTCGAGTGTTCCGAGTGCACCACACACACCGCGACCACACATCCCCCTGAAGGCGGAGATATCGGAGCACAAAGGTCCCGTGGCGTGCTGGGTCGCCGCAAACGCGGCCACCCATCCGCTTCCAGTTCCGGAGCAGGCCCTCGATATCGGTACCGGCTGTCAATGACTAGTCGCGCAAGGCGATGATGGCGTCAGCTACGGGCACATGCCGTTGGTGCTGATCGTCGGTCCAATACCCGAGGAGGTGTAGCGTCGTGGTCCGGAATAGCAACGCTCTAAGCAACAGTTGGCGCCAGTGCTCGATGCCGAAATCGCGGCCCAGCTTCCGTAGGGGATATCCATGCCAACAGACGGCGTCGACCACGGCGATCGCAGCGCCGAGACCGGGAGGACGCCAATACGGGGCCCAGTCGATGACGACGGGAGGGGGCCCGTCGGCGAACATCACGTTACCTAAGAGGTCTCCGTGGATCACCTGCTCGGGTGCTGCGATCGACCGACACTCGCTCCCGATTCGCGCAAGGAGACTATCGTTCGGTGACGCCACCTCACCCCAAGCCATCCGGTCAGCTCGACTCCACGGATCCGAGGACGCCTCGATAAAGGACGGGCGAGGTTCCACAGTGATGGCCTCTTGAAACGCCAGCCCCGCCCGCACGATGTCATCGACCCGCGTTTCGTCTGATTCACCGGGCACCCACTCCATAGCGTGCCACCCGCCTCGCACCCAACTGCCCTCCTCGTCCATGAGTGGTCGAGGGACACTGAACTCGCTCGATTTCGGCAGCTTAGCCAGTACTCCCGACTTCCAGGCCGTCTCAACCGCATCCCCTGTCGGCCTCAGAACCACATGACCGGCGCGCCAGGTCAGGCCGCGCCCACCGGGCAGCAAGACCGGCGCTCCCACGCCGCCGAATGCGCTGACTATCTGTGGGGACGGGGGACTCGACCGATCCTTTTCCACCATCCCCTCAGTATGGATCTCTGAACGCCTGCCACGCACTCGTCATAACCGTCGAATGGCAAAGGGGCTCGGTCATAGTTGTACGTCAACCCTCGCCGTGCAGACAGCACCTCCGAAGAGACAAGGGAGAGAGTAGCTGCCGTGGGTGGAGTAAGAGATCTTGAATTCGGAGAACTCCGGTCCCCACATGAACTGATGCACGGGCATTAGGTCGTGACGCCGCTTCTTCGCAGAGTCCGGACTACTCGTCGAAGCGGGCACCGGCGGGGCGAGCGCTCAGCAGGGTGAAGACGAGGAGCACGAGGGCGCCGATAAGCGGGACGAGGACGATGAAGAACCACGCGCCACTGCGATCAGCGTCATGAAGCCGCCGCCAGGTCAGGGCGAGTGCGGGGATGAGGATTCCCGTTGCATAGATCAGAAATACAACGCCGACCGGGCTCGCCAATGCGAAGGCGCCGCCGGAGGCGAACGGTGAGAATACGTCGATGGGGCGAGACGTCCACTGTGGGTCGGTCAGTGACCCGACGAGATTGAAGGCCAGGGCCACGAGCACGTTCGCCAACACCCACCACCAGTACTCGCTCCGGCTGGCCCGTCCGCTGAAAGTCGCGTACTTGCGGAAGAAGCGTGAGACGGCTTGTGGGAACGAGGCTCCGTAGAGAGGCTCGCCGAGGGTGATCTGTGTCGTCGTCATACCAGGAACCTATCGATGGTCGACGACCACCGTGGGAACGCGTGCTCGTGCGGCTACTCTTACTGCGCCCCACTGTCAACGACTATGTGCTCGGGTGGCATCGGGATGATGCTGGAGGTCAGACCGCCGACGAGTGGAGCAGACCATGACGAATCCCGATGCACTCGCGAACAGCCAGGAGTCGCTGCCCGAGAAGCTGGGCGAGGACCGGCACGAATCTGGTCCGGCGAACGTCGCCACACCGGCGGAATCGGATGCACGTGCGCGCATCCTCGAACACCTCGAGGCGCGCGAGGGCGAGGGCGACGGCGAATTGCTGTACGTCGGCGACACCCCCGCAGGTGGCGGCGGCGCGGACTCCGGTGGCGGTGCGACCGTGCGTGTCGACCCTTTGTCCGCGGCATCCGTCCCCAACGAATCAGCGCACCACGGCACTCCGGGCATCGGCACCCGCCGCTCGCGACGCGGCCGTGATTGACACGACCCCGCGCTCGCGCGCGGCCGAGCGACGAATCGACAGAACGTCGTCGCCCGCCGTGACGTCAGAGGTCGATTGGTCCGGGTGAGGGAACCACTGTCGGCAATCCGCCGTCGAGGATTCGCTCAACCATGCCGATAGCGCGGTCGGTGAGGCCGTCATCGGGATAGAAGTCCTCGTAGTGCTCCTCGACCTCCGCCAGCGTGGTGAGGCTGCACAGGGCGAGCAGTTGGCGGATGTCGTCCACGTCGCGCCCCGGGCGATTGGCGCGGAGCTTCATGGCGAGGAGCGCCTCCTTCGAGGCGACTTGGACGACAACGCTGTCGCGGTCGTAGATCGTCTCCCACTCGACGGGTCGCCGCCCGAACGTGGGCACCGAGTCTGCGTTCTCCACCGCGAAGTTGAACCAGCCGGCGCTCCATCCTCGTCGATCCGCCACACGCTCGGCTGCGGCGAGGACGGCGTCATCGCTTCCGGGGTGAATGTGAAGAGAATCGAGGTCTCCAGTGGCGCGCCGGTCGAAGTACCTAAGGACGAGCGCGGCACCGCCGACGAGGCGTATGCCCGCGACTTCACCGGCCGTGTGGAGCTCACCGACGAGGTCACGGAGGCCGGAGATGATGTCGTCGCGATCGAGCGAGTCGCCCATCAGACGCTCGCCAGAGTGTCTCGCCAGACAAGGACGCCACGCTCGAGGAACTCGGCGGGGACATCCGCGGGTGCCGGGATCGGGTCCGCAGGATCGACGTCCAGGGTTCGAGGCTCCCGGAGCTGTCTGTTCGGAGCGTCAACCCATGCGGGAGAGGGGAGTCCCTCCTCGCTGAGGCGAAGATCCACGAGTGCTGCAAGGGCCGCATCCCACACGCGGTCACCAGTCGGCTCCGGCTCGGCGAGGCCGAGGATCCCGCGTACAAGGCCGTGTTCGGAGTCGAGGTTGTCACTCAACTGGATGAGCTCGCGAAGAGCACCGTACTTGTCGCCCGCACGCAGGTACCTACGGATCGCTGCGGCGATGGTCGCCGCGTCGTCCCGCCGCGTAGGCGCGGAATACAGTCGGTGGCCGGTGCCGCTGAGAAAACGCTCGATGGTGCTGAACTCGGCCTCGCGACCGCTTTCGAATCGCGAGACTCGGCCCTGGTCGACGTTAGTTCGTTGGGCGAGATCCTTCTGTGTGAGGCCGCGGCTCTTTCGAGCGGCGCGCAAGAGAACTGATGCGTTCGTCATGTCGCCTCCTCTCAGAAATGTTTTCAGAGCCATATTCTATCGGGTTTTGAGGCCAAGCGGGACCGACGCAGTGGCGCGGCATCCTGAGGGGTCTGGCGATCCGAGGGACGCCCAGGCTTATGGCCCCGCGCTTGCGCATCGCGTCGCCTGCTCGATCAGCTCCTCGATCGCCACTTCTCCCTCGACGTAGGACTGGACTCGCTCCAGGACGGCAGAATCCGGCTCCAGCCCAGCAAGGGGCGAGCTCGTCATCGTGTCTGCGGCGAGATCCTGCCGCCGGATGAACTCGAGTGTCTCTTCGGTCGTGAAGGTCTTGCGTCCACGCTCCGCGAGAGCCTCGATCCGAAGCTCCTCCATGCCCCCTCGGATCTCCTGGAGACGTGCGAGACGCGCGTGCTCTTCTGGGTCCGTCACGGTGTCTCCGTTCAGGTGCTCAGGTCGTCGCATTATCAGGAGTCGATGGCGCCGACGTCGCGCAAGCCGGCGAAGCGCTCGACGCCTCTGCCGCCCATGCCGCGGTTGACTGCGAACTTCGGCGGAAACTGCTGCAGGAGAAGATCTTCCTCGGCGAAGTACTGCGTGGTCATCATGGCGAAGATGCGCGTGGTGTCGAGGGCGCGGAAACTATCGATCGACAGCACCGATGTCTCCACGCTGCGGGCGAGAAGTCGGTCAAACTGCTTCTGACCGGTCCAGTGCTGGCGGATGCGCTTGGCGTTTTTCGGTTGGCTCCGAACGCACCTCGAGTGACGCCGTCCTCTGTCTCTGCACACGCCGCCGGCGTCGTCTTGTTCTCCACGCCCGTCGTGACCGTGCTCCACGGCAGTCGAACGCGACCAATACGGTGTCCTGATGCGAGGATCCGCGAAGAGCGCGAGCAACCTAGGGATGTTCGCTGTGATCCGTGACGGGGTGCTCGTGTGAGGCGGGATCTGCGTCTGCTGCCGATCGCAGGAGCGGTGTGGGTGGTCGCGCTGGTGTGCGTGTTCGTGCCTGCGGCGGCGATGTGGTGTGCGCTCGCGGGGGTGGGCGGAGCGGTCGTCGTGTGCGGGGTCGTGTTGCGTCGTGCCGATCGCGCGGCATCCCGTGCCGCTCTCGCCCTGGTCGTGCTGGCCGGCATGGGCGCTGTATCGATCGCTGCGTCGTTGGCGGTGGCGGGGAGGGAGAGCGCGGCGTTGTGGGACGGTCGTGTGGTCGAGGCGACGGGGGAGGTGACGTCGTCGACGTCGGTGGGTCGTGACGGGCGGTTGTGGATGGAGGTGCAGCTCACGGGCATCGGGTCGCCGGGGCGGATCGAGGGCGTGTCGGCTCCGGTGCGGATCGGCATCGACCCGGCCGACGGCTTTGATCTCGGCGCCACAGTCAGGGTGAAGGGAGAGGCGGTAGCGACGGACCCGGGGGAGAGGTCGGCTCTCGTGGTGTTCGCGAGCACGGCGGCTGTCGAGGTCCCGGCGTCGGGGGTGTTCGCGGTCGCGGCCGAGGTGCGCAGCGCGTTCATCGAGCGGTCGCTGCGGATGCCGGCGCCCGGCGCGGGTCTGCTCCCCGGTCTCGCGGTGGGAGACACCCGGGCGGTGTCGACCGACCTCAACGATGACATGCGCACGAGCGGACTCAGCCACCTCACAGCGGTGTCGGGGGCGAACTGCGCGATCGTGGTCGGTGCGGCGTTCTGGTTCTCGGCGCTGTGCGGAGCCGGACGCAGGACTCGTGTGCTCGTCGCCGCCGTGGTGCTCTCGGGTTTCGTCATCCTCGTGACCCCCGAGCCGAGCGTGATCCGCGCCGCGGTGATGGCGGGTGTGGCGATGCTGTCCGTGTTGTTCGGGCGGCCGAGTGCGGGCGCCGGACTCCTTGCGCTCAGTGCTGTCGCGATCCTCGTGGCCGATCCGTGGCTGGCGTCGACCCCGGGGTTCGCGCTGTCCGTCGCCGCATCCGGCGCACTCATCCTGCTCTCTCCGTCGCTGACGCGTGGACTCGCGCGATGGATGCCGCAGCCGCTGGCCCTCGCCATCGCGGTGCCGACAGCCGCGCAGCTGGTGTGCGGTCCGATCATCGCGCTGTTCGCGGAGCAGCAGTCGCTCATCGGTCTGGTGGCCAACCTGCTCGCTGCTCCTGCCGCTCCTCTCGCGACGATCATCGGGCTGCTCGCCTGCCTCACGGTTCCCGTACCCGCGCTGGCCGACGTACTCGCAGCATCCGCCTGGCTTCCCGCTGCATGGATCGCTCAGACCGCGACGATCACTGCCGACCTTCCCCTCGCCCAAGTGGCGGTGGTGCCCGGCATCATCAGCGCTGTCATCGTCGCGGCGCTGAGTTCCGCGGTGGGCATCATGCTCGCCGGTGGGTTCCGCCGCCTGCCGTTCGTCCGCATCGTCGCAGGCGGGGTGCTCGCCTGCACGCTTGCGCTGGGCGCGGCGAGCGTCGTGCTGGACGTACCCCTCGCCCGCATGACCGCGCCCGATGACTGGGCGATCGCGGCGTGCGATGTGGGCCAGGGAGATGCGCTGCTCGTGCGTTCCTCGGGACGTGTCCTCGTGATCGACACGGGCCCCGAACCCGAGCCGCTGGCCTCGTGTCTGCGCGGTCTGGGCATCGACCGCGTCGATCTCCTGGTGCTCACGCACTTCGACCTCGACCATGTCGGTGGGGTCGAAGCGGTGCAGGGCAGGGTCTCTGTGGTGCTGCACGGTCCGCCGGACACCCGCGGTGACGAGCGGATCCTCGAGCGCCTCGCCGACGGGGGAGCGACGGTGACGTCGGCCGCCGCGGGTGCGCGCGGTTCGCTCGGCGACGCATCGTGGAGCGTGCTGTGGCCCCCGCGTCGTTCGATGGCTGTCTCTGCCGGCAATGATGCGAGCGTGGTGATCGAGGTCGACGGCGGCGGAGTGCCCCGGTCGCTGTTCCTCGGGGATCTCTCGGCGGAGGCCCAGCGGATGCTGCTGCGCGCCGCACACCTGCGGGGACCCTACCCGGTGGTCAAGGTGGCCCATCACGGCAGCGCCGATCAGGACTTCTCGCTGTACGAGGGGCTTCACCCGACGGTCGCACTATTCAGCGTGGGCGCCGACAACGACTACGGTCACCCTCGGGCCGAGACTCTCGACGCGCTCGAGACGGACGGCGCACGCGTTCTGCGGACCGATGAGCAGGGCAGGCTCCTCATCGGCGAACTCGAGGGTCAGCTGCAGGTGTGGACGCAGAAGCAGCCGCCCTGACCGAGGGCGACGTCGGAGACCCCCGGTAGTCTGGGAGCATGGCTGCCTCTCGTCCTCCCGCCCGCGGCGGCGCCAAGGCGACCAAGATCGCTCAGGTCTCGTGGCGCGATCCGCGGCCGGCCCCCGTCGTGCTGGTGTTCGGTCCCGAAGAGGTGTGCGCCGAGCGGGCGATCGCGGGAGTGCGCGACTATCTCCGCACCGAAGACCCCGCACTCGAAGTGAGCGATGTTCGGGCCGACGACTACGCGCCGGGCACGCTGCTGTCGCTCACCTCGCCGTCTCTGTTCGGCGAGCCTCGTCTGGTGCGTGTCTCCGGTGTGGAGAAGTGCTCCGATGCCTTCCTCCAGGAGGCCGTGTCGTATCTCGAACACCCCCAGGAGGGGGCCACGGTCATCCTCCGCCACACCGGCGCCAGCGTCAGGGGCAAGAAGCTGCTCGATGCGCTCCGCGCGGGCACCGGAGAGGGCATCGAGATCCCGTGCCCGGCGATCAAGCGCGACGGAGATCGTGTCGACTTCGCAGCGGGGGAGTTCGCGGCGGCGAAGAAGCGCATCGCGCCCCCGGCTCTGCGCGCTCTCGTCTCGGCTTTCGCCGATGATCTCACCGAGCTCGCCGCGGCGTGTCAGCAGCTGATCGGCGATGTCGAGGGCGACATCACCGAAGAGGTCGTCACCAAGTACTACGGCGGACGCGTCGAGGTGTCGGCGTTCGTCGTCGCCGACACCGCGATCGCGGGGCGCTACGGTGAGGCTCTCGTCGCTCTTCGTCACGCGCTCGCATCCGGTGCCGATCCGGTGCCGATGGTCGCCGCCTTCGCCATGAAGCTGCGCACCATGGCCCGTGTCGCCGGCAACCGTGAGCCCAGCCGCCAGCTCGCGCAGCGGCTGGGAATGAAGGACTGGCAGGTGGATCGCGCGCGGCGCGATCTCGCCGGATGGAATGAGCGCTCTCTCGGCATGGCGATCCAGGCGACGGCTCGTGCCGACGCCGAGGTCAAGGGTGCTGCGCGTGACCCTATCTTCGCGCTCGAGCGGATGCTCACGGTCATCGCCACCCGCCAGCCGTTCGGGGAGTGAGCCGCGCCTCTGTCGGCCCTCGCACTGAGCAGAGCCGAGCAGAGCAGAGCATACCCGTCCCGATCCGTGCGTCCTGCCGAGCACGCGAAAGAGCCCGCCCCGCGAACGGGACGGGCTCTTGTCACACCCTCAAGCGAGGTGGATCTGCTCAGAGAGCGGAAACCTGCTTGGCGATGGAGGACTTGCGGTTCGCAGCCTGGTTCTGGTGGATGACACCCTTGCTGACGGCCTTGTCGAGCTTGCGGGCGGCAGCCTTCAGGGCAGCCTCGGCTGCGGCCTTGTCGCCGGAGACGACAGCAGCGCGCGTCGCGCGGATGTGCGTCTTCAGCTCGCTCTTCACGGCCTTGTTGCGCTCGTGAGCCTTGTCGTTGGTCTTGTTGCGCTTGATCTGCGACTTGATGTTTGCCACGTGTGGACGCTTTCTGTACGGAGTTGTTAGGAGATGCCGGCAGAAGAAGAGGGCTTCCACACGGCGGTCGTGAGGGAAGAACCCACACGCAAGCCAAGAACCAACTCTACCAGCAATCGGGCGCATCGCCCGACACCGCCTGCGGGAGGATCTGCCGGTGTCGATCCGGAACGTCCCATCGCGCGCGGCCGGGGTCTGGGTGCATGATCATCATGACCGGACACTTTGATCCCGACCCCTGCCGAGGAACCTCATGCGCCCTCCCCACCGTCACTGCGGACATCGATGAGCGCGGCGCGCGGAATCGGGGCGCGGTGGATGACCGTGTTCACCCTGGCGTGGCTGGCGATCTGGACGGTGCAGCTGACACCGGTACAGCTTCTGCTCCCGCTGCAGCTCAACACCTCTGATGAGGACTGGATCCCCGGAGTCATCTCCTCGGGCTTCGTGCTCGGCATCGGCGGGCTGGCGGGGATCGTGGCCGGCCCCGTCGCGGGCACGCTCTCGGACCGCACCCGCCGCGGACGCCATCGTCGACGCCCGTGGGCTCTGGGCGGGGTGCTGTGCACCTCCGCGTTCCTGATCGTCACGGGGTTCAGCGAGGGGGCTTGGGCCGTCGGTGGCGCCTGGGTCGGCGTCTCCATCGGTGTGGCTGTGTCGTCCGCCGCGTTCACCGCGTTGATCGCCGATCAGCTGCCCTCGACGCAGCGCGGCGCGGCATCCGCTGCCGTCGGATCGAGTCAGGCGGTCGGAATCGTGCTCGGCGTCGGCCTCGTCGTGCTGCTGGGCCTCGGCATCCGCGAGGGATATCTGCTGCTCGCCGCCGTGATCGCCCTGGTCGGGTCGGCGGCGGCGCTGCTCCTGCCCGACCCGCCGGCCCCCGCCGAACCGGCCTCCGTGCGACCCACCACCGAATGGGCCGCCGCCGAGCCCGTGGCTGCCCGGGGCGACCGGCGGCTGCTCGCCTCGCTGCGGGATCGGGACTTCGCCTGGATGCTGGCTGGCCGGCTCGTGACGAACATCGGCAACGCGCTCGGCACCGCCCTGTTCCTCTTCTTCCTCCTGCACGGGCTGCATCAGGAGACGACCGTCGCTCAGGACAACCTTCTGCTCCTGATCGTCGTCTACACGCTGTTCGTGGTTCTCGCGGCGGTGGGTACCGGCATCCTGTCGGACCGCACCGGCGACCGACGCACCCTGACCGTCGCGGCCACGCTCGTGCAGGCGGCCTCAGGTGTGGTGATCGCCGTGGTGCCGACATTCGAGGCGACGATGGTGGCCGCCGCTCTCATGGGGCTCGGCTACGGCGCGTTCTCGACCGTCGGACTCGCGTTCGCCGCTGATCTGCTCCCGGACGAGAAGGACCATGCGCGCGATCTCGGGATCGTCTCCGTGACGGCTGCGCTCGGACAGCTCATCGGTCCGGTGCTGGGGGCGGGCCTCGTCGCACTGGTCGGCGGCTTCTGGCTCGTATTCGTCGCCGCCGCCGTGCTGTCGCTCGTGGGTGGTGCACTCACCGCCCTGGCCCGGCAGACCGCCCGGCATCCTCTGCCGCCGGCCTAGCATCCCTCTCGATGGTCGCGATGCCCAGACGCAGCACGGCGTTGAAGATCTGCGGCCGCATCGCGGTGACCAGGTGAGTGGTGCGGGGGACGACGATGAGCTCGGCATGCGGCGCGAGACGGCGGAACAGCGCCTCATTGACCCGCAGCTGATCCCACTGTCCGTTGACGAACCACAGCGGCACGTCGATCCTGGACACCGCGGTCGCGAGATCGAGAGCGGCGAGGGTGCGCAGCGCCGTGTCCTGAGTGTCGAGGGCGTAGCCGCCCGCAGCGAAGTCGGAGCGCGTCTCCTCGGGGATGGTCGCCTCGAGGATGCGCGCGGTGATCCACATGCCCCGGTCGGGCAGTCTGTCGACGGCGCGGGCGATCGCGCGGTAGGCCGCCAGCCCGGCGCCGCGGGGGAGTGACGTGCACGACGCGGCGATCAGCCCCGCCACGCGGGGAGCATCGGCACCTCCGACGTAGGCCAGGCAGAGCAGACCGCCCATCGAATGACCCACCAGGAGCACGGGCCCGCGGGTCGCGGCATCGCGGACCGCGACATCGATCGTGTGCAGTGCTTCATGGAGGGTGAAGTCCTCGGCCATCCGCGAGCCGTGCCCGGGCAGGTCCACCGCGACGGCGGGGATGCCCTGCTCGCGGAGAAAGGCGAGCTGCGAGCGCCACATGGTCGCGGACGTGCGGATGCCGTGCACGAGGACGATCTGGACGCTCACGCGTTCAGCATAGAGAAAGCGGGGCCGGTGGATGACCACCGACCCCGCTTCGTAGAGAGGAGTTACTTCTCCCAGCCGACGTTCTCGACCGGAGACACTCCGAAGAGGTCCAGTCCGACGTAGGGCTCGGGGGTCAGGTTGGCGAGGCCGTCCTTGACCGTGAAGATCGAGGGACCGTTGTAGAGCGGGATGACGCCCCAGGTCTCCTTGATGATGTCCGGCTCGAGCTTCATCGTCGCGGCGGTCCAGTCCTCGGCCGTCGTCTGCGACTCGACCTGGTCCTTGATCTTCTCGTCGATCTCGGCGGTGCCGGTTCCGGACAGGTTCAGGCTGCTGTCGGAGCAGTAGAGCTGGCAGAAGTACAGCGGTCCGAACGGGTCGGAGTCGGTGAACCGCAGCGAGAATCCGTCCCAGTTCTTCGTGCTGAAGTCGGTCGAGAAGTCCGCGGGTGCGCGCTTCTCGATCTGCAGGTCGATGCCGATGGCCTTCTCCTGCTGCTGCAGCGCCTTGGCGAGGGCCTCGATCGTCGGGTCATCGCTGTGAACCGGGTAGACGATCTCGAGCTTGACGCCATCCTTCTCGCGGATGCCGTCTGAGCCCTCGGTCCAGCCGGCGTCGTCCAGCAGCTTCTTGGCGGCGTCTACGTCGAACTTCAGGCCGGCCTCGGAGAACGAGTCCTTGTATCCGTCCTGGAAGTCGTACATGTTCAGCGAGCCGGCGGGAGCTTCCTCGTAGTCGAGGCCGTTCCACGCGATCTGCTTCTGCTGGTCGACGTCGATCGCCATGAAGAACGCCTGGCGTACGGCGATGTCCTTCAGCTGCGGCTTCTCGGCGTCCAGGATGATGATCGTCTTCGCGGTCTGCTGCGAACGGTAGGTCGTGACGTCCTTCATGTCGGCGACCTGTGCCAGGCGATCCTTCGTGTTGGTGCCGACCATGTCGATCTCGCCGTTCTTGAAGGCGTTGATCGAGGCGGAGGCGTCGAGGCCCGTGAAGGTCACCTTGTCGAGCAGCGGTGCGTTGCCCCACCACTTCTCGTTCGGTTCGAAGGTGACGGTCTGGCCGTTGATGTCGAAGTCGGTCAGCTTGTACGGACCGGCGCCCCACTCGGGGTGCGCGTTCTCGATGTACGCGGTGTTGAAGACCTCCGGCGAATTGACCGCCGGGTTCAGGATGCCGTTGAGGAACGGCATGCTCGGCCAGGCGAACTCGCCCTTGAACGTCACGATGACGTCCTTGTCGGTCTCGCCGGGCTCGACCGACTCGATCTCCTTGTAGCCGTCCGTCGCGCTGGCTTCGTAGGCCTCGTCCTCGCCGCTGTTCGCCTTCCAGGTGGCTGCGAACGCGGTGTAGTCGATCGGCGTGCCGTCGTTCCAGACAGCCTTCTCGTTGACCTTCATCGTGATGACGGTCTTGCCGTCCTTCTCGCTGATGTCCCAGTCGTCGAGGTACGCCGGGTTCGCCGAGACTTCGCCCTCGGGCGACATCAGGAACACCTGCGGGTTGTACCACTGGGCGAGGCGCGTCGTGTCAGCGCTGCCGTTGCCGTTGAACGGGTTCATCTGCGGAGTGATCTCGTTGATGCCGAAGTGGACCTCGCCTCCTTCCTTCAGGTTCTCGCGGGGCTGCGGGTTGTAATCCGCAGACTTGGTCTCCTGGGGCTCGTTGCCGCCATCGGTTCCGCTCGTGCCGCCTGCTGCACATCCGCTGATCGCGAGTGCCAGGGCGCCGCTGAGAGCGATAACGCCCATCAGCTTCGTGGTGCCTTTCATGGTGCTCCTTTCGCCTTTCGGCGTAGTCATAGATGGGAGATTAGTTCGCTTTCGCCCGAAAGGCTCGGGTGCACGAGTGAATATCCCGTAACCGTTATCGGACAGTGACCGGGGCAGCTCAGGAGACGAGCGGTCGGGTCGACATCGTCTCCGCATCGAAGACAACACGCTGACGACTGCGCTCGATGTCGGGGTCCGGGACGGGGATCGCCGACAGCAGCGCTTGCGTGTAGGGGTGCTGGGGGTTGTCGAACACGTCGTCGACATCGCCGTGCTCGACGAACTCGCCGAGGTACATGACAGCGACGCGGTCGGCGATGTGACGGACCACCGAGAGGTCGTGTGCGACGAACAGGTACGACAGGCCGAGCTTGACCTTCAGCTCATCGAGGAGGTTGATGACGCCGGCCTGGATGGAGACGTCGAGCGCGGATACCGGCTCGTCGAGGACGACGATCTTCGGATTCGTCGAGAGTGCGCGGGCGATGCCGATGCGCTGTCGCTGTCCGCCGGAGAACGCTCCGGGGAACCGGTCGAGGTGCGCGGGGTTCAGCCCCACGAGGTCCATCAGCTCCTGGACTCGACGGTGAGCGTCTTCTCGCTTGACACCGATGGCGATCATCGGCTCGGCGATGATCGCGCTCACGGTCATACGCGGGTCGAGGGCGCCCATCGGGTCCTGGAAGACGATCTGGATATCGCGCCTCAGCGCTCGCTCCTGCTTGCCGCTCGTGATCGATCCGACGCTGGTGCCTGCCACGATGATGTCGCCGTCGTCCTGCTTGGCGAAGTCCATGATCTGCAGCAGCGTCGTGGTCTTGCCCGACCCGGACTCACCGACGATGGCCATCGTCTCGCCCTCGCGAACATCGAAGGTGAGGCCCTTGACTGCGTGCACCTCGCCGACCTTGCGCTTGAAGATGGCGCCCTTCATCAGCGAGAAGGTCTTGTTGAGATTGCGGACCTCGAGGGTCACCGGTCGCTGCTCGCGCGGAGTGCGCGTCAGGTCGCTCTCGGGGATCACCGGAATGGGGAACACCGGCAGACCGCCGATCAGACCGCCGTCCTCGATCTCGTTCGCACGGATGCATGCGGCGCTGTGCGCGGCATCCGTTCCGGTGGTGACGGGCAGCAGCTCGGGCTCCCGCGTGCGGCACGCGTCCATGACGATGGGGCACCGGTCGGCGAACGGACAGGCGTCCGGCAGATCGATGAGCAACGGCGGGTTGCCCTTGATCGGGACGAGGGGCTGCTTCTCGGCCTTGTCGACGCGGGGGATCGCGCCGAGGAGTCCGATCGAGTACGGCATCCGGGTGCGGTGGAACAGCTCCCGCGCCTCGGCGTGCTCGACGGGTTTGCCGGCGTACATCACGATGACGTCGTCGGCGGTGCGCGCGACCACACCCATGTCGTGGGTGATCATGATCACCGCGGCACCCGTCTCGCCCTGCGCCTTCTCGATCAGATCGAGGATCTGCGCCTGGATCGTGACGTCGAGAGCGGTCGTCGGCTCGTCGCAGATGATCAGCTTCGGGTTGTTCGCCATCGCGATCGCGATCACGACGCGCTGACGCATACCGCCCGAGAATTCGTGCGGGAAGGACTTCATCCGCTTCTCCGGCTCGGGAATCCCGACCAGGGTGAGCAGCTCGACGGATCGATCCCAGGACTCGCGCTTCGAGAGGTTGCGGTGCACCGTGAGCGCCTCGATCAGCTGGTCGCCGATCGTGAACACCGGGGTGAGCGAGGTGAGCGGATCCTGGAACACCATCGTCATGCCGTTGCCGCGGATCATCGACATCTGCTTGTCGCTCTTGCCGAGCAGCTCCTGGCCGTCGAAGACGATCGAGCCGGTGACCTTCGCGTTGTCGTCGAGCAGGCCCATGATCGCCAGGGACGTGACCGACTTGCCCGATCCGGACTCGCCCACGATGCCGAGCGTCTTGCCCGCCTCGAGGTCGAAGGAGACGCCGCGCACGGCGTCGACGCGACCCGCTTCGGAGGGGAAGCTGACGCTCAGGTCTCGGACGGAAAGGACTGTGGTTGCAGAGTAGGTGCTCATGCGCGGCCTCCTGCCGCAGAGGTGGGATCGAGCGCGTCGCGCAGGCCATCAGCCACGAGCGCCATCGAGACGGTGAGCATGACGAGGGCGATGGCGGGGAAGTAGAACAGCCACGGCGCGCTGGTGATGCTGTTGGCGCCGCTGCCGATGAGCGAGCCGAGTGACACGTCGGGGATCTTGACGCCGAAGCCGATGAACGACAGTCCGGTCTCGGTCATGACGGCCGCCACGACTCCGAGGGTGAAGTTGATGACGAGCAGCGAACCGATGTTCGGGATGAGGTGTCGCATGACGATCCTCATTCCGCGCACACCCATGTACCGGGCGGCCTCCACGTACTCCCTCTCACGAAGGGAGAGCGCCATGGTCCAGATGACCCTGGCCTGGAAGAACCAGCCGATGAAGATGAGCGCGAGCGCGATGACCCGCCAGTCGCCGCCGGCGGTGTTCGACACCAGCGCGAGGATCAGGAAGGTCGGGATCACCATGAGGAAGTGGATGAGGAGCAGGGTCCAACGCTCGACGCGCCCACCGAAGTAGGCCGCGGCCGTGCCGACGATGGCCGAGAGGACTGTCGTGCCGACCGACACCGTGACGGCGATCATGAGCGAGCGCTGCAGCCCGATCGATGCCTGAGCGAACAGGTCGTTGCCGGCCGGAGTCGTGCCGAACCAGTGCTCGGCCGACGGCGGGGTGCCGAGGTTCAGGAAGTCGAGGTAGATGTGGTCGTACTTGGCGACCAGAGGCCCGATGATCGAGAAGAGCACGAGGGCGATGAAGACGAACACTCCGAAGACCGCTGGCCTGTTCCGCATGAAGCGGCGGTAGTAGAGGTTGAAGGTCGACATCCGTTTGCGCTGGACAGCGGCCGGCACCTGAGGCTCATCCGGGTGCAGCGTGGGGTCGATCATTTCCGTGGTCATGTCAGCTCACTCTCACTCGCGGATCGAGGGCGACGACGGCGATGTCCGCGAGGATCGCGCCGATGGCGGTGAGCACGGCACCGAAGGCCGCGACGGCGACCACACCATGCACGTCGTTCTTGCTGATCGTGTCGATGAAGTACTTGCCCATGCCGTTCCAACCGAAGATCGACTCCGTGAGGATCGCGCCGGTGAAGACGGTGGGGATCGTGAAGGCGAGCTGTGTGGCCACCGGGATGAGCGAGGGACGGAGTGCGTGCTTGCGGATCGCCTGCTGCTTGGTCAGACCCTTCGCGCGTGCGGTGCGCACATAGTCGGCCTTGATGTTGTCCAGCAGGAGCGAGCGCTGCAGCAGGTGGTAGTTCGCGTAGCCCGTGAAGACGAGCGCGATGGTCGGCAGCGTCAGATGCTGCAGCTTGTCGAGGAGGTAGGGGAAGAAGCCCTCGACTCCCTTGCTGCCTGCGCCCGTCACGTAGAAGACGCGCACACCCACCCACTCGTTGAAGGCGATGGCGAGGAGCACGATGCCGAGCGCCGCGACGACGATCGGGATGTTCATCGTGACGATGGACGTGGCCTGACCGATGCGGTCACCGAGCTTGTACTGGCGCGAGGCGGTGTAGACGCCGAGTCCGATACCGAGCACGGCTCCGAGGATGGTGGCGCCGATCACGAGCTCTGCGGACACCCACATGCGGTAGGCGATCTGGTCGTTCACCGACTGACCGACGGGGCTCTGGCCCCAGTCCCAGCGGAAGAGGATGCCGCTGAACCAGGTCCACCATCGCTCGACCAGCGGGACGGTGTCGCTCAGATTGAACGGCTCCAGCATCCGGGTGATCTCGTCGGGGCTGAGCGGGGGGCGTCGTCCGACGTAATTGCTCCGGGGATCCAGAAAGCTCCACGCCAGGAAGTAGGTGACGTTGGTCGCAATCACGATCATGAGCAACCAGCCGACCGCTCGACGCAACAGATACTTGATCAAGGTGATGATTCTTTCTCTTGTTCAGACGCGCTCGGGATCTGCCGACGCAACGCTGAGTCGAAGAGACAGTCAATCACCATCTGCCGATCTGCGCGACGCGACGCCTTCACCTTGTCTGTGACGGAGTCCTATCGCTCACGGGATCCGGTGTCACGGATGGCCCCCGGGCAACCTCGGAAGACTAACACCGGATCCGATGAATCGGGCATTAGCCTCGCCTCACCGTAGAATCGACGGGACATGTCCCCACGCGCTCTCACTCCGCTTCAGCCTGCCGCCACGCCCGCGAAGCAGATCCGCAACTTCTGCATCATCGCCCACATCGACCACGGCAAGTCGACCCTCGCCGACCGCATGCTCCAGATCACCGGCGTGGTCTCGGATCGCGACATGCGCGCCCAGTACCTGGACCGCATGGACATCGAGCGCGAGCGCGGCATCACCATCAAGAGCCAGGCCGTGCGGATGCCGTGGGCTCTTCGTGACGCTCAGGGACCGGAGGAGGTGTTCGCCCTCAACATGATCGACACCCCCGGCCATGTGGACTTCACCTATGAGGTGTCGCGTTCTCTCGCCGCCTGCGAGGGCGCGATCCTGCTCGTCGACGCGGCACAGGGCATCGAGGCCCAGACGCTGGCGAACCTGTACCTGGCGCTCGAGAACGATCTGCACATCATCCCGGTGCTGAACAAGATCGACCTGCCTGCGGCCGATCCGGACAAGTACGCCAAGGAGCTCGCGTCCCTCATCGGAGGCAAGCCCGAAGACGTCCTGCGCGTGTCCGGCAAGACCGGTGTGGGCGTCGAGGAGCTCCTCGACCGTCTCGTGCGGGACATCCCGGCCCCGGTCGGCGACGCCGACGCCCCGGCGCGCGCGATGATCTTCGACTCCGTGTACGACGCGTACCGCGGCGTCGTCACCTACGTCCGCATGATCGACGGCGGCCTCTCTCCGCGCGAGCGCATCCAGATGATGTCCACGGGCGCGACTCACGAGGCGCTCGAGGTCGGCGTGTCGAGCCCGGAGCCCGTGCCCACGAAGGGGCTCGGCGTCGGCGAGGTCGGCTATCTCATCACCGGTGTGAAGGATGTGCGCCTCTCGAAGGTCGGAGACACGATCACGACGGCGCGCAAGCCCGCGACCGATGCGCTCCCCGGCTACACCGATCCCAAGCCGATGGTGTTCTCGGGCGTCTACCCGATCGACGGCAGCGACTACGCCGACCTTCGCGAGGCGCTCGACAAGCTCAAGCTGTCCGATGCGTCCCTGCAGTACGAGCCGGAGACGTCCGTGGCCCTCGGATTCGGCTTCCGCTGCGGATTCCTCGGCCTGCTGCACCTCGAGATCATCACCGAGCGCCTGGAGCGCGAGTTCGGTCTCGACCTCATCACCACGGCGCCCAGCGTGATCTACGAAGTGCTCACCTCGGACACGGGTGAGACCGTGACGGTCACGAATCCGAGCGAGTACCCCGACGGGCGCATCGGCTCGGTCTCCGAGCCGATGGTGAAGACCGCCATCCTGCTTCCGAAGGACTACGTCGGAACCGTCATGGAGCTGTGCCAGACACGCCGCGGTGCGCTGCTGGGCATGGAGTACTTCTCCGAGGAGCGGGTCGAGCTGCGCTACATGATGCCGCTCGGAGAGATCGTCTTCGACTTCTTCGACCAGCTGAAGTCCAAGACCCAGGGCTACGCCTCGCTCGACTACGAGCCCGCCGGACAGCAGGAAGCGGACCTCGTGAAGGTCGACATCCTGCTGCAGGGCGACAAGGTCGATGCGTTCAGCTCGATCGTCCACCGTGACAAGGCCTATGCCTACGGCACGCTCATGACGGAGCGACTGCGCAAGCTCATCCCTCGCCAGAACTTCGAGGTGCCGATCCAGGCCGCCATCGGTGCTAGGATCATCGCCCGCGAGACGATCAGGGCGCTGCGCAAGGACGTGCTCGCCAAGTGCTACGGCGGTGACATCAGCCGCAAGCGGAAGCTCCTCGAGAAGCAGAAGGAGGGCAAGAAGCGCATGAAGATGGTCGGCCGCGTCGAGGTCCCCCAGGAGGCGTTCATCGCGGCGCTCTCCGGCGACGTCGAGGGCAAGGACAAGAAGTAGTGGGCTCGCGCGTCGGGCGGTGCTCGGCGCGTGAGGGTGATCGTCCAGGCAACGACAAGTAGGCTGGTTCTCATGCGGCGCGGGACTTTCCGAGACGACACGGTGGACTATGCGGCCGTGGGTGCGACCCACGCGCCCGATCTGATGCAGTACCCGCCGGAGCGCAGCCTCCCGGCGGAGAACTCGTGGCGGATCGGGAGCGGCTTCGAGCGGTTCCAGTCCGCGGGCGAGTCGCTTCTCACGTGGACCGCGCAGCGGGCATCCGGACTGAAAGTCGACGATGTGCGGCCGGCACCGGGTCCGGCGTACGCCGGCGTGAGCTTCGACGCGGAGGGCACCCCGATCGCGCCGAGCAAGAACGACGTCGAACAGCGCTTCGATGCCGAGGGCACGCCGTTCGCCGGCCCGGGCATGACCCTGAAGCTGCACGGGCGGGTCGCGGGCATGCGCGCGGATGCCGAGCTGCGCGTCATCTCGGTCACCGAGGAGAAGCGCCGCATCGGCTTCGTGCTGGGCACGGTCGGCGGTTCCGTCGTGCGCGGTGAGGAGTCCTTCGACATCGACTGGCGCGAGGACAACGACGAGGTCTGGTTCTCGGTGCGCGCCTTCGATGCGCCGAACTCCCTGCTCTACCGCCTCGTGCCTCCGCTGGTGAAGCGTCGCCGCCGAGAGCTCTTCTCCCGCTACCTGCGGGCCATCTCGCCGCTCTACGCGACTCCGGTCTGATGGCCGTGCGTCACTGATGGCCGGTCCTCTGCCGCTCGGAGACCCGGCCCCGACCGACGGGCACCTGCCGTCGGATCTCTCCGTCGACCCCGCAGTGCCCTTCTCGGCATACCTGCACGTGCCGTTCTGCCGTGTCCGGTGCGGCTACTGCGACTTCAACACGTACACGTCGAGCGAGCTCCGCGGAGCGAAGCAGGAGGACTACGCCACGACGCTGATCGGCGAGATCGACCTCGCACGACGGGTGCTCGCCGATGCCGGTGCCCTCCGTGCGATGGACACGGTCTTCTTCGGTGGCGGCACGCCCACGCTGCTCCCCGCCGGCGACCTCGCGCGGATGCTCGATGCGGCGACGGACGCCTTCGGGCTGGTCGACGGCGCCGAGGTCACCGTCGAGGCGAATCCCGACACGGTGACACCGCAGGTCGCGCGCACGCTGGCGGATGCAGGGGTCACGCGCCTCTCCATCGGCATGCAGTCGGCCGTGCCGCACGTGCTGGCGGCGCTGGACCGGACGCACCACCCCGACAACGTCACGACGGCCGTCGCCGCGGCGAAGGAGGCGGGGCTCGCGGTGAGCGTCGACCTCATCTACGGCGCTCCGGGGGAGACTCTCGGCGACTGGGAGGCCTCGCTCGATGCGGCCCTCGCGCTGGACTCGGATCACATCTCGGCCTACGCGCTGATCATCGAGGACGGCACCAAGCTCGCCCGTCAGATCCGCCGCGGCGAGGTGCCCGCCCCCGACGACGACCTGCAGGCCGACATGTACGAGCTGGCCGACGCCCGTCTCGCCGCCGCCGGTTTCGACTGGTACGAGGTGAGCAACTGGTCGCGCTCCGAGCAGCAGCGGTCCCGGCACAACCTCGCCTACTGGCGGGGCAACGACTGGTGGGGTTTCGGGCCCGGTGCGCACAGCCACGTCGCTGGTCTGCGCTGGTGGAACGTCAAGCATCCCGCCGCCTACGCCCAGCGGCTCGCCGCCGCCGAGTCGCCCGCCGCGGGCACGGAGCGGCCGGACGAGGCGTCGCGCACGCTGGAGCGGGTGCTGCTGCTGAGTCGCATCCGTGAGGGGATCGCCGTCGCAGACCTGCCGGCCGAGAGGCGTGCGCGCGTCGCCGGGCTGATCGCCGACGGTCTCGTCGACCCCGGTGCGGCGATGCACGGAAGGGTGCAGCTCACCCTCCGCGGACGCCTGCTCGCCGACGCGGTCGTGCGCGAGCTCACGGACTGATCCTGCCGGGGACCGCTAGGGCAGCATGTCGAGGGCGTCCGTCCGGCGCTGCGTGACGGTGGAGCTCTCGGTGTCGAACAGGCGAGTGGTCCTCTCCGTGCCGAACTCCGGCCACCCGGGGTCGCCGGTCTTGATGAACGAGATCCATGCTCTGTGCATCTCTTCAGCGAGTCTCTGCGGGGCATCCTGTCCGGCGAGCCGCTGCGCCTCGGGGTCGCCGAGGCGATCGAACACGAAGCCGAGCTCCAGGGCGTGTGCCGCACGCAGGTCGCGGACTCGGCTCTGCCATGCGAACTCGTAGACGAACGTGGGCGCGTGACGCGAAAGCGCCAGTCGGGTCAGCGGCGCACGGAGCATGATGTCGGTGGCGAGCTGGCCGAAGATCTCGCCGGTGGAGGCGCCGGGGAAGGCCGATCGATAGGCCGCGACCGCTTTTCGCGGGATCCGCAGAGCGAGTCGTGCGAGCAGGAGCTTCGCCTCGCTGATTCCCGCCAGCGCAGCCGGAGGGAACCAGAGTCGGTATTCATCGGTGTTGCTGCCGATGAGCAGCGGGAGGTCCGTGTCGGCGAGCACCTCGTGGGGCGAGCGAGGCAGCGACTCGGCGTCCACGGCGAACTGGAATCCGGGCGCCCCACCCAGAGGAGAGGAGCCGGAGGACTGCTGCCGTCGCGCATGGAGCAGCTTCGCGGGAGATGCTCCGAGGAAGCTCGCGCGGTCGGCCCTGATACCGAGCCGCTTCGCCAGCTGCGCCGTGACACGCCCGGCCTTCTTCGGGGTCTGCGCCTCGAGTGGTCCGGACTCGATGATCGCCCGAGCGATCAGCTCTCGCGACGAGGCGACGGCGAGCAGACCGGCGACGATGGCGCCGCCGGCGGATTCGCCCATGACGGTGATCTGCGAGGGATCGCCGCCGAACGACGCGATCTCCTCGTGCACCCAGGCGAGTCCCGCGGCGGCGTCCTGGAGTCCCAGGTTGCGGGGAGCCCCCGTGAGCACCGAGAAGCCCTCGGATCCCAGGCGGTAGTTGATCGAGGCGAACACGATGCCCGCCCGAGCGAACCCGGATCCGTCGTACAGGGGGAGTGCGGCGGTGCCTCGCTCGAGTGCGCCTCCATGGATCCAGAGCACGACCGGTGCACCGTCCGCATCGTCCGGAGCCCAGATGTTGACCGAGAGGATCTCGTCTCCGGGGATCTCGACCGAACCGAGCAGATCGCCGATGGCGCCGGGGTACGGATGCTGAGGGGAGGTCGGTCCGAAACTCACGGCGTCGCGGACGCCCTGCCACGCGGGAGTCGACCGAGGAGCCCTGAAGCGGTTCGGCCCGAACGGGGCGGCGGCGTACGGGATTCCGAGGTATCGGTGCACCCCGTCGACAGCCTCGCCGCGCACGATTCCGGCGGACACGGTGACCTGCGGCGCGACACTCATACCCGTCATCGTAGGGCGATCAGCGCGGCGCCCGCCTCGGCGGGTAGAATTGGCACTCGAAGTCAGTGAGTGCCAGAGGGAGGGAGTTGCGATGGTCAGTGAAAGAGGCCTCCAGGTTCTCCGGGCGATCGTGCAGGACTACGTCGAGACGCACGAACCGGTCGGCAGCCGTTCGATCGTCGACCGCCACTCTTTCGGAGTGTCGGCGGCGACGATCCGCAACGACATGGCGCTGCTCGAAGATGAAGAGCTGATCACCGCGCCGCACACCTCGTCGGGGCGTGTGCCCACCGACAAGGGATACCGCGTCTTCGTCGATCATCTCGCCCAGCTGCGTCCGCTGACCGTCGCTCAGCGCACGGCGATCGAGTCCTTCCTCACGGCTCCAGCCGATCTCGACGACCTCATGGTGCGCACCGTCCGCGTGCTCACGCAGCTCACCGGACAGGTCGCTCTCGCGCAGTACCCGTCGTTCGCTCGCGCACGACTGACGCACATCGAGCTCGTGGCGCTGGCACCCAATCGTCTGCTCATCGTGCTGGTCACCGACGCCGGGGGAGTGTCGCAGCGCATGGCTCCGCTGCCGGTCGACGTCGACGAGACCGACATGGCGCTGCTGCGCGCGCGGCTGTCGGCCCTGATCACGCAGCGCGCGGTGAGCGATGCCGCCGATCGGCTGCAGGCCCTGCTCGCCGCGGACGAGCATTCCGACGACCTTGCTCTTCGCGCCCTCGCGGCCATCATCATCGAAGAGCTCGGCGAGTTCCGGCAGGAACGACTGGTCATGGCGGGGGCCGCCACTCTGGCCCGGCGCGAGCAGGACTTCCGCGGCAGCATCCACCCGCTTCTCGAGGCCATCGAGGAGCAGGTGACCCTGCTGCGGCTGATGAGCGAGATGGAAGCCGATTCCCACGGTCTCGCGGCCAGCATCGGCACCGAGAACGCCTCGTTCGGGCTCGGCGAGGCGTCGATCGTCGCGAGCAATTACGCGGCGCCCAGCGGCATGGCGCGGGTCGGTGTGATGGGCCCGACGCGCATGGACTATCCGAGCAATCTGGCGGCAGCGCGGGCCGTGGCCCGCTATCTGTCGCGGATGCTCGACGAAGACGAGGCGTCCCGCTGACGCGGGCGCTCACAGAACGACACACCTGGAAGGGCCAACGTGGCAGACCACTATGAGGTATTGGGCGTCTCCCGCGACGCCTCCACCGACGAGATCAAGAAGGCATACCGACGCCTCGCCCGTCAGCTTCACCCCGACGTGAACCCCGGTGACGATGCGGCCGAGAAGTTCAAGCTCGTCACGCATGCCTACGACGTGCTGAGCGACGACGACTCCCGACGTCGTTATGACATGGGCGGCGGCGACGGGGCGGCGGGGAACTTCGGCGGCTTCGGCGGTTTCGGCGACATCTTCGAGACGTTCTTCGGTGCCGGTCAGGGCGGAGGGCGCGCAGCGCGTCCCCGGTCACGACGCGAGCGCGGACAGGATGCGCTGGTGCGCGTCACCCTCGACCTGGGCGATGTGGTCTTCGGCGCCCACCGCGACATCGAGGTCGACACGGCCGTGCTGTGCGAGACCTGCAACGGATCGTGCTGCCAGGAGGGCACCTCGCCTGTCACCTGCGACATCTGCGGCGGATCCGGCCACGTGCAGCGACAGGTGCGCAGCCTGCTCGGCAACGTCGTCACCTCCCAGCCCTGCGGTACCTGCGAGGGCTACGGCACGACCATCCCGTACCCCTGCGGCACGTGCGGCGGACAGGGACGTGTGCGCTCCCGCCGCACCGTCTCGCTGGACATCCCCGCAGGTGTGGAGACCGGACTGCGTCTGCAGCTGCCCGGCTCCGGAGAGGTCGGCAAGGCGGGCGGCCCGCACGGCGACCTGTACGTCGAGGTCACGGTCAACCCGCACCCGTCCTTCAGCCGCGACGGCGATGACCTGCTCGCGACCCTCGAGGTGTCGATGCCCGATGCCGTGCTCGGCACCGAGACGACGATCCAGGGACTCGACGGAGAGGTCGAACTCGAGATCCGATCCGGCGTGCAGTCCGGCGACGTGCTGACGATCAAGGGGCGTGGCATCACGCCCCTGCGCGGCACGCAGCGCGGTGACCTGCGGGTGGGCGTTCAGGTGGTCACGCCCACGAAGCTCGATTCGGCGCAGCGCGCGCTGATCGAGGACTTCGCCAAGAAGACGAAGGCTCCCGGGCCCCAGCTGGCGCAGTTCCAGCAGGGCCTGTTCTCGAAGCTCCGCGACCGCTTCCGTTCGCACTGATCGGGAGGGCACCGATGGCACTGCACTTCCTGCTCGCCTCCGCGTCGGATGCGGCCGTCGGCGACGTCGTGACGCTGACGGGAGGCGAGGCCAAGCACGCCGCGGTCGTCCGCCGGCTCCGCGTCGGCGAGGCCGCGACGATCGGTGACGGCGCGGGAGTCTGGCTGACCGGCGTGGCAGAACAGGTGTCGCCGTCGGCTGTCGACGTGCGGGTGTCCGCCCGCTCCGAAGAGCCCGCGCCGCGGCCCCGCATCGTTCTGGTGCAGGCGCTGGCGAAGGGCGACCGCGACGAGCTCGCCGTGCAGGCGGCGTGCGAACTCGGCGTCGACGAGATCGTTCCATGGCAGGCGGCTCGCAGCGTCTCGCGGTGGGACGGACCGAAGGCGGTGAAGGGACGCGAACGGTGGGCGACCATCGTCCGCGAGGCGGCGAAGCAGGCGCACCGCTCATGGGTTCCTGAGGTCGCGGCTCCCGTGACGACGGCCGAACTCGCCGTTCGCGCGTCGACGCAGCGGGTGCTTCTGCTCGATCCCGGTGCGCCGACGCGCCTGTCGGACATCGAGCCCGACGACCGTGATCTCGTGCTGGTGGTCGGTCCCGAAGGCGGTATCGGCGACGACGAGCTCGCTCGACTCTCCGATGCCGGAGCGGAGCGGATGCTGCTGGGGCGGACGGTTCTGCGCACCTCGACCGCCGGTCCGGCCGCGATCGCGGTGCTCTCGGTCGCACTCGGCCGCTGGTGACGCGGTCATAGCCGGACGAGAGTGTGAACAGAAGAATGTGAACGCGAGAGGGTGCGCATCCGATGGATGCGCACCCTCGTTCGTGTGCCCGTCTACGCGGTGGGTCAGGGGACGAGCGGCTTGAGCTCTGCCCAGTCCGCCTGCGTCCTGGCGTGACCGGCGATGACGCCGAGCAGTCCTAGACGCGCACGACGAACCTGAGGATCGTCGTCGAGCACCCGCACCTCGCCGAAGAAGCGGTCGATGTGCGGTGCGAGGTCCCTCAGAGCGGTCAGGAAAGCGTCGATGCCTGCGGAACCCGACAGGGCGTCGTCGAAACGACGAACCGCCGCGGCGAACGCCGCGTCTTCGGCGGAGCCGCCCTCGGCGATCTCCCCGGCGACGTCGGCCGGCGTGATGTTCACGACACGCAGCAGGGCCTCGAACTCCGCGGTGAAGTTCTCGGAGCCGAGCCAGGATTCGATCGTCTCGATGGCATGATCCGCTGCACTCGGGCTGTCGACGAGAGGCAGGGCGGCGCGCACGACGGCGATCTCGTGCCCCTCTGACGTCAGCTGCTGCGAGTACCGCTTGCCCAGCACGTCGAGGACGGCCGCGCGAACGGCATCCGATACCTCGAGCCCCTGCACGGCGAGACCGGAGGCCGCGTGCGAGATGCCTTCGGTGATCGAGATGCCCAGCTCGGGCCGGCTGCGCAGCACGGCGATGATGCCGCCGGCGATCCGGCGGATGCCGAACGGATCGGAGCTGCCTGTCGAGCTGATGCCGACGGTCGTCAGACCGGTGAGCAGGTCGAAGCGATCGGCGAGCGAGAGCACGGCACCGGGCACGGTCTCGGGAAGAGCGGCGCCCGAGAAGCGCGGTCGCTCCATCTCCTCGATGGCGGTGCTGGTGGCCTCGTCGTAGCCCGCGCGCGCGGCGTACTCCTTCGCCATGGTGCCGGCGAGGCCGGAGAACTCGATGACGAGCTGCGAGGCGAGGTCGAACTTCGCGACGGCACCCGCCGAGCGGACGACCGTGGCGGTCTGCGCGTCGAGGTCGGCGATCTCGGCGAACTCCGAGGCGAGCGCCTCGATGCGGCGCGAGCGGTCGAGGAAGGATCCCAGTCGGTCCTCGACGAGGAGCTTGTCGAGCATCAACCGGAACTGCTCGGGGGTCTTCTCGAGGTCGGCGCGCCAGAAGAACTTCGCATCCTCGAACCGGGCACGCAGGACGTTCTCGTTGCCGCCGCGGACCACGGCTTCGTCGAACGGACCGTTGGCGACGATGATGAACGAGTTGCTCAGCGCCCCGTCGACCCAGATCGGCAGATAGCGCTGGTGCTTCTTCATCACCGTCGTGAGCACCGACGACGGCACCTCGAGGTACTCGGCGCTGAAGGATCCCAGCAGCGGGCCCGGCGCTTCGACCAGGTCGGTGATCTCGTCGATCAGGCCGGCGTCGCCCTCGATGTCGATGGTGCCGCCCACGGATGCGGCCAGCTTCTCGGCGGCGTCGACGATGAGCCCTCGGCGCGCGTCGCGGTCGAGGATGATGTGCTCTTCGCTCAGGATGCTGTCGAAGTCCTGCAGCGACACGACCTCGCGAACGGGCGGCTCACTGGTGCGGAGCACGCGGGTGGTGCGCGCGGACGTCACCTGCGAGACGGCGAGCGGGATCTCGACGGTTCCCCAGAGAGCGAGGAGCCAGCGGATCGGGCGGGCGTAGCTGAGCTCGGGGTCGGACCAGCGGATGTTCTTGTCTGCGCGCAGACCGCCCACGACCTGCTCGAACACCGTCGACAGGACCTCGGTCACGGGGCGCCCGGGGAGAGTGCGGGTGACGGCGACGTGGCGCACGCCGTTGACGTCGACCTCGACGATCTCCTCGACGGCGGCGCCGTTCTTGCGAAGGAATCCGTTCAGCGCGTTCGTCGGAGCGCCGGCCTCATCGAAGGCGGCGGTCCAGCGAGGACCGCGCGCGACGTGCTCGAGTTCGGACTCGACGGCGGGCACACCCCAGATCCGCACCACGACGCGACGGGGCGTGCTGTCGACGCGGAAGTCGTCGAAGGCCAGACGTGTGCTCGCGAAGGCCGTCGTGAGCAGCTCGCGGACGGTGACGGTGATCGCGGGGACCTCCGATGCGGGCAGCTCTTCGAGGCCGATCTCGAACAGCACATCCGCAGGGGCCGCATCGGGCGACACGGTGGGCGCGTCGGCGCGGGAGAGGGCCTCGGGAGCCTCAGCGACACCGAGCGGGTGATCGAGCTCGTCGCGGATCTCGACCCACAGACGGGCACAGTCGCGGACCAGGTTGCGCATCAGCGAGAAGGCCTTGGTGCGCTCGGTCGTGCTCACGGCACCGCGTGCGTCGAGGATGTTGAACGCGTGGCTGCACTTGAGGGCGAAGCTGTACGCGGGCACGGGCAGGCGGTTCTCGACCAGCCTGCGTGCCTCGAGGGCATAGGCGTCGAAGAGCGCGCGAGAGGTCTCGATGTCGGCGTCGTCGAGGTAGTACCGGCTCATCTCGTACTCGGACTGGCCGAAGATCTCGCCGTAGGAGACGCCGTCGGAGTACTCGATGTCCTTGAAGTGATCGACGCCCTGGAGCGCCATCAGGATGCGCTCGAGTCCGTAGGTGATCTCCACCGGGATCGGGCTGAGGTTGAGGCCGCCGAGCTGCTGGAAGTAGGTGAACTGGGTGATCTCCATGCCGTCGAGCCAGACCTCCCAGCCCAGCCCCCAGGCGCCGAGCGCGGGGGAGGCCCAGTTGTCTTCGACGAAGCGGACGTCGTGGGCGTGCAGGTCGACGCCGATCGCTTCGAGGCTCTTGAGGTAGAGCTCCTGAGGGTTGCCCGGTTCGGGCTTCAGGATGACCTGGAACTGGTGGTGCGTCTGCAGACGGTTGGGGTTCAGTCCGTAGCGCGAATCGTCGGGGCGCACGCTGGGCTCGACGTATGCGACCTTCCACGGCTCGGGACCGAGCACGCGGAGCGCGGTCGAGGGGTTCGCGGTTCCGGCTCCGACCTCTGCGTTCAGAGGCTGCATCACCATGCAGCCGACGCCTGCCCAGTACTCCTGGAGCTTCAAGATCGCATCCTGCATGGAGAGCGCGTGCTTCGTCACCTGTACCTCGGTTTCTCGTACACCCCGACATCGGCCGCTGCGGCCTCGCTGCTCGACGGACGGGGCGCGTCGATGACGCCGAGCGATGGGTGTCTGCCCATCTTAGCCGTCGAGCCCGAGCGCTCCACGCGGCACGGCGCTGATCGCCATGCCCGGATTCCGCGCGTCGCGCGTGGTCGGCGGGCGCCCGTCCGGGCAGGGCCGACACGCCACCGCCGCAGGGGGAACCACTAAACTGGGGGCATGTCAGCACCCTCTCTCTTCACCCGCATCCTCAACGGTGAGATCCCCGGTGAGATCGTCGCCGAGGACGAGCGGCTCTTCGTCCTGCGCGACATCAACCCGCAGGCGGCGCTGCACCTGCTGGTCGTCCCGAAGCGCGAGTACGCCGACGTCGTCGAGCTCGCGGCCGACGACCCCGCCCTGCTCGCCGAGATGGTCGCGATGGCCGGTCGGCTCGCGCAGGAGCATGCCGACGGCGACTTCCGACTCCTCTTCAATGTGGGAGAGAACTCAGGACAGACCGTGCCGCACGTGCACGCCCACGTCCTCGCCGGAGACCTTCGGGAGACGAACCTCGTTGGCCGCTGACATCACTCACGACCCGGCCGACGTCCCGTCGGCGCGGGAGACCATCGCGGTGGACGGTGTGGCCATGGTGCGGCTGCTCGGTCCGCAGGACCGCCTGCTGCGGATGCTCGAGAAGGAGCATCCCGATGTGCAGGTTCTCGTGCGCGGCAATGAGATCACGCTCTCGGGCACGGCCGACGCCGTGGCGAAGGCGAAGAATCTCGTGGAGGAGCTTTTGACCATGACCAAGGCAGGCCATGACCTCGCGCCCAGCGACGTCTCGAGCTCGGCACGGATGCTGCGCGCCGAAGACGGTCCGCGACCGAGCGAGGTGCTCGGCGAGGCGATCCTCTCGACGAGGGGAAAGGTCATCCGCCCCAAGACCGTCGGACAGAAGGAATACGTCGACGCGATCGAGGAGAACACGATCGTGTTCGGCATCGGTCCGGCCGGTACGGGCAAGACCTACCTGGCGATGGCGAAGGCCGTGCAGGCGCTGCAGCGCAAGGAGGTCACCCGGATCATCCTGACGCGTCCCGCCGTCGAGGCGGGGGAGCGGCTCGGCTTCCTGCCCGGAACGCTGACCGACAAGATCGATCCGTACCTGCGTCCGCTCTACGATGCCCTGAACGAGATGATGGACCCCGAGATCGTCCCGCGCCTGATGGCGACCGGAACCATCGAGGTCGCACCGCTCGCCTACATGCGCGGGCGCACACTCAACGACTCCTTCGTGGTGCTCGACGAGGCGCAGAACACCACGCCTGAGCAGATGAAGATGTTCCTCACACGTCTGGGCTTCGGCTCGAAGATGGTCGTGACCGGTGACATCACCCAGGTCGACCTGCCCCAGGGATCGTCGGGACTCCGCCTCGTGACGCGCGTGCTCGACGGCATCGACGACATCCACTTCGCCCGCCTCACGAGCGACGACGTCGTGCGTCATTCGCTCGTGGGTCGGATCGTCGACGCGTACAGCGAGTACGACGAGCAGCGCACCGCCCAGCGCTTCGAGCGCGAGCAAGCCGCCGAGTTCGCCAACCGCGCCGAGCGCAGGGGCGCTCAGCGCCCCGGACCCCGAGACCGGAAGCCGAGACGAGGCCTCTCCTGATGAATCGAGCTTTCTGATGAATCGAGAACAGTCATGATCGAGATCAACAACGAGTCGGCCATCGACGTCGACGAGACCGTGCTGCAGCGGCTGACGGACTTCAACCTCGCCCAGCTGCACGTGAGCCCCGACGCCGAGGTGGCGATCGTCCTCGTCGATGAGGCCGCCATGGAGGCGCTCCACGTCCAGTGGATGGATGAGCCGGGCCCTACCGATGTGCTCAGCTTCCCGATGGACGAGCTGCGCCCCGGCACCGAGGATCGCCCGACGGCGCCCGGGCTGCTCGGCGACATCGTGCTGTGCCCCCAGGTCGCCGAGACGCAGGCGCAGGCCGCGGGCCATGCTCTGATGGACGAGCTGATCCTGCTGACCACGCACGGGCTGCTGCACCTGCTCGGATTCGATCATGCCGAACCCGATGACGAGCGCGAGATGTTCGGACTGCAGAAGGAGCTGATCCAGGGCTTCGCGGCGTCCGAACGTCGCCGATGACCGCCGCCTTCCTGCTCGCCGCGGCCGTCCTGCTGGTCGCGTTCGGCGGTCTGATGGCCGCGATCGACGCGGCGTTCGGCGTCACCTCCCGGTCGGACATCGAGGAGATGGGCGCTGAGGGACGCAACGCCCCTCAGCTCACGCGCATCGCGGCTGACCCCGACGCGCACGTCAACTCCGTCGCGTTCATCCGCGTGCTGACCGAGACGGCGGCCGCCGTGCTCGTCACGGTCGCCTTCAGCATCCTGTTCGACAACATCTGGTGGGCGATGCTCGCCGCGGCGGTGCTGATGACCGGCATCAGCTTCGTGCTGGTCGGGGCGAGCCCCCGATCGTTCGGTCGACACCACGCCGAGGGGATGCTGCGCGCCAACGCCCCGGTGGTCCGCGCTCTGCGCATCATTCTCGGCCCGCTCGCTCAGGGGCTCGTCGTCCTCGGCAACAGGGTCACCCCCGGACGTGGCCGCAGCTCGTTCACCTCGGAGGAGCAGCTGCTGAGCATGGTCGACGAGGCCGCGTCCAACGACCTGATCGAGGCCGACGACCGCGACCTCATCCACTCGGTGTTCGACTTCACCGACCAGTTCGTGCGCGCCGTGATGGTGCCCCGGACCGAGATGGTGACCGTCGACGCGACCGCCACGACCAGCGAGGCGATGACGCTGTTCCTGCAGCGCGGCGTCTCGCGCATGCCGGTCGTCGACGACGACGCCGATGACGTGGTGGGTGTGCTCTACCTCAAGGATCTGGTGCAGTTCGCCTTCCGCGACGAGAACGCATGGCGGGCGGCATCGATCCGGCCGATCTCCCGCCCGGCGACCTTCGTCCCCGAGTCGATGCGCGCCGAGACGCTGCTGCAGCAGATGAAGCGCGACGCGGTGCACGTGTGCCTCGTGATCGACGAGCACGGCGGAATCTCGGGTCTGGTCACCCTCGAGGACCTCATCGAGGAACTCGTCGGCGAGATCTCCGACGAGTACGATCAGGTGTCGGCCGAAGTCGTCGAGCTGGGCGACGGACGGTACCGGGTCAGCGCCCGGCTGTCGCTGGAGGATGTCGGAGACCTCTTCGGTCTCGAGCTCGAGGACGAGGATGTGGACTCGATCGGCGGCCTGCTCGGCAAGACGCTGGGCCAGGTTCCGCAACCGGGATCCACGGTGACCGTCGAAGGATTGACCCTCACGGGCGGCGCCTCGCGAGGGCGTGGCCGTGGCATCGCGACGGTGTTCGTGGAACGCTCGGCATACGATGCGGCAGATGCCGCAGAAGAGAGAGACGCACACGATGACTGAGCAGACGCGAAGCGGGTTCGTGACCTTCGTGGGGCGACCCAACGTGGGCAAGTCCACTCTCACGAACGCGCTGGTGGGCGAGAAGATCGCGATCACGAGCGAGAAGCCCCAGACGACCCGACGCGCGATCCGCGGGATCGTGAACCGCCCGGACGGGCAGCTCGTCATCGTCGACACCCCCGGCATCCACAAGCCGCGCACCCTTCTGGGCGAGCGTCTGAACGATCTCGTCGAGCAGGTGCTCGGCGACGTCGACGTGATCGGATTCTGCGTGCCCGCGACCGAGAAGGTCGGCCCCGGCGACCGCCGCATCGCGGCATCGCTCGACGGATACCGCCGCGCCAAGAAGATCGCGATCGTCACGAAGACCGATGCGGCAGGCCGCGATGACATCACCGAGCGTCTGCTGGAGGTCGATGCTCTCCGCGGGGACTGGGATGCAGTCATCCCGATCTCCGCTCTCACGAACGATCAGCTCGAGGTGCTCGCCGACGAGGTGCTCTCGCTGATGCCGGTCGGCCCCGCGCTCTACGAGGAGGGTGTCACGACCGACGAGTCGGAAGAGGATCGCATCGCCGAGATGATCCGCGAGGCGGCGCTCGACGGTGTACGCGACGAGCTGCCGCACTCCATCGCCGTCGTGATCGACGACATCGCCCCGCGCGAGGGCACGGATCTGACCGATGTGCACGCATCGATCGTCGTCGAGCGCGACAGTCAGAAGGCGATCATCATCGGCCACAAGGGCAAGAGGCTGGCCGACGTCGGCCGTCGTGCCCGCGCCGGCATCGAGGACCTCCTCGGCACCCGGGTGTTCCTGGGCCTGCACGTCAAGGTCGCCAAGGAATGGCAGCGCGACCCGAAGCAGCTCGGACGGCTGGGCTTCTGATGGCGATGCACTGGGTCGCCTCATCGTGGAGTGCGCCCGAGGAGTGGGACTTCGTCGAGTACGAGGTACCCCGACCCGGTGTCGGAGAGGTCACCATCGAGGTCCACGCCGCGGGTGTGAATCCCGCGGATGCCAAACACGTCGCCGGCCCTCGGCCGGGAGTCGAGCTGCCGGTGGCGATCGGCTACGAGGTGTCGGGCGTGATCAGCGCGATCGGTCCCGACACGACGATCGGATCCGGACCGGCCGAGATCGGCGACGAGGTGATCGCCTTCCGCGTGAGCGGCGGGTACGCCACGGCACTCACCATCCCCGCCGAGAAGGCGTTCGCGAAACCGACTCCCCTCAGCCACCCCGAGGCCGCGAACCTGCTGCTCGCGGGCACCACGGCGGCCGAGATGCTCGCGGTCACGGGAGCGGCCCCCGGCGAGACCGTGCTGCTGCACGGGGCATCGGGCGCCGTCGGCGTCAGCGTGCTGCAGCAGGCGGCGCTGCGGGGCATCCGGGTCATCGGCACGGCCGGCACGAGTCGATTCGATGTCGTGCGGCACTTCGGCGGCACGCCCGTCGCCTACGGACCGGGACTCGCGGATCGGGTGCGCGCTGCCTCCGAGGGTGCAGCTGTCGCCGCAGCCCTCGACGCGGTCGGCACCGCCGAGGCCGTCGACGTGTCCCTCGAACTCGTCGCCGACCGTGCGCGCATCGTCACGATCGCCGCCATGGGGAGGGCCGAGGCGGACGGCATCCTCGCGATCGCCGGGTCGATGCCTGCGAGTGCGCGGTTCCGCGACGACATCCGCGGCGAGCTGGTGAGGCTGGCGCAGAACGGTGAACTCGTCGTACCGCTCGCCCGCACCTTCCCTCTCGACGAGGCACCCGCGGCGCTCGCCCTGCTCACCGAGGGGCACCCCGGCGGCAAGCTCGCCCTGATCCCGGCGCGCTAGTCGATCTCGCGCAGCGCCGAGGTGACGAGCACGACGTCGTCGCCGTAGGCGTCGTCGACGGCATCCTGCAGGGATCCGTCGTCCCAGACGACCTGGACCCAGACGTACCCCCGCTCCGTCCAGACGCTGAGTGCGTCGGTCCCGAGCGTGGTCGAGAGCTCGTCCTGCACCCGGGCGAGGTCGGCAGCGGACGTCGTCCCCTCGACGCCGTTGGCCGGATCGACAGGGGCCACCGAGTCGTAGAGCGCCAGCATGATGGGCGGGTCGGTGATCGTGTAGCGATGACCGTCATACGTGCCGTAGGCCGCGTACATGCCCCAGGTGGCGTCACCACTGGTGTCGTTGCCGTCGATTCCGTCCCACGTCCACCCGTCCACCGGAACGCCCGAGCATTGCGGCGGGTACGACTCGGCGACCGCGCCGAGGCACAGTTCCACGTCTCCCGCGGCGTCGAGCACCATGCCGGTGCCGATCACACGTCCCTCCGGGGGTGTCACATCGCCTGCGACCCAGGCGGGCGGTCCGGAGCTGGTCGGAGCCGGAGACGACCCGGGCGCGGCGGAACAGGCGGCGAGGCCGATGATGCCCGAGAGGACTGCTGCGGCGAGAAGCATGCGTCTGCGCGATGTGCTCATACCTGTCAGTGTCGTCGCCGGCCGCATCGTCTCGCGGGCGCTCCGGAGAATCACGGCGATCCTGCTAGCATGGCCGCATGCCTTTCGGCGGTCTGCTTCTTCTTAGCTGCCGCGACGAGTCCTGAAGCTAGGGCCTTCCTCGTCGCGGCGCTTGTGTTGGCCCGTTCACATACCCGACGAAGAGAAGAAGCCCCATCATGCAGAACACTCAGCGCCCGTCCGCGATGCCGATCCACAAGTACCGGCCGTACAACGAGCAGATCACCGTCGACCTGGCGGACCGCACCTGGCCCGACGCCCGTATCACTGAGGCCCCGCGCTGGTGCGCCGTCGATCTCCGCGACGGCAACCAGGCCCTCATCGACCCGATGTCGCCCGAGCGCAAGCGCGTCATGTTCGAGCTGCTCGTCAGCATGGGCTACAAGGAGATCGAGGTCGGCTTCCCCTCGGCGAGCCAGACCGACTTCGACTTCGTGCGTCAGCTCATCGAAGAGAACCTGATCCCCGACGACGTCACGATCCAGGTGCTGACCCAGGCCCGCGAGCACCTGATCGCCCGCACCTACGAGTCGATCGCCGGCGCGAAGCAGGCGATCGTGCACCTGTACAACTCCACGAGCGTGCTGCAGCGCGAGGTCGTGTTCCGCACCGACAAGCAGGGCATCATCGACATCGCCCTCGAAGGTGCACGCCTGTGCCGCGAGTTCGAGAAGACCATCCCCGACACGAAGGTGTACTACGAGTATTCGCCCGAGAGCTACACGGGCACCGAGCTCGAGTTCGCCGTCGACATCTGCAACCAGGTGATCGAGGTCTTCGAGCCGACTCCCGACCGCAAGGTCATCATCAACCTCCCCGCCACGGTCGAGATGGCGTCTCCCAACGTCTACGCCGACTCGATCGAGTGGATGAGCCGTCACCTCGCGCACCGTGAGAACGTCATCCTCTCGCTGCACCCGCACAACGACCGCGGCACCGCGATCGCGGCCGCGGAGCTCGGCTACATGGCGGGCGCCGACCGCATCGAGGGATGCCTGTTCGGAAACGGGGAGCGCACCGGCAACGTCGACATCGTCGCATTGGGCATCAACCTGTTCACGCAGGGCATCGACCCGCAGATCGACTTCAGCGACATCGACCAGGTCAAGCGCACGGTCGAGTACTGCAACCAGCTGCCCGTGCCGGAGCGCAGCCCCTGGGCCGGTGACCTCGTCTTCACCGCTTTCAGCGGATCGCACCAGGACGCGATCAAGAAGGGCTTCGAGGCCATGGCGGCGCGCGCCGACGCCGAGGGCGTGACGGTCGACGACATCGAGTGGGCAGTGCCCTACCTGCCGGTCGACCCGAAGGATCTCGGACGTTCGTACGAGGCCGTCATCCGCGTCAACTCCCAGTCCGGCAAGGGCGGGGTCGCCTACCTGCTGAAGGCCGACCACGCGATCGACCTGCCCCGCAAGCTGCAGATCGAGTTCTCGGGCGTGGTCCAGACGAAGACCGACGCCGAGGGTGGCGAGGTGACGAGCGAGCAGATCTGGTCGATCTTCAACGACGAGTACCTGCCTGCCGCCGACGAGTCCGCCAAATGGGGACGCTTCGAGCTGCTCGCGACGCAGACGCGCAGCGACATGTCGGGCGACGTCGTGCTCGATGTGACGCTGCGCGATGACGACCAGCAGGTCGCCGTCGCCGGCAACGGCAACGGACCCATCGCGGCGTTCATCGAGGTGCTTCGCGGCCAGGGCTTCGACATCACGCTCTACGACTACGTCGAGCACGCTCTCAGCGCCGGTGGCGACGCACAGGCCGCGGCCTACGTCGAGCTGCAGGTCGGCGACCAGCGTCTGTGGGGCGTCGGCATCGACGGCGACATCTCGACCGCGTCGCTGAAGGCGATCGTGTCGGGCGTGAACCGTTCGATCCGCACGCGTCAGCAGGAGCTCGCGGCCGTCTGACCGGTGCGCCCTTCGTCTCGCTCCGCTCGCTCAGGGTGCGGCATTGTGCCCCGCTCCCTGAGCGAGGAGCGGAGCGACGAGACGAAGGGCGCTGCGCGGTCCCGCTCCCTGAGCGAGCGGAGCGCGGTCCCGCTCCCTGAGCGAGGAGCGACGAGACGAAGGGCGTTGTGCGGTCCCGCTCCCTGAGCGAGGAGCGGAGCGACGAGACGAAGGGCGCTGCGCGGTCCCGCTCCCTGAGCGAGCGGAGCGCGGTCCCGCTCCCTGAGCGAGGAGCGGAGCGACGAGACGAAGGGCGCCTACAGGTCGATGCTGGGCTTGATGATCGGGATCACGCCGGTCTCGGCCGCGACCTTGCGGCGGTAGATGCGGCGCTGCTCGGGGAGTGAGACGTCGAAGCTCACGGCCAGGATGCGGATCACCGCGGTCACGACGATCCCCAGGATCGCCGCGAGTGGAATCGGCACCCCGAAGGCGTTCGAGACGACGATGAACGTGCAGCCGGCGCCGGCGGCCACGGCGTAGAGCGAGCCGACGTGCATGATCGCCGTCGGGAGGCCCATGAGCATGTCGCGCAGCACGCTGCCGCCGACCGCCGCGCACACCCCGATGAACACGGCGGGCACGGGCGGGATGCCGAAGGCGATGGCCTTGCTCGTGCCGAACGCCCCGAACATGCCGATGACGACGGCATCGAGCACGACGATCACCCGGTTGAGGCGCGTGAAGAGCCCTGCCAGCAGCATCCCCAGCAGTGCGGCGCCCGTGGCGGTGATCAGATACCAGTTGTTCTGCAGCGTCGCAGGAGTCTGCCCGAGCAGGATGTCGCGGATGAGTCCGCCGCCCATGCCGATCATGATCCCGATGATGGCGACGCCCAGCCAGTCGAGGCGCCGCTGGCCCTGGAATCCCGAGGCGAAGAGCGCGCCCTGTACACCTCCGAGTCCGACGCCGAGCAGGTCCGCCCAGAGCGGAATGATGAAGAGCGGTTCGGTCACCCCTCCATTCTCCCGCACGGAGGATAATCGAAAGGTGCCCACCTACCGAGACGAAGCGGTGATCCTGCGCACCCACAAACTGGGTGAGGCCGATCGCATCGTCACGATGCTCTCGCGGCGGCACGGCAAGATCCGGGCCGTGGCCAAGGGGGTGCGTCGTACCTCGTCGAAGTTCGGCTCGCGTCTCGAGCCGTTCATGGTCGCCGACGTGCAGCTCTATCAGGGGCGCACGCTCGACATCGTGCAGCAGGCCGAGTCTCTCGGGTCGTACGGATCGGACATCGCGGCCCACTACGACCGGTTCACGTCGGCGAACGCGATGGTCGAGACCGCCGATCGACTGAGCGACTCCGAGGCCACCCCCGAGCAGTACCTGCTGCTGGTGGGCGGCTTGCGGGCGCTGTCGCGCGGAGAGCATTCGCCGCGCAGCATCCTGGATTCCTACCTGCTGCGGGTCATGGCGCTGTCGGGCTGGGCGCCGTCGCTCGGCGACTGCGCGCGGTGCGCGGCGCCCGGTCCGCACCAGCACTTCGTCGGTCAGCTGGGCGGAGCGGTATGCCCGAACTGCGCACCGGCGGGCAGCCCGAAGGTGGCCGAGCGGACGCTGTCACTGCTGCGCTCCCTGATGGCCGGGGAGTGGGACGTGATCGATGCCGCGCCGCACGTCGACAACGCGGCCGCATCCGGTCTCGTCGCCGCCTACGCCCAGTGGCATCTGGAGCGCGGCATCCGCTCGCTCGCGCACCTCGTCGCCGACCACCCCCGAGAAGGAGCACGGTGAGTCCCAAACCGTACACGCACAAGGATGCCGTGGCATACCGCCCGCTGGACTGGACAGGCGTGCAGCCGCCCGCCTTCCGTGCGGTCCCCGAGCATGTGGCGATCGTCATGGACGGGAACGGACGCTGGGCGAATCGCCGCGGACTCAGCCGTGTCGAAGGGCACAAGGCGGGAGAGGAGGTGCTGCTCGACGTCGTCGCCGGCGCCATCCAAGCCGGTGTGAAGCACCTCTCGGTGTACGCGTTCTCGACCGAGAACTGGGCGCGCTCTCCCGAGGAGGTGCGCTTCCTCATGGGGTACAACCGCGACGTGCTCCATCGCCGTCGCGACCAGCTCAACGAGTGGGGCGTGCGCGTGCGTTGGGCCGGCCGCAAGCCGCGGCTGTGGGGCAGCGTCATCAAGGAGCTGCAGTACGCCGAGCAGCTCACCCGTGACAATGACGTGCTCACGCTCACGATGTGCGTGAACTACGGGGGACGTGTCGAGCTCGTCGACGCGATGCGGTCGATCGCCGCGGATGTCGCTGCCGGTCGGGTCAAGCCGAACGCGATCAGCGAGAAGATGATCCGTCGCAACCTCTATGTTCCGGACATGCCCGACGTCGATCTCTTCCTGCGGAGTTCGGGGGAGCAGCGCACCTCGAACTTCCTGCTGTGGCAGGCCGCCTACGCCGAGATGGTGTTCCTCGACACGCTCTGGCCGGACTTCTCGCGCGAGGAGCTGTGGCGTGCGATCGAGATCTACCTGTCGCGCGACCGGCGCTTCGGCGGGGCGATCGACACTCCCTCCGCATCCTGAGCTCGCTTCGTCTCGGCGCTGCGCTCCTCGCTCAGGGGCCGCGCCGCGAGACGAAGGGCAGCCTGAGCGCGCAGCCACCGCTCGGTCTCGCGGGGGTGCCTCAGCCTCACGATCGTGAGGTGAGGGAAGCGCTCCCGTTTCAGCGGCATCTGGGTCGCCCAGAACCGGCGGGTCTTGGTCTGCCAGGCCAGGATGCTCCGTGCAGGGTCACGGGTCGAGAGCACCTGCCAGACAGGCTTCTCGACGTTGCCGTTGTAAATCTCGGTGCGCAGCAGGCTTCGGCTCAGCGTGCGACGCAGCAAGCGCGCGCGAACGATCGGCCAGGGGTAGTCGAGCCAGACCACCAGTTGCGCGCGCGGCGTGAGGATCTCGTCGGTGCCCTTGCTCGTGTACTGCCATTCGGTGACCCAGCGGTCTTCTGCGGCGAAGGCCCGCACATCGTCGATGAACGTCGGACGCGGCGTCCAGTTCTCCCCGTGATACAGGGCGTCCATCTCATGGAGATCGATGCTCCAGAGCGTCGAGAGTCGGGCCGCGAGCGTGGTCTTTCCCGACCCCGTGACACCGGCGATCAGCACTCGATCGGGGCGGAGCGGAAGCGGGTCGTCGGCGGACAGCATCCGAGACCTCATGATGCCGGCGCCCGCTCGACATGGCTCAGCCAGGCCTCGAGAGCGCGAGGATGATCGAGGCGAACCACATCCAGATGCGGATGCGTCGCTTCGATGCGAGGCATGCGCTCTGACCATTTGGTGCGCGTGTTCTTCTGCCACCGCAGGATGTCGTTCTCGCCGGTCCATCCATCGCGTTCCCACAGCGCCGGTTCGACGTTGCCGTTCCAGAGCGGCGTGCGGAGCAGCCGCCGCCTCAGCGTGCGGGCCAGCAGGCGTCTCCGCGCGATGCGGTACGGATAGTCGAGCCAGATCACGATCTGTGCCCGCGGGGCGAGGATCTCGTCGGTGCCCTTGCTCGTGTACTGCCATTCGGTGACCCAGCGGTCTTCTGCGGCGAAGGCGCGCACATCGTCGATGAACGTCGGACGCGGCGTCCAGTTCTCCCCGTGGAACAGAGCGTCGATCTCGACGTGGCGCAGATCCCACAACCGGGCCACGCGTCGAGCGAGCGTCGTCTTTCCCGACCCGGTGACACCGGCGATCAGCACGCGCTCGGGGCGGAGCGGAAGCGGGTCGTCAGCGGACAGCATCCGAGAATCCTATCCGCGGCCTGTGCCCTTCGTCTCGCTGCGCTCGCTCAGGGTGCGGGGGAGGTCGTCCCCTGAGCGAGGAGCCCAGCGACGAGACGAAGGGCGTCAATCTGCGCCCTTCGTCTCGCTCCGCTCGCTCAGGGTGCGGGGGAGGTGCGCTCACTCAGGGGGCGGGGGAGGTCGTCCCCTGAGCGAAGAGCGCAGCGATGAGACGAAGGGCGTCATGTCCGCGCCCTTCGTCTCGCTGCGCTCGCTCAGGGTGCGGGGGAGGTGCGCTCGCTCAGGGTGCGGGGGAGGTGCGCTCGCTCAGGGTGCGGGGAGGTCGTCCCCTGAGCGAGGAGCGCAGCGACGAGACGAAGGGCGTCAATCTGCGCTCGCCCCGTCGCGGTGGCGTCGGCTCCACCCTGAAAGCTCGTCGTAGCGCCCCTCGATGAGGAGGCGCTTCTTGGCTCGTGTCCACCCGTGTATTCGCCGCTCCCACCCATAGGCATCGTCGATACGCGCGAACTCCGAACTCCACACGAGCTCGACAGGGCGACGGCGGCGCGTGTAGTCGCACCCCTCGCCGAACTGATGCTCTGCGAGACGCCGTTCGAGGTCGAGCGTGCTCCCGGTGTAGAAGCTCCCATCGCGGCACTGGAGGATGTAGACGAACGGCATTCGAGGACGTTAGCGAGTTTCCGGCATCGGGGGGAGTCCTCTCCACAGGCTCGACAGGGCGTGTGATGCGCCCTTCCTCTCGCTTCGCTCGCTCAGGGGGCGGGGTGCGCTCAGGGGGCGGGGCGGGGCGCCCTTCGTCTCGCTTCGCTCGCTCAGGGGGCGGGGTGCGCTCAGGGGGCGGGGCGGGGCGCCCTTCGTCTCGCTTCGCTCGCTCAGGGGGCGGGGTGCGCTCAGGCGGCGCGGCGGGCGTGACGGAATAGTGGAGACGAGGATGCGGTTGGATGTGAGTGTGACTGAAGCCATCTCGATCGACATCTGGTCCGACATCGCCTGCCCCTGGTGCTACATCGGCAAGCGCAACCTCGAGAAGGGACTGGAAGCCGTCGCCGGAGATGACGACGCTCCGCAGGTGAACATCACCTTCCACTCGTTCGAGCTCTCGCCCGACACCCCCGTCGACTTCGACGGCGACGAGGTCGACTTCCTCGCAGGTCACAAGGGCATGCCGCGCGATCAGGTCCAGCAGATGCTCGCGAACGTGACAGGAGTCGCTGAGAAGGCGGGTCTGCAGTACCGGTTCGATCTGCTCCAGCACACCAACACCGTCAAGGCGCACGAACTGCTGCACTTCGCCAAGGCCGAGGGCGTTCAGCACGAGATGGAGGAGCGCCTGATGTCGGCCTACTTCACCGAGGGCAAGCATGTCGGCCGTATCGACGACCTGGTCGAGCTCGCCGTCGAGGTCGGGCTCAACCCCGACGACACCCGTGAGGCCCTTGTGTCGGGCCGTCACCTCTCGGATGTCCGCCAGGACCAGGCGCAGGCACAGGCCTATGGAATCCAGGGCGTCCCGTTCTTCGTGATCGACGGCCAGTACGGCATCAGCGGAGCCCAGCCGCCGGCCGCTTTCGAGAACGTGCTGCGTGACCTCTGGGCCAAGCGCGGCGAGACCGAGCCGGAGGCCACGGCCGTCTAACGGTCAGGCCTCGTCTAACGGTCGGGCCCCGTCGCAGGTCGAGGTGGCCCGAGGCGCGGTCAGTGCGTCGAGCCAGGTCTGCTGGTTCGTGCCGACGTAGTCGACGACCGCAGCCCAGTGGGAGCCGTGGCCATCCGCGAACATGGATGACCACGGCTCGCGGCCGTGCGAATGCGCGGTGGTCAGCAGCTCGAGCATCGCCGCGGCGCGTCGGTGCATCATCAGGGGCAGTCGTGTCCTGAACTCGGCAGAGGCGCCGTAGCCGTCGACGAATGCGCGGAGGCCGTCAGCGGCATCCTCCGGCGCGGCTTCGAGGACCGAGAGCGTGAAGGTCTGAGCCGCGTAGGCGAGGTCCCACAGCCGTGTGCTCGGTGCCGCGGCATCCCAATCGATGAAGACCCATCGGTCTCCGATGACGAGATTCCACGGCGCGAGATCGTTGTGGCACACGATCTGAGAGTCCGGAGCAGTGATGGCGCTATCCCAGCGCGCGCCAGAGGGAGGGGTGAAGGTCTCGCTCGCGTCGTGTATGGCCCGAACCATCGCGCCGACGCGATGCAACCCGTCCGCGCTCAGCGGACCGGTGTCGATCGCGAGCGACCCGCGGACGAACTCGATGCGCTGGCGTCCGCGCTCGTCTCTCCCGAGAGGGGCCGGAACCTCGACACCTCGTTGGCGCAGATGCGACATGAAGGCATGGACGCTCGGCGTGGAAGAGGTCCACTGCTTGCGGACGGTGTCGCCGACGCGCGTGACGATGCCGCTCGCATTGCCGCCGGGCAGTGTGTGCTCGTCATCCATGCGCAGACTCCATCCAGCCGCAAGCAGCGCCCGGAGGTCTAGCGGGTCAGCGCGGCTTCGATCGCGCCGACGATCTCGGGGTCGTTCGGCTTCTGCTTCGGGCGGAACCGCACCACCTCTCCGTCGGGGAGCACGAGGAACTTCTCGAAGTTCCACTCGACGCGGCCGGCCTTGCCACCGGCATCCGGCGTCTCTTTGAGCGTCTTGTAGAGCTCGGTGGCGTTCTTGCCGTTGACCTTCACCTTGTCGTTGATCGGGAACGTCACGCCGTAGGTGGTGGAGCAGAACTCGAGAATGCTGTCGACCGACCCCGGCTCCTGCCCGAAGAACTGGTTGCACGGGAACCCCACGACGCTGAAGCCGCGATCGCCGTACAGGCGCTGCAGTTCCTCGAGCTGCTCGTACTGCGGGGTCAGGCCGCATTTCGACGCCACGTTGACCACGAGAACCACGTCGGCACCGAGGTCGTCGAGGGTCTTCTCGTTGCCGTCGGCGTCGGTGAAGGGGATGGAGCGGACTGCGGGATCGGTCATATGCACAGCTTAGATCGATGCGCCGAGACCGGCTCCATGTCTGGGAGAATGGAGGGGATATGACTCTCGCCACCGCCTCCGCTCGCACCCTTCGCATCGGTCCGATCGCTCTCGACGTGCCGGTCGTCCTCGCACCCATGGCGGGCATCACCAACACGGCGTTCCGTCGCCTCTGCCGCGAGTACGGCGCGGGCCTCTACGTGAGCGAGATGATCACGTCCCGTGCGCTGGTCGAGCGCAACGAGACGACCATGCGCCTCATCCGCCACCACGAGTCCGAGACCCCGCGCTCCATCCAGCTCTACGGCGTCGATCCGCACACGATCTCCGAGGCCGTGCGCATCATCGTCGCCGAGGATCACGCCGACCACATCGACCTGAACTTCGGCTGCCCTGTGCCCAAGGTCACACGCAAGGGCGGCGGGGCCGCGCTGCCCTGGAAGAGTTCGCTCTTCTCGCAGATCGTCACACAGGCCGTGAAGGCCGCGGGCGACGTGCCGTTGACCATCAAGATGCGCAAGGGCATCGATCCCGACCACCTGACCTTCCTCGACGCCGGCCGGGCGGCGGAGGATGCGGGGGTCTCGGCGATCGCTCTGCACGCCCGCACCGCGAGCGAGTTCTACTCCGGCTTCGCCGATTGGAACGCGATCGGCGAGCTCAAGCAGGCCGTGACCAGCGTCCCTGTTCTCGGCAACGGCGACATCTGGTCTGCCGCTGACGCGGTGCGCATGATGGAGCAGACGGACTGCGACGGCGTGGTCGTCGGACGCGGCTGCCTGGGTCGTCCCTGGCTGTTCGGCGAACTCGCCGAGGCCTTCGGAGCAGAGTCCCACCCCGTCGATGCGACTCTCGGATTCGTGGCGGACGCCTTCCGTCGCCACGCCGAGCTGCTCGTCGAGTTCTTCGAAGACGAGGACCGCGGATGCCGTGATGTCCGCAAGCACGTCGCCTGGTACTTCAAGGGGTACCCGGTCGGCGGCGACATCCGCACCGGCCTCGCGACGGCGTCGAGCCTCGCCGAGATCGACGACCTGCTCGGGCAGCTCGACCACAGCGCTCCCTACCCCGGTGCGGATGCCGAGGGGCAGCGCGGTCGTTCGGGTCGCCCGAAGCGGCCTGCGCTGCCGGACAAGTGGCTGGAGTCGCGGGAGCTCGCGGCGTCGGCATCCGAGATGATGCGAGGGGCGGAGATCGAGAACAGTGGCGGCTGATCCTCAGGCACACACAGCAGGCGGTCGATCGGACGGCTACGACCCCCGTGACGCCGAGCGCTTCTTCGCCGAGACCCATCGCTCTGCGCGCGGCGACTTCGCTCGCGACCGGGCGAGGGTTCTGCACTCCGCGGCGCTGCGCCGTCTCGCCGCGAAGACGCAGGTGCTGAGCCCGGCCAGCACGGCGGACTTCGCTCGCAACCGCCTGACGCACTCGCTCGAGGTCGCGCAGGTCGGCCGTGAACTCGCGACGGAGCTCGGCATCTCGGCCGATGTGGTCGACACGGCGTGCCTCAGCCACGATCTCGGGCATCCTCCGTTCGGACACAACGGCGAGCGGGCGCTCAACGAGTGGGCCGAGCCGATCGGCGGTTTCGAGGGCAATGCGCAGTCCCTCCGCATCCTCACCCGGCTCGAGGCCAAGGCCATCGACGACGACGGGCAGTCCGTCGGGCTCAACCTCACCAGGGCGAGTCTCGATGCGACGTGCAAGTACCCGTGGACTGTCGACCACCCCGTCCCCGATCCCGGCGGTCGCCTCAAGTTCGGTGTGTACCCCGACGACGAGGCGGTATTCCGGTGGATGCGCGAGGGCGCTCCGGGACGGCTGCGCTGCATCGAGGCCGAGGTGATGGATCTCTCGGACGACATCGGATACTCGGTCCACGACTTCGAAGACGCGATCCTCAACGGCTACGTCGATGTCGCCCAGCTCTCGGATCCGCGTGAGCACGACGCGCTGATCGACCGCATCCAGCAGTGGGTGGGGTATGACTTCACCCGCGACGAGCTCGCCGACGCGCTGTACCGACTCGCGTCGCAGCCGATGTGGCTGGGGTCGTTCGATCGGTCCCGTCGCGATCTCGCCCGACTCAAGAACCTCACGAGCGACTTCATCGGCAGGTTCGCCCGCGCGGCGGTGTCGGCCACACGGGAGGCCTACGCGGGACCCGCTCTCGTTCGGTACAACGCGCACGTCGTCGTGCCGAGGGTGATCGACGCCGAGATCGCCGTGCTCAAGGGAATCATGGGGCAGGCGATCGTCACGATCGATGCCCGCAAGGGCGTCTACAAGGAGCAGCGTCGCGTGCTCAAGCGGCTCGCCGATGCGCTCTGGTCGACGGATGCCCTGTGGTCTGCGGGAGCGGATGTGCTCGAGCCGGCCTTCTCGGCCGACTTCATGGCGGCGACGACGGATGCGGAGCGCGCCCGCGTGATCGTCGATCAGATCGCGAGTCTCACCGACCAGAGCGCGATCGACTGGCACAACAGGCTCGTCGGCGAGATCGATCCGGCCGAGGTCGGCATCTGGACGCCGCGGCACGCCCGACCGGGGGCGACCTCGCACGCACCCCGTCGGGTCGTCGTCGAAGAGGTGGGCTGATGCCCCTCATCCGCCAGGCCGACGTCGACGAGGTCAAGGCGCGCACGAACATCGCCGACATCGTCGGAGAGCGTGTCGCGCTCAAGTCGGCGGGAGTGGGGTCACTCAAGGGACTCTGCCCGTTCCACGACGAGAAGAGCCCGAGTTTCCACGTGCGGCCCCAGGTGGGCTACTACCACTGCTTCGGATGCGGCGCATCGGGTGACGTCTACTCGTTCCTCCGCGAGATGGACCACGTCAGCTTCACCGAAGCCGTCGAGCGCCTCGCCGGACGCGTCGGCCTCGCACTGCACTACGAAGACGGCGGATCTGCACCGGAGACGAGCGGACGCAGCCGCCTGTACGCCGCCAACACGGCCGCGGCGGAGTACTTCCGCGGGCAGCTGCTCACCGCGGATGCCGAGGAGGGACGTCGCTTCCTGGGTGAGCGTGGCTTCGACGCCGGAGCGGCCGCGCATTTCGGCGTCGGCTTCGCCCCACGCGGCTGGGACAAGATGCTCAAGGCGCTGACGGCGCAGGGTTTCACCCGCGAGGAGCTGAGCACGGCCGGCCTCGTCTCCACGGGTCAGCGCGGAGTGTACGACCGGTTCCGCGGCCGCCTGGTGTGGCCCATCCGCGACGTGTCAGGGCAGACGATCGGATTCGGCGCTCGCAAGCTGTTCGACGACGACCAGGGGCCGAAGTACCTGAACACCCCCGAGACCCCGATCTACAAGAAGGCGCAGGTGCTGTACGGTCTCGATCTCGCCAAGCGCGACATCGCCCGTGGCGACCCACGTCGGGTCGTGGTGGTCGAGGGCTACACCGATGTGATGGCGTGCCATCTGGCGGGTCTCACCACCGCGATCGCCACCTGTGGAACGGCCTTCGGCACCGATCACATCAAGGTACTGCGGCGGGTCATGGGCGACGACAACGCCTCGGGCGAGGTGGTCTTCACGTTCGACGGTGACGAGGCCGGCCAGAAGGCGGCCCTGAGGGCGTTCACCGAAGACGATCGCTTCAACGCGCAGACGTTCGTGGCCGTCGCACCGGACGGTCTCGATCCCTGCGATCTGCGACTGCAGCGCGGCGATGCCGCCGTGCGCTCTCTCATGGAGACCAAGCAGCCGATGTTCGAGTTCGCCATCGACCGCAAGCTGAGCGGCTTCGATCTCGCCACCGTCGAGGGGCGGGTCGGTGCCCTGCGCGCCGCGGCGCCGATCGTCGCCGAGATCCGCGACCGCCTGCTGCGCCCCGGCTACGAGCGCGTCCTCGCCCGCCGCCTTGGCATGGATCCGACCGAGGTGCACAGCGAGGTCGAGCGGGCGGCTCGCGGGGGAGCGCAGACGTCGCGCCACGAGACCGTCACCCGGCACGACACCGCATCCGAGTCCGGGGCGAGCTCTGCGCTCGCACCGGTGACGCTCGCGAACCTGCCCCGCACCGCCGACGTCGCCGTCGAGCGCGACGCATTGATGGGGGCGTTGCAGTACGGGCACCAGGTCGATCAGGCGTTGCTCGCACGCGCGCTCGGTGCTCCGTTCCGCACGCCGGGTCTCGATGCCGTGCGAGAGGCTGTCGCCGCCGCCCCCGATCGCACCCGATCGGGCTGGGTGACGGATGCCGTGAACTCGGTGCGCGAGCCGTACCGCTCACTCGCGGGGGAGCTGCTGATGACGCCGTTCCCCGCGCGCAACGAAGAGGGTGCTGTCGCGTCGACGACCGACCTCGCCCGTCGTCTGATCATGCGGAGCCTTCAGCAGGAGAAGGAGGAGCTGCTCGGTGCCGTGCAGCGGGTGCCGGCAGACTCCGACGGAGGACGTGCGCTGCGGATGCGTCTGCGGGACATCGACGTCGAGCGTCAGCGGTTCACCGAGTCGTAACGGCCCCGGTCCTGTGCGGCAGTGCAGGATGGAGGAATGGCCTCTCGCCCCGAGTCGACGAACGCGATCGACAGCTCAGACCTCGTGATCGACCGCGTGGGCCACAGCGGTCCCACCCGCGCGATAGACGGAGTCAGCTTCTCGCTCGCGCCCGGTGAGCTCATCTGCGTCGCGGGGCCGACCGGGTCGGGCAAGTCCACGCTCGTGGCCGCACTGGCAGGCTCGACCGATGCCTCCGTCCGGGTCGTCGGAGGGAGCGCGCAGGTCTGCGGCGTCGACATCCGCCGTCCGGGGCGCAAGCATCGGGTGCTCACCTACCGCACGGGCTTCGTGCCCCAGGGGGCCGGTGCGGACCTTCCGCCCCAGCTCACGGTCAACGAGGTGATCGCGGAGCCCATTCTGATGCGCGAGAAGCGCGTGAACGCGAAGGCGCTGTCGATCCGGGTCGCGACGCTGCTCGACGAGCTGCATCTCCCGCTCGGCACGGCATCGAAGTTCCCGTATGAGCTCAGCGCCGGGATGCGCCAGCGGGTCGCGATCGCCCGGTCGTTCGTGCTCGAGCCGCGGGTGCTGATCGCCGACGAGATCCTCGCCAACCTCGACCTCGAGGTCAGGCCGGTGGTGTTCGACGCGATCACACGACGCCGCAAGGAACTGGGCATGGGTGCGCTGCTCGTCACCAACGACGCCGACTTCATCCGCGAGCTGAACGCCGAGACCCTCATGCTCCGCGGCGGGCATGTGGTGGCGCGCGGCGTGGGCAAGGACCTGCTCTGGGCGCCGAACGCCGAGGCGGATTCGGGGCTCTGAGCGGGGTCGTAAGCGACACGCCCGATGTGCGGCCCGTGTCACGAGCATGCTTCGGAGTTTGCTAGGATTGACGAGTTGCCCGCGCAGCGGAGCACATTCCTCGGTAGCTCAATTGGCAGAGCAGCCGGCTGTTAACCGGCAGGTTCTTGGTTCGAGTCCAAGCCGGGGAGCCAATGAGAAGCCCCTCTTCGGAGGGGCTTTTCCCTTTCCACCGGAGCTCTGCCGTCACGGCGGAACAGGGCGGACGACGAAAGAAGGCCCCGTCGATGACGGGGCCTTCTTTCGTCGAGCGGGGATCAGCGCGCGGCGCCCTTGAGGGAGCCGGTGGTCTGGCCTGCCGGGTCGGTGACGACGCACTGCACGACGCGGTCGTTCAGCTGGTCCCAGGTGTCCTGCGTCGGGGTGATCGGGTACACCTCGAGTGCGGAATCGTCGTACGCGACGCCGATGAAGCTCGTGTACGCGTCGCCGATGCACTCCTGCGAGGCGGTGTCGACGTCCTCTTCGGAGAACTCGCCGTCTTTCATCGTGATCTCGTAGTAAACCTCTTCATCGTGCGGCTGGTCGCACGGGACGACATCGGCATCCTCGATCAGACCGGAGGCGCTGGCCATCTTGCAGTCGCCGAGCTTGAGCGCGAAGATGTCGATGTTCGAGCTCTCGGTGACCTGTCCGGTTTCCTCGTCGCGATCCGCGTCGCCGGCACCTCCTCCGAGAATGCCGTTGATTGCGCTGCAGCCGGTCAGAGCGACCGACAGCGCCACCGCAGAACCTGCCAGCGCCAGTGCGCGTCGCGTGCGCATTTTCATCATGATGTCCCCTCCAGAGCGTCGTGGGCGGGCATACCGATATGCCGCCTCCAGAACGCTATCCGTCCGCGAGTCTGTGATGCAACTCGGAGAAGTCTTTGACTGGGCTGAAAGGCGGGTCAGCCTTCGAGATCGTCGACGCCCGGCATCCAGTTGGCGCCCGGCTTGCCCCAGCCGCGCTTCTTGGCGATCTTCTGCACGATCTTCCAGTCGCCGTCCGACAGGCGGTCGATGTAGAGGATGCCGTCGAGGTGATCGAACTCGTGCTGCATGATGCGCGCCCGCCATCCGTCGACGGCGATCTCGACCGGGGCTCCCTCGAGGTCGATCCCCGTCACCCGCACCCGCTCGGAGCGGCGCAGCGGGAATCGCTCGCCGGGGAACGAGAGGCATCCCTCGGACTCGAGCTCGTCATCGGGTTCGCCCGGCTCGAGCGGCACCATCCACAGCTCGGGATTGATGATGACCCCGCGCCAGGGCTGATCGTCGTCATCGACGTAGGAGTACGTGTACAGGCGCAGTGGCACGCCGACCTGTGGGGCGGCGAGCCCGACGCCAGGAGCGATGTCCATGGTCTCGAACATGTCGGCGACGAGGACGCGGATGTCGTCGGTGATCTCGTCGACGGGGGAGGCGGGGGAGTGCAGGACGGGGTCGCCCATGATGCGAATAGGAAGAACAGCCACGCCATAACCCTACTCGGCGCGTATCCCCGGGTAGGGTCTTAGCGTGAGCATCTCCGTATGGATGACTGGGGCGGACGACGTCACAGAGCAGCTGGTTGGCGTCTTTCAGAACCCCAAGCTGCTCCTCGGCATCCCGCTGGCGCTGGCGGGTGCCGTCTTCATGTCGCTCGGTGCGCAGTACCAGCATCGCGGAGTGGAGAAGGTCGAGCGTCTGAGCGGGGCGAACGGCACCAGCGGTCTGAGCGCCGGCCAGATCAGGGCGCTCCTCACCCGTCCGTCGTGGTTGGCGGGCACGGTGATGCTCGCACTGGCCATCGTGTGCCAGCTCGCCGCGCTCTCGCAGGCTCCGCTGATCGTCGTGCAGCCGCTCGGCGCCATCGCGCTCGTGATCACCACGCTGCTGAACGCGCGGATCTCCGGACACTCACCCACCAGGCAGTCGATCACCGCGATCGTGTGCTGTGTGGGCGGGATCTTCCTCTTCGTCTTCTTCGCCGCCATCTTCGCGACCGAGAAGGAGATCGCCGACACCGAGCTCTTCACGATCCTGGCGATCCTGCTCGTCGTCATCATCGTGCTCGGGGCCTGCTGGCTCGTCCTCCGTCGCCGCATGCGCGCGCTCTTCTACGTCATCGGCGCGGGCATCCTCTACGGCTTCGTCGCCACCCTCGCGAAGGCCGTGATCAACCGGATCGAAGCCGGCAACTTCGAGTGGATCACAGTGATCTGCGTGATCGCTCTGATCGCCGCGGCAGCCGTGGGCGCCTACTTCGTGCAGACCGCCTACAGCTCCGGCCCTCCCGACCTCGTGATCGCCGGCCTGACGGTCGTCGATCCGCTCATCGCAGTGCTCATCGGAATGGTCGTGCTGGGGGAGGCTGCCGCCGCTCCGCCGTGGGTCCTGGTGATCTTCGGTGTCGCAGGCGCGATCGCCGTGTGGGGCGTCGTGGGACTCGCCCGCTACCACCCTCAGGTGCTGAGCGACAGTCAGGACCTCGGCATCACCCGGGGCAGCGACGCGAAAGGCCCCGAGGAGAACCCCGAGGCCTGAGCGCGTCAGCGCCGTCGCGTTCGACCGCGTCAGTACGCCGGATCGATGAGGTCCGGCGACACCTCCGAGGCCGCGGCCTCGTCGACGAAGAACACCGTGCGCTTGCGTCCTTTCGCACCCGCTGCGGGCACGTTCGTGTAGCTGGCCCCTGCGAGCGCGAGGCCCAGTGCCGACGCCTTGTCGGCCCCCGTGAGCACCAGCCACACCCGCTTCGAGGCATTGAGCACCGGGCGGGTGAGCGTCACGCGCTCGGGCGGCGGCTTGGGGGAGTCGCGAACGGGGAGTGCGGCAGCATCCGTCACCGTGACCTCGGTGCGGTCGGGGAAGAGCGAGGCGATGTGACCATCGGGACCGACCCCGAGGAAGCAGACCGCGAACGACGGCCAGGGGTGCTCGGAGGTGCCGAACCTCGCGAGCTCGGCGGCGTAGGCCGCAGCCGCCTCGTCGAGGGTCAGGCCCTCTCCGGAAGCCGCCACCTCGTGCACGTTCTCCTCGGGAACGGCGATGTGATCGAGCAGCGCCTCCCGGGACTGGAGGGCGTTGCGATCGGCATCGTCGCGCGCGACGAACCGCTCGTCTCCCCACCAGAAATGCACGAGAGACCAGTCGATCTGCGCCGACCTCGGGTTTCGGAGGGTCGCTCGCAGCACGGCCCCGCCCATCGATCCCCCGGTGAGGGCGACGTGGGCGATCCGACCGTTTCGCGTGCGAGCGCGCAACCGGGTGAGGAATCTGTCGGCCACGCTCGTGGCGAGAGCCTCAGGGGTGGCCTCGACCACGACGCGCTTCTCCGCGGACGTTGTCTGCGTCGACATCATTCTCCTGTCTTGGGCGGGCCCAGCTTCTCCCAGCCCTCGGTGATCACTCGACCGTACAGGACGTCAGGGTCGAGCCTGCGCAGCTCCTCGGCGAGACACTCGCGAAGGGTGCGCCGGGGGAGATGCAGGTCGTGGTCCGGCTGATCCGGCTGGGTGAGGACGGCAGCACCCGGCGTCGGGCGCTCGAGCAGGATGTCGCCCGACTCGCGGTGCAGACGCACACCCTTGATGCCCTCCTGCCAGTGCTCCGGATCCTCGTACGACCAGGTGACCGGGACGTCGAGCGCCATCTGCAGCCACGCCGCGAGCAGAGCTGTCGACGGAGAGGCGGAACCGCCTCGGACCTCAACAGCCGTGACCTCTTCGTACGGGGGCTGGTCGAGCACGGCGGCCAGCTGCTCACGCCAGTACGTCAGACGCGTCCAGGCGAGGTCGGTGTCACCGGGGGCGTGCGTCTCGCCGAGGAGCGCGAGCCGATCGCGGACGTCGGGGGCGGTCGCGGCATCCGTGATGCGTCGCTGCGCGATCCTGCCCAGCGGGGACTCCGAGGGTGCGGCCGGTGCTTCCTCCGGCCACCAGGCGACGACGGGAGCGTCGGGAAGCAGCAGCCCGGTGACCAGGCTCTCCTCGTTGCTCGCCGCGTCACCGTAGGCGTGGAGCACCACGACCTCGCTGGCGCCGGCGTCGCCGCCGACGCGGATCTGCGCGTCGAGGTGTGCGTCGCCGTCACCGGTGGTGACGACGATCACGCGCATGGGGTGCTCGCGCGACGCATCGTTCGCCGCGTCGATGGCCGCCTCGGCCACGCCGTTTCGGGCCGAGATGATGAGCGTGAGCACGCGGCCGAGAGCGACCGCGCCGCCCTCTTCGCGCACCTTGACCAGCTGCTTGGCGACCTGGCTGACGGTCGTGTCGGGAAGATCGATGATCATGGGCGTCTCCACACTCGTCCGTCGCGGGCCAGAAGGTCATCGGCGGATGCCGGACCCCAGGAGCCGGGTGCGTACTGGTCGACCGGACCGCCCTCGGCGGCCCAGAACTCCTCCACGGGGTCGAGGATCTTCCACGAGAGCTCGACCTCCTCGTGTCGCGGGAACAGGGGCGGGTCACCCAGAAGGACGTCGAGGATCAGACGCTCGTACGCCTCGGGGCTCGCCTCGGTGAAGGCGTGTCCGTATCCGAAGTCCATCGTGACGTCGCGCACATTGGTGCCGTTGCCGGGGACCTTGGAGCCGAAACGGATCGTGACGCCCTCGTCGGGCTGCACGCGGATGACGAGGGCGTTCTGCCCCAGCTCCGCCGTGTTCGAGCGTCCGAAGAGGTGCTCGGGCGCCTTCTTGAACACCACGGCGACCTCGGTGACTCGGCGGCCGAGACGCTTGCCCGTGCGCAGGTAGAACGGGACCCCAGACCAGCGACGGGTGTCGATCTCGAGCTTGATGGCCGCGTAGGTCTCGGTGGCCGACTGCGGGTTCATGCCGTCTTCGTCGAGGAATCCGGTGACCTGCTCGCCACCCTGCCATCCGCCGGCGTACTGTCCGCGAGCGGTCGCGAGTGAGAGGTCGTCCGGCACATGCACTGCCGCGAGGACCTTCTCCTTCTCGGCGCGGAGGTGCTCCGCGGACAGGCTGATCGGCTCTTCCATGGCGGTGAGCGCGAGAAGCTGCAGAAGGTGGTTCTGGATGACGTCGCGCGCGGCTCCGACTCCGTCGTAATACCCCGCGCGTCCGCCGACGCCGATGTCCTCGGCCATCGTGATCTGCACGTGGTCGACGTAGTTGCGGTTCCAGATCGGCTCGTAGAGCTCATTGGCGAAGCGGAGCGCCAGGATGTTCTGGACGGTCTCCTTGCCGAGGTAGTGGTCGATGCGGAAGATCGAATCCGGAGAGAACGCGACCTCGAGGGCGGCGTTCAGCTCGCGCGCGGATTCGAGATCATGCCCGAACGGCTTCTCGATGACGACGCGACGCCAGCGCTCGTCGTCATCGTCGTTCGCACCGACGAGACCCGAGTCCTTGAGCTGCTGCGCGACGACGGCGAACGACTTCGGCGGGATCGACAGGTAGAACGCGTGGTTGCCCATCGTGCCGCGTTCGACATCGAGCTGATCGACCGTCTCGCGGAGCTTGCGGAACGAATCGGGGTTGTCGAACTCGCCCGACACGAACCGGATGCCCTGGAGCAGCTGAGCCCACGTCTCTTCCCGGAAGGGGGTGCGCGCGTGCTCCTTGACGGCGTCGTAGACGACCTTCGCGAAGTCCTGGTCTTCCCAGTCGCGACGGGCGAACCCGACGAGGGCGAATCCGGGCGGAAGGAGTCCGCGGTTGGCGAGGTCGTAGACCGCGGGCATGAGCTTCTTGCGTGACAGGTCTCCGGTGACGCCGAAGATCACGAGGGCGCTGGGCCCCGCGATCCGGTTGAGGCGGCGATCATCGGGGTCACGCAGCGGGTTGTGCCCGCGCGAGATGGGAACAGACATCGGTGGGAGGTTCTCCTGGCTGTTACTTCTGAGCTGCTTCGAAGAGGGTGAGGACGTCGGCCGACGGATCGGTGATCGTCAGTGAGACGACCGGACGGCCGTGCTCGGCGAGGACACCGGCGTCGCCGGCGGCCTGAGCCTCGAGGAGCTGACCGAACGTGTACGGGCGCTCCGGGATCTCGAGATCGACATCCGTGCGCTCCAGGATCTGGACGTACACGCCCTGTGCGGGACCGCCCTTGTGATACTGACCGGTGGAGTGCAGGAACCGTGGACCCCAGCCGAACGTGGTCGGGCGACCGGAATCGGCGGCGACGAGTTCGCGGAGCCCCTGCAGCTGCGGCACGTCGAGTCGGTTGACGTAGGCCTGGATCGAGACATAACCGTCATCGGCGAGCCGCGCCCAGAGCGCGTCGAGCACGCCCTCGACCGTCCTTGAGACAGCGAGTGCGGGGTCGGAGACGCGGACCTCGACGCCGTTCTCGACGAACGCGGGCTCGGTCGGCGCGGGACGCGCGTCGAGCAGACCGCGAGCCGCGACCTTGGCCGACTCGACATCGGGCTGGTCGAACGGATTGATGCCGAGCAGGTAACCGGCGATCGCGGTGGCGTACTCCCACACGATGATCTGAGCGCCCAGCGAGCCGCTGACGAGGATCTCTCCCTCGTGCCGCTCGCGAAGGTGGAACTCGTTCGCGTCGTCGACCAGGCGCACGACCTGCAGGTCGGCCGGCTTCGCATCCAGCTCCGGCGACACAGGAAGCAGCACCACGGGCAGGATGCCGGTGCCGTCCTTGCCCGTGGACTCGGCGATCAGCTGTTCGATCCAGTCCGGCAGCCCCTTGATGTGCGTGCCGTCGGTGATCAGGCCGAGCTTGTCGCGTCGGGGAGTCGTCGCGGCGATGGCCGCGGCGAGACGGAGAGCCGGGTTGTCGGCCGAATCGACCGCGACCTCGAGCAACGAGGCCTCGGCCTCGTTCAGCAGCTCGTCGATGTCGGCTCCCGCGAGACCGGCGGGGACCAGCCCGAAGGCGGTGAGCGCCGAGTAGCGTCCTCCGACGTTCGGATCGGCGTTGAAGACGCGGTACCCCGCGTCCCTGGCCGAGTCGTCGAGCGGCGAGCCCGGATCGGTGACGACGACGATCCGGTCGACGGGGTCGATGCCGACGTCGCGGAAGGCCGCCTCGAAGGTGCGGCGCTGCGAATCCGTCTCGACGGTGGAACCGGACTTCGAGGAGACGACGAGGACCGTCGACTCCAGGCCCTCGTCGAGCGCCGCCAGAACCTGCCCGGGCGCGGTCGAATCGAGGATCGTCAGCGGTACCCCGGCGGTCTGAGCGATCACTTCGGGGGCGAGCGACGAGCCGCCCATCCCGGCGAGTACGACCCGCGTCACGCCCTTGGCGTGCAGATCTGCCCGCAGCGCCTCGATCTCGGCCACCAGGGGGCGAGACACCGACACCGCCTCGACCCAGCCGAGCCGGATCGATGCCTCGGACTCTGCGTCAGGACCCCACAGCGCCGAGTCCGCGCCGGTGACGCGCGACGCGATCAGGTCGTGGACCAGCGCGGGAACCGTCTCATCGATCGCGACCCGAGCCGCCCCGGAGGCGTGGATCGCGAAGGTCATCGCTGGGCCTCGAGGGCCTCGGCCACCTGCGTGAGCAGGTCATGCCACGAATCGATGAACTTCGAGACGCCCTCGTCCTCCAGCACCTGGGTGACGTCGGTGAAGTCGATTCCCAGCGCGGCCAGTCCGGCGAAGACCTCGCGAGCCTCCTCGTAGCCGCCGGTGATGGTGTCTCCCGAGACGACGCCGTGGTCGAAGGTCGCTTCGAGCGTCTTCTCGGGCATCGTGTTGACGACGTCCTTCGCGACGAGCTCGGTGACGTAGAGCGTGTCGGGCAGAGCCGGGTCCTTGACGCCGGTCGACGCCCAGAGCGGACGCTGCGCGTTGGCGCCGAGCTTGATGAGGTCCTGAGCGCGCTTCTCCGCGAACTTCTGCTCGAAGAGCTCGTAGGCGAGACGGGCGTTGGCGAGCCCCGCCTTGCTCTTCAGTGCCTCGGCCTCGTCGGTGCCGATCGCGGACAGACGCTTGTCGGTCTCGGTGTCGACACGCGACACGAAGAACGACGCGACCGAGTGGATGCTCGACAGGTCGAAGTCGGCGCTGTGCGCCCGCTCGAGACCGGTGAGGTACGCATCGATGACCTCGGCGTAGCGCTCGAGGCTGAAGATCAGCGTGACGTTGACGCTGATGCCGGATGCGATGGCCTCGGTGATCGCCGGGAGGCCCGCCTTCGTCGCGGGGATCTTGACCAGCAGGTTCGGGCGGTCGACCTTGGCCCACAGCTCCTTGGCGGAAGCGACGGTGCCCTCGGTGTCGTGTGCGAGGTCAGGGGAGACCTCGATGGACACGCGGCCGTCGACGTGACCCGACTTCTCCCACACGGGACGGAAGACATCCAGGGCCGCAGCGACGTCCTGCGTGGTCGCGGCGAAGACGGCCTCTTCGGCGGTCGCGCCGGAGGCGGCGAGCTCGGTGACCTGAGCGTCGTACGACGTGTTGTTCTTGTCGGTGATCGCGTTCGCGAAGATCGTCGGGTTGGTGGTGACGCCGACGACGTTGCGGGTCTCGATCAGCTCGGCCAGGTTGCCGGAGGAGATGCGGGTGCGGGACAGGTCGTCGAGCCAGATGCTGACACCGGCTGCGGCGAGGTCTGCGGTGGGGGTGCTCATGCGTTCTCCTTGATGGTCTCGCGTGCGGCCGCGATGACGGCCTCGGTGGTGATGCCGAACTTCTCGAAAAGTGTCTTGTAATCGGCGGAGGCGCCGAAGTGGTCGATGCCGACCGAACGGCCGCGATCGCCCACGATGCCGCGCCAGCTGAGGACGGAACCCGCCTCGACCGAGACGCGGGCGGTGACGGCCTTCGGCAGGACCGACTCGCGGTACGCCTCGTCCTGCTCGTCGAACCACTCCAGCGAGGGAGCGGAGACGACGCGCACGTTGATGCCTTCGTCGGCCAGTGCCGCGCGGGCGTCGACGGCGAGCTGCACCTCGGATCCGGTCGCGATGATGATCACATCAGGCGTGCCGTTCGGAGCTTCGGCGAGGACATATGCGCCCTTGGCGACACCGTCGGTGGAGGCGAACACGTCACCGGACGCGTCGCTCTGGCCGCGCTCGAACACCGGGATGTTCTGACGGGTCAGGGCGATGCCTGCCGGGCCCTCGTGGCGGCGCAGGATCTCGAGCCAGGCGGCCGAGGTCTCGTTGGCGTCGGCGGGGCGCACCAGGGTGAAGTTCGGGATGGCGCGGAGCGTCGCGATCTGCTCGACCGGCTGGTGGGTCGGGCCGTCCTCGCCCAGGGCGACGGAGTCGTGCGTCCAGACGAAGATGCTGGGGACGTTCATCAGCGCGGCGAGGCGCACCGGGGGACGCATGTAGTCGCTGAAGATGAGGAAGGTGCCGCCGAAGGCCCGCGTCGGACCGTGCAGCACGATGCCGTTCACGATCGCGCCCATGGCGTGCTCGCGGATGCCGAAGTGCAGCACGCGGCCGTAGGGGTCGCCCGACCATTCGTGGGTCGACCACTCGGCCGGGATGAAGGACTTCGCATCCTTGATCGTCGTGAGGTTGGACTCGGCGAGATCGGCCGAACCGCCCCAGAGCTCGGGAAGCTCGGCGGCGAGTGCGTTGATGACCTGGCCAGACGCCGCGCGCGTCGACACGTCCTTGCCGCTCTCGAACACCGGGAGCGCCGAGGCGATGTCCGCGGGAAGCTCCTTCGCCTCGAGGCGGTCGAGGAGCGCCTTGCGCTCGGGGTTCGCGGCGGCCCATGCGTCGAACGAGGTCTGCCAGGCGGCGCGTGCCTCGGCGGCGCGGTCCGCCAGTCCGCGGGTGCGTGCGAGAACGTCGTCGGCGACGACGAAGTGCTCCTCGGGGTCGAACCCGAGAACCTTCTTCGTCGCGGCCAGCTCGTCGCCACCGAGGGCGGAGCCGTGGATCTTGCCCGAGTTCTGCTTTCCGGGCGACGGCCATCCGATGATCGTGCGCAGGATGATGAGCGACGGCTTCGAGGTCTCGCCCTTGGCGGTCTCGATCGCCGCGTTGAGCTCCGCGACGTCCTCGACGTATTCGCCGGTCTTCTTCCAGTCGACGATCTGCACCTGCCAGCCGTACGCCTCGTAGCGCTTGGCCACATCTTCGGTGAAGGCGACGTTCGTGTCGTCCTCGATCGAGATCTGGTTGGAGTCGTAGATGGCGATGAGGTTGCCGAGCTCCTGGTGGCCCGCGAGGGAGGAGGCCTCGCTCGTCACGCCCTCCTGGAGGTCGCCGTCACCCGCGATCACGTACACGAAGTGGTCGAACGGGCTCGTACCCGGCTGCGCCTCGGGGTCGAACAGGCCGCGCTCGTAGCGGGCGGCGTACGCGAATCCGACGGCGGAGGCGAGACCCTGGCCGAGCGGCCCCGTGGTGATCTCGACGCCCTTGGTGTGACCGTACTCGGGGTGTCCGGGGGTGAGCGATCCCCAGGTGCGCAGTGCCTTGAGGTCGTCGAGCTCGAGGCCGAAGCCGCCGAGGTAGAGCTGCACGTACTGGGTGAGCGACGAGTGTCCGACCGAGAGGATGAAGCGGTCACGGCCGAGCCAGTCGGTGTCGGTCGGATCGTGGCGCAGCACGCGCTGATAGAGGAGATACGCGGCGGGAGCCAGGCTCATCGCGGTACCGGGGTGGCCGTTCCCGACCTTCTCGACGGCATCCGCTGCCAGCAGACGCGCGGTGTCCACCGCGCGCCGGTCGATCTCATCCCACTGCAATTCCGACACTGTGAAGCCCTTCTGCAACTGTTCGAGAGCGACCGGAGAGCACCACCGCAGACCGCAACTCTCATGAGGGGTATGTGATGTGCGCCGGTCGCGCGAGTCATTTCAGCATAGCGCCGTGGTGTGACCCGTTACCGCTTCTTACAACGCATCGCCGGCTCAGGAATTCCATGTGCCGACGACCGATCACGGCGAGTCCTGGACTGCGGATCACGATCGCTGGAACACGGTTCCTCAGCACCCGGGCGCGGCCGGATTCTCGCCGCAGGTTCTCGCGACGAGCGCGGTCCGCGCCTCGTGCACCGTGATCTCCTGCGGTTCGCCCTCGCTGCGCAGCTCGCCGATCACGTCGAGCCAGCCGGTGCCGAGGTCGACCTCGGCGGTGTATCGGATGTCGACCTCGGCGCTGTAAGTGCCGCGGTGCGAGTAGACGTGACTCGTGCGTGTCGCGGTGAACTGCGCCTGACGGAGATCCCGCCAGCTCCGGCCGGCCGCCGTGAGCGTCGCGGACGAGCCGTCACCGTACTCGTAGTCGTAGCCCACCGGCGTGAACCGCACGCGTACTGGAGTGCCGAAGAGCTCGCCCGTGCGGGTGTGCACCTGAGCGGCGGACAGGAAGTTGGTCGGCAGGCCGGCGACGCCGACGTTGTCCGGTTCCGCCGCGACGCGGGCGGTCGCGGGCGCGAACCCCGCGAGATCGGAGACGCTCAGAGACGGCATCGCATCGGTACCGGGACGCGGCGGGTGCGCTTCGATCGCGACGCAGTGCGGCAGCAACAGGGCGTCGAAGACGCAGACGAAGGGCGCGGTCGTCTCGCCGGGGTTCTCGTGCCCGGCGTCGGTTCGCTGCGACCGGGGCTCGGCGTCCCGGCCGGGCGTCCGGCGCGTTTCCGTGACGGTGACGATGCTGCCTCCGCCGACGCATCCGTAGGTCGACTGCTCCGCCGCGGTGCACGTCTTGGCGACGACGACCTGGGCTGTGGGCAGCAGGATCGAGCCGGTCATAGCAAGCATCGCGATCACTCCGATGGCGCGCATGATTCGCCCGTCACGACCTCGGACGTATCCAGAAGCGCCGCCGGTGTGCTGGAGGTGAAGGTCAGCTCCACGTATACGTGGTCCGGCCGGTCCGGGGGCACCAGAGAGACTCCATGTGCGTCGGTGAATGTCGTCTGGCTGGTGTCCGTGCACGCTCTGGCCGTAACGGTTTCCTCGGTCGCGGTCAAAGGATCGAACGAGACGACGACGATGTCACCACCGCGGACGTAACCCTCGGCGTGCATCTCCGACAGCTGTCTTCGCTCATCCGCAGAGTAACTCTCCGTGGTGAAGACGAATACCGGTGCAAACGTCTCAGGCTTCGTGAGATCGACGTCGTTGAAGGCGGCGATGTACCCCCGGTACGTCTCTTCTGCGGCGGCGAATGCCTCTTCGTCGCTCGCGAACGTCGTCGTCGTCGCGGCAGGGGAGGGGGCAGGCGGCGCGCAACCCGCGACCGAGAAGACGACGGCGAGCGAGGAACGGGATGAGTGGTCGACGGTGCACCCGCACACGGTACCCAGATCGCGGAGCACGGCGGGGCGGTTCTCCACAGGCTGCGTGCGCGGGAGCCCTGGGCGGCCACGGCGCGCGCGTGCCCTAGAATGGAAAAGCTGTCGTGACGCGTGTGGAGGAGGGGATCGAGATCTCAACGATGTCTGATCAGACCGTTGTGAAGAAGTCCATCGGTCGTACTGTGAAGGCGTACGTCGCCCTCACCAAGCCGCGCGTCCTCGAACTGCTTCTGGTGTCCACCGTTCCGGTGATGTTCCTCGCCCAGGGCGGTCTCCCCGACATGTGGCTCGTGATCGCCACGGTGATCGGCGGCTCCCTGAGCGCCGGGTCCGCCGCGGCGTTCAACATGTACCTCGATCGTGACATCGACGCGCACATGCACCGCACCGAGAACCGTCCTCTCGTGACGGGAGAGATCACTCCGCGCGGAGCGCTGATCTTCTCGTGGACGCTCGCCGTGCTCTCCACCGTGTGGCTGTGGTTCACGACCAACTGGCTCGCGGCGACGCTGTCGGCATCCGCCATCTTCTTCTACGTCGTGATCTACACGATGATCCTCAAGCGCCGCACGGAGCAGAACATCATCTGGGGCGGTATCGCCGGATGCTTCCCCGTGCTCATCGGCTGGGCTGCCGTCACCGGGTCGCTCGACTGGCCCGCGTTCATCCTCTTCGCCCTCATCTTCCTCTGGACGCCGCCGCACTACTGGCCCCTCTCGATGAAGTACAAGGACGACTACGAAGACGTCGACGTGCCCATGCTCGGCGTCACGCGCAATGCTTCGCAGGTCGGACTCCAGGTGATCCTCTACGCCTGGGCGACCGTCGCCTGCTCGCTGCTGCTGATCCCGATCGCCGGCATGGGCCTCGTCTACGGTGTGTCCGCCGCTGTCTTCGGCGGCTGGTTCATCTACGAGTCGCACCGTCTGTACAACCAGGCGGTACGGGGGAACGAGGCGCGGCCGATGCGGGTCTTCCACGCCTCGATCACCTACTTGACGCTGATCTTCGTGGCTGTGGCGGTCGACCCGCTGCTTCCGTTCTGACCTTCGTCGTCGGCATCCGCCTTCTCTACCTGAGTGTCGACGGTCGGCTCCGCGGCATCCGTCGCCACCGTGCTCTCACCCGGCTCGGATGACTCTGCAGTCCAGTCGATCGGCTCGACGACGACCGGCGTCGTGGAAGGGACGAGAGCCTGCACCGCGACGAGTGCGACGGAGATCAGAAGGCCGATGACGCCCGCGCCGAGCAGCGCGGCGCCGACCACGACGAGCGACTGTCCGACGTAGACCTCGATGCCCGTCGCGGTGCCGTCGAGCAGGGTGCTGGTCATCGTGCCCAGCTGTCCGGCGATGATCCACCCGCCGACGCCCGCGGACGCGAGCGAGAGGACGAGGAGGAGCCAGAAGCCGATGCTGCGTGTCAGTGACTTGTTCATGCGGGCCACGTTGCACGACGAACCGGTGTGCTTCTGATGTTCCGGCTATGCATCTACTGTGCCGACCATGACCCGGTTCGCGGATCGGGACCGACTACCCGCCTCAGTCGTCCGCGGTGACCGGCCTCTTCAGGTGCAGCACGACCACCGTGTAGGTCGCGGCCGACAGCGAGGCGAGCACCATGTGGATGCCGACGAGCAGCGGCGGAAGTCCCTCGCGGGCCTGCCAGATGCCGACGCCGACCTGCACGAGGATCGCGATCACCAGCAAGAGCAGCCACCGGCGCGGCGCCAGGCGCAGCACCCAGGCAGAGATCGTCAGCGCGGCGACCAGCGCAGCGAGGATGTAGCCGGGCCAGGCGTGCACGTGCGCGAGGACGGTCGCGTCGAAGCCGTGGCGGAAGACGTCGGCGTCGCCCGAGTGCGGGCCGGAGCCGGTGGTGAGCACTCCGAACACGATGGTGACGGCGAGGGCGAGACCCGTGACGTGGCTCAGGATCGCGAACCACCTCGGCACAGCGCTCACGCGGGGTCCCGGCAAGGCGTACAGCCGCACGAGGAACGCTGCGGTCACGCAGACCAGGAGCAGCGACGACACGTAGTGGAATCCGACGATGAAGGGGTTCAGGCCGGTGAGCACGGTGATGCCGCCCACCAGCGCCTGCGCGACGACGCCGATCAGGACGATCCAGGCGAGGATCACGAGGTCGCGTCTGTCGGTGGTCAGCCTGACCGATCTCACCGTCGCCGCGATCACGATGGCCAGCAGGGCCGCCATCGCGAACGGCGTCGCAGGCAGTGAGAAGAGCGACACGACTGCGAAGACGATTCCGGCCGCGACGATACCCGCGGCGGCGAACAGCAGAGCCGAGAAGACCAGGCGACGACCGCCGACGCGCGCGAGCACGAGCAGCAGCACCGCGAGGGCGATGACGCCGACGACGCCCGTCATGACGCGGTTGCCGAACTCGATGATGCCGTGGATGCCCTGATCGGCATAGATCGGTACGAGGGACTCCGGTGTGCACAGCGGCCATTCCGAGCATCCGAGCCCCGAGCCCGTGAGGCGCACCGCGCCGCCGGTGCCGATGATGATCGTCTGAGCGAGGAAGGACAGCCAGGCGAAGATCCGCAGCGCACGTCCCCAGAGGATCGCGTGCGTCGACGGCGCGCCGGGGGAGTTCGTGGGGGTGGCGATCGAGGGCTGGGGCATAAGTCTCTCCGAACCGCGCCGGACACGGCGAGCGGCCCTGTCTTCAGGCGGAACCTGTAGAATCGGATTGTTGCGATGAGCGCTGACCGCGCTGATGCATCGTCAACAGTTTAGGCGCGATGGATGCGCCGGTGATGAGGGCCCACCAACGGCACCCGCTCCCGCAGACTCGACGGGGATCAGGTGTGTCGGGGCGGATTACACCGTTTGGGACCTGTGAGGAGAGTGTGTGATGTCGGATGTGCTGATCGACCGCCCGGAGCTTGACGGCCTGGGGGTGTATGAATTCGGATGGCACGACGCGGACGCCGCCGGAGCGATCGCCAAGCGTGGCATCTCGGAAGAGGTGGTCCGCGGGATCTCGGCGCTCAAGCACGAACCCGAATGGATGCTGAACACCCGTCTCAAGGGGTACCAGCTCTTCGGACGCAAGCCGATGCCCACCTGGGGCGCCGACCTCAGTGAGATCGACTTCGACAACATCAAGTACTTCGTGCGCTCCACGGAGAAGCAGGCGCAGTCCTGGGAGGACCTGCCTGCCGAGATCCGGGAGACCTACGAGCGTCTCGGCATCCCCGAGGCCGAGCGTCAGCGTCTGGTCGCCGGCGTCGCGGCGCAATACGAGTCCGAGGTCGTCTACCACCAGATCCGTGAGGATCTGGAGGAGCAGGGCGTCATCTTCATGGACACCGACACCGCGCTGCGCGAGCACCCCGAGTTCTTCGAGGAGTACTTCGGATCGGTGATCCCCGCCGGCGACAACAAGTTCGCCGCGCTGAACACGGCCGTCTGGTCGGGCGGATCGTTCGTCTACGTCCCCAAGGGCGTCCACGTCGAGATCCCGCTTCAGGCGTACTTCCGCATCAACACCGAGAACATGGGGCAGTTCGAGCGGACCCTGATCATCGCCGACGAAGACAGCTACGTGCACTACATCGAGGGCTGCACGGCGCCGATCTACAAGTCGGATTCGCTGCACTCGGCGGTCGTCGAGATCATCGTGAAGAAGAACGCCCGCGTTCGCTACACGACGATCCAGAACTGGTCGAATAACGTCTACAACCTCGTCACCAAGCGTGCGGTCGCGCACGAGGGCGCGACGATGGAGTGGGTCGACGGCAACATCGGCTCCAAGGTGACGATGAAGTACCCGTCGATCTACCTGATGGGCGAGCACGCCAAGGGCGAGACGCTCTCGGTCGCCTTCGCCGGACCCGGCCAGCACCAGGATGCGGGCGCCAAGATGATCCACATGGCGCCGTACACGCAGTCGTCGATCGTGTCGAAGTCGATCGCCCGTGGCGGCGGACGTGCCGGATATCGCGGCGAGGTGCGGGTGGACGCGAACGCGCACCACTCCGCCAACACGGTGCGATGCGACGCTCTGCTCGTCGACACCAAGTCGCGATCCGACACCTACCCGGCGATCGACATCCGCGTCGACGACGTGCAGCTCGGTCACGAGGCCACGGTGTCGAAGGTCAGCGAGGAGCAGCTCTTCTATCTGCAGTCCCGCGGCATGCCCGAAGACGAGGCCATGGCGATGATCGTGCGCGGCTTCATCGAGCCGATCGCGCGCGAGCTGCCGATGGAGTACGCGATGGAACTCAACAAGCTCATCGAAATGGGCATGGAAGGATCGGTCGGCTAAATGGCGGCCTCGACGACGGCGCCCAGCGAGGCGCAGCATACGAACGCGCACATCGACCCCGCGGCACAGGTCTCGGATGCCGGGTTCGTGCCCGTGCAGACCCGCTCGGAGCGCCCCCACTCGTTCGACCCGGCGGACTTCGGATCGCCCACGGGTCGTGAGGTGAACTGGAAGCACACTCCGGTGGCCAAGCTCTCCTCCCTGTTCGAGGTGGCGGCGACGGCAGAGGGCGTGAGCTACTTGTTCCGCTCCGGTGACCAGTACGTCGCGGCGCCCCTGCCCGCGGGCACCGCGCCTCGTGGTGAGGTCTTCCTCGCCGAGGACGTCACGGCGGCCGTCGCATGGCAGGGCGCGACCGACGCGCTGCACATCCGGATCCCGCGCGAGGAGGAGGTCGCTGAGCCGATCCTCGTCTCCGTCGAGGGACTGGGCGCCCAGCTGCGCGCCGACGCTCACATCGTGATCGAGGCGCTCGAGCACAGCTCCGCCACGGTGGTGCTGCAGCACACGGGTGCCGCCCAGTACTCGCAGAACGTCGAGATCATCGTGCGCGACGGCGCCGCACTCACCGTCATCAGCCTGCAGCAGTGGCAGGACGAGGCCGTGCACGCGTCCGCACATCAGGCGCGGGTCGACGCGGATGCCACGCTCAAGCACTTCGTGATCAGCTTCGGCGGAGGCGTCGTGCGCGTGAACCCGAGCGTCGAGCTCGCCGGGGCCGGTTCCGAGGGCTATCTCTACGGTCTGTCCTACGCCGACGCCGGCCAGCACCTCGAGAGTCAGGTCTACCTGCACCACAAGGGGCCGCACACCAAGGGCGACGTCCTCTACAAGGGTGCTCTGCAGGGCGAGAGCGCGCACAGCGTCTGGATCGGCGACGTGCTGATCGGCGCCGATGCGACGGGCACCGACTCGTACGAGGCCAACCGCAACCTGGTGCTCACCGAAGGCGCCCGCGCCGACTCGATCCCGAACCTCGAGATCGAGACCGGGGACATCCTCGGTGCTGGTCACGCCAGCGCGACGGGCCGTTTCGACGACGAGCAGCTGTTCTACCTGCAGGCCCGGGGGATCAGCGAGGAGGAAGCGCGCCGCCTCGTGGTGCTCGGCTTCCTCACCGACATCGTGCAGCGCCTCGGCATCCCCGAACTCGAGTCCGAGCTTCTCGCCGCCATCGAGACCGAGCTCTCCGAGGTGAGCGCGTGAGCGCGGAGCGCGTGTGCGGCGTGTCGGAGCTCGAGCAGGACATGCCGATCCGCGTCGAGCCGAGCGGTGTCCCGATCACCGTCATCAAGGACGCGGAAGGCGTGATCCACGCCATCGGCGACACCTGCACCCACGGCGAGATCTCGCTGTCCGAGGGTTTCGTCGAGGGCGACACGGTCGAATGCTGGGCCCACGGCTCGGCGTTCTCCCTGCTCACCGGCAAACCCGGCAACCTCCCCGCTTATGAGCCGGTTCCCGTCTACATCGTCGAGATCGACGGTGACGACGTGCTCATCGACCCGACTGTGACGAAGGAAATCTGATGTCTGTTCTCGAAATCCGCGACCTCCACGTGACGGTCGAGACCGATGCGGGGACGACCCCGATCCTCAACGGAATCACTCTGACCATGAACACCGGTGAGACGCACGCGATCATGGGGCCGAACGGCTCCGGCAAGTCGACGCTCGCGTACACGATCGCCGGTCACCCCAAGTACACCGTGACATCGGGGTCCATCACGTTCGACGGCAAGGACGTCCTCGCGATGTCCGTCGACGAGCGCGCCCGTGCCGGACTGTTCCTCGCCATGCAGTACCCGGTCGAGATCCCCGGCGTCACCGTCACGAACTTCCTCCGCACGGCCAAGACGGCTCTCGACGGTGAGGCTCCCGCGATCCGCGGCTGGACCAAGGACGTCAAGGCGGCCATGGCCAACCTGCGCATGGACCCGAAGTTCGCCCAGCGCAACGTCAACGAGGGCTTCTCGGGCGGCGAGAAGAAGCGCCACGAGATCCTGCAGCTCGAGGTCCTCAAGCCGCAGTTCGCGATCCTCGACGAGACCGACTCCGGCCTCGACGTCGACGCGCTGAAGATCGTCTCCGAGGGCGTCAACCGCGCCAAGGAGTCCACCGGTCTCGGCGTGCTCCTGATCACGCACTACACGCGCATCCTCCGCTACATCCGCCCCGACTTCGTGCACGTGGTCGTCGCCGGCAAGATCGTCGAAGAGGGTGGCCCCGAGCTCGCCGACCGGCTCGAGGACGAGGGATACGACCGTTTCCTCGACCCCGCCGCCCCCATCGAGGCGTAGGCTGAACGGCATGACAGCGACGCTCACCGACGCGAAGTACGACGAGGTCACCGAGGCTCTCAAAGACGTCATGGATCCTGAACTCGGGATCAACGTCGTCGACCTCGGACTCATCTACGATCTCGCGTGGGACGACGAGAACGACGCTCTCGTCATCCACATGACGCTGACCAGCGCCGGCTGCCCACTCACCGACGTGCTCGAGGATCAGACTGCTCAGGCTCTCGAGAGCGTGGTGGATCGCTTCCGCATCAACTGGGTGTGGATGCCGCCGTGGGGTCCCGAGCGGATCAGCGACGACGGCCGCGACATGATGCGCGCACTCGGCTTCGCGATCTGAGGATGCTCGAGGTCAGGGCTCTGCCCTTGGCGGAGCTCCGCGCGCGCACCAGCGAGAAGTGGCGAGAGTATCCCGCCGACGTGCTGCCGCTTTTCGTCGCGGAGACGGACTTCCCGCTCGCCCCGACCATCTCCTCGGCTCTGCGCCGGGCGGTCGACACGGGAGACACCGGGTACGTCGCGTCGCGCACCCCGCTCGCATCGACGTACAGCGAGTTCGCGCTGCGCCGATTCGGCTGGCAGCCGGATCCGGCGCGAATGCGCAGCACCGCTGACGTGAGCATGGGGATCGTCGAGATCCTGAGGCGGGTGACGCAGCCGGGGGAGCGCGTGGTCGTCACGCCCCCTGTCTATCCGCCGTTCTACGACCTCGTCGCCGAGGCGGGCGCGGAGGTGGAACGGGTTCCGCTGCGCGACACCGGTTCATCCTGGGAACTCGATCTCGACGGCATCCGCGTGGCGTTCGAGGGCGGTGCCACCGCCATGCTCCTCTGCAACCCGCACAATCCCACCGGCACCGTGCACGACCGCGACACGCTCACGGCGCTGGCTGAGCTGGCCGAGGAGTTCGGCGTCTCGGTGATCTCGGACGAGATCCACGCGCCTCTCGCGCAGCCAGGTACGGGCTTCACGCCGTTCCTGCACACCGGAGATGCGGCCGCGGCCGTCGGCTATGCGGTCGTGAGCGCCAGCAAGGCGTTCAACCTGGCGGGGCTCAAATGCGCTCTCATGGTGACCGCATCCGACGCCACGACTGCGGTCGTGCGTGGTCTGCCGGTCGAGGTCGAGTGGCGCACGGGCCAGTTCGGTCTGCTCGCCGCCGTCGCGGCCTTCACAGAGGAGAGCGATGCCTGGCTCGACGGGCTGCTGCGCACGCTCGACGCGAATCGGGTGCTGCTCGAAGACCTGCTCGCCGCACGTGTGCCGGCCGCGCGGTACCGCATTCCGGATGCCGGGTACCTCGCCTGGATCGATCTCACCGCGCTCGGATGGGGTGACAACCCAGCGCGGCGCATCCTCAAGGAGGCCAGGGTCGCCCTGCACTTCGGTCCCGCCTTCGGCGAGGAGGGTCGTGGCCACGTGCGGCTGAACTTCGGCACGAGCCCCGAGATCCTCACCGAGGCCGTCGAGCGCATCGCGACGCTCGTGGATCGATGACCGCGGTCACGTCGACCGTCTCGATCTGGGATCGCCAGCGTCGCTGGGTCACGGCCGGCGCGGTCGCCCTGATCTTCTTCGCGGCGATCGAAGCACTCGCTGTGACGACGGTCATGCCGATCGTCAGCGACGCCCTCGACGGCCGTGCGCTGTATGCGGTCGCCTTCGCGGGAACGCTCGCGACCAGCGTCATCGGCATGGTGGCCGCAGGAGCCTGGTCGGATGCGCGAGGGCCGCGCGGTGCGCTGTACGTCGCGGTGACGCTGTTCATCGCCGGACTGGTGCTGTCGGGCCTCGCGAACACGATGGAGCAGTTCCTGATCGGTCGTCTCGTGCAGGGGCTCGGCACGGGCGGCCAGACGGTGGCGCTCTACGTCGTCGTGGCGCGGCTCTACCCGCCGCAGCTGCACGGCAGGATCTTCGCCGCGTTCGCCGCCGCCTGGGTGGTTCCCTCGATGATCGGTCCGTTCCTCGCGGGCGCCGTCGCGGAGTATCTCGACTGGCGCTGGGCGTTCCTCGGGGTCGCCGTGCTCACGGCCGTCGCCTTCCTGACGACCGCGGCGCGGTTGCGAGGCGTCGACCTCGGACACGGGGAGCCTCAGGATGCCCGTTCCCTCGTCATCCGCCTCGGACTGGCGTTCGTGGTGGCGGTGTGCGCGGTCCTCATCGGCATCAGCGCAGAGCTGACCGTGCGGGTCGGCTGGCCGGTGGCCATCGGCGCGCTCGTGGTCATCTCCGTCGCGCTGCTCCCGCTGCTGCCTCGCGGAACGCTCCGCGCCGGGCGAGGACTGCCCAGCGTCGTGCTCATGCGCGGTGTCGTGGCGGGGGCGTTCTTCGCCGCGGAGGCATACATCCCCTACCTGCTCATGGAGCGTTTCGGCTTCACCGCGACATGGGCCGGTATCGCACTGATGCTGGCGGCCCTCGCCTGGGCCGGGGCATCGCAGCTGCAGGGCCGCGTCGGAGAGCGTCTCGGCAACACTCGCATCACGCTCATCAGCCTCTCGCTGCTGCTCACGGCGCTGGTCCTCGTGCTCCTGGCCGCGCTCGGAGCCGCACCGGCACTTCTGGTCGTGGTGGGCTGGGGCTTCGCGGGCGGAGGGATGGGGCTCCTGTACCCGCGGCTGACGGTGCTCATGATCGCCTATTCCGGCGAGGGGGATCAGGGCTTCAACTCGTCGGCGCTGTCCATCTCCGACTCCACGGGCGCAGCGGTGGTGATCGCGCTGGCCGGCCTGGCCGTCGCGAGCCTCGGCGGTCAGGTCGGAGCGTTCGCCGTGGTGTTCGCGTTCTGTCTCGCGCTCGTGCTCGTCGCGTCGCTTCCCGGGCTCAGGCTCGGTCACGCCGTGGAGGACGCGACGCGCTGAGTCCGGCCGGCGCCGTCTCGCCGCTCAGCGCGGTCACCCCGAGATCGAAGACACGGTCGAGACCGGCGGTCACGTCGACGGTGTCTGCGGAGGGAAGCGCGCCGTGACTGTCGGCATGCATGCGCTGCTGCACGAGCGTCGCGTGACCGAGGATGAAATGCAGCAGGGCGACCGATCGCTCCTCGGCGTGCGTCGCACCTCGGCGGTGCAATGATGCCTCGAGCGCGGACTGGGCCGATGACGATCCGAGTTGCAGGGCATAGGTGCTGAGCACCAGCTCTGCACCGTCGCGGTGGCGGAACAGTGCGTCCCGGATGCTGCGCGCCGTCGTCAGCACATCGGCGTCGTCGTGGGGGATGGTCGCCGTGATCCGATCGGCGAGCTCGGCGAGGAGCTCCTGTTTGCTGGAGAAATGCCAGTAGAGAGCGCTCGGCTGCACGTCGAGCTTCGCAGCGATGCGCCGCATCGACAGATCGGACAGCCCCACCTCGTCGAGGAGGGAGAGGGCGGTGCGTGCGACGCCGGCGCGATCGTGACGCGTCGAGTTGTGCTCGGGGCTCATGACCTCACTATAGTGAACACCGTTCAGGTGAACAGTGTTCAGGAAGGATCATGCAGATGACTCGACACCATGGCGAGGCCGGACGGGATCTCGCTCGAATCGCCGTCTTCGCAGCTCTGATCGTCGTGCTCGGCACGGTGACGATTCCGGTGCCCGGCGGCGTGCCGATCACCGCGCAGACTCTGGGGGTGATGTTGGCCGGCGCGGTGCTGGGTCCTCGTCTCGCGCCGCTGTCGGTGCTGCTCGTGCTCGTCCTCGCAGCGGTCGGTCTCCCGGTCCTCGCCGGAGGGCGCGGGGGAGTCGGCGTCTTCGTCGGCCCCACCGCGGGATACCTCCTCGGCTGGGTGGTCGGGGTGATCGTGGTCGGTCTGCTCGTGCACGGCGGACGCCTCACCTGGTGGCGGGTCGCGGCCGGCACGGTGCTCGGCGGAATCCTGGCGGTCTACGCGTGCGGAATCCCCGTGCAGGCGCTCGTACTCGGCACCGATCTCGTTCCAACCGCACTGTCGAGCCTGGTGTTCCTGCCGGGCGACCTGATCAAGGCGGCCTGTGCGACAGTGCTCACGCTCGCGCTGCGCCGCGCCTATCCGCGCGCCTTCGGGGCGCGGGCACCGCTCGCCTCGACGTCGGTCCGTGCGGCCTGAGACGGCCCTCGCCTCCATCGTGCTCGACGACGTGAGCGTCGAGCGCGAAGGGCGGGCCATCCTCAGCGGCATCAGCGTCGAGCTCACTGCGGCGACGACGGCGGTCATCGGCGCCAACGGATCGGGCAAGTCGACGTTCGCTCGACTGCTCAACGGACTCGTGCTCCCCTCGACGGGGACGGTGCGGGTGCACGGCCTGGACAGCAGGCGCGACACCGTCGCACTGCGGCGTCGGGTGGGCTTCGTGTTCACCGACCCGCAGGCGCAGATCCTCATGCCGACCCCCGCCGAGGACCTGGCCCTGTCGCTGCGCGGTCTGCCGCGCGCGGAGGTGGCATCGCGCGTGTCGGCGGCACTGGCCGAGCACGGTCTCTCCGACCACGCGCAGATGGCGGCATCCGACCTCTCCGGCGGGCAGAAGCAGATGCTCGCACTCGCATCGGTGCTCATCACCCAGCCGGGGCTGGTCGTCGCCGACGAGCCGACGACGCTCCTCGACCTGCGCAATGCCCGTAGAGTGGGCGACCTGCTGCTCGCGTGTGCCGCTCAGCTCGTCATCGTGACCCACGACCTGGATCTGGCAGCGCGCTGCGACCGCGCCGTGCTCTTCGAGGATGGCAGGATCCATGCATCCGGTGCACCGGTCGAGGTGATCGGCGCGTACCGAGATCTGTGCGCATGATCCAGGCGTATCGCCACGGCACGAGCGTCGTGCACCGGATGCCGGCCGGCGCGAAGCTCACTGTGCTCGCCGCGCTCGCGCTGACCCTGTCGGCCGTTCCGCACGGCGTGATGAGCATCACCCTTGCGCTGCTCGCGGTCGGGGGTCTGTATCTGCTCGCGCGGCTGCCGATGCGGATCCTCGGCACGGAGATCTGGCGTCTGCGGTGGCTCGTGCTGGTGCTCGGCATGGCGCTGTGGTTCTTCGTGTCCCCCCTGACGGCGTGGATCAACACGGGCAGAGTAGTCACCCTGCTGCTGTCGGCGTCTCTGCTGACGATCACGACGCCCATGGAGCAGCTGGTGGCTGTTCTGCACCGCCTCCTCCTGCCCCTGCGGCGATACGGCGTGAACCCCGATGCGGTGGCGATGACCATGTCGCTCGCTCTCACCATGATCCCCGTGGTCGCCTCGTTCGCGACCGATGTCAGGGACGCGCACCGGGCCAGGGGGATCCGGGTCGATGCGCGAGGGGTGGTGCCTCTGATGGTGCGCACGCTACGCCACGCCGACGATGTGGGTGACGCGCTCGCTGCGCGCGGACTGACCTGAGCTGCGGGCGAGGCGCCCGGCGAACAGCAGCGCTGCCCCCGCGATCGTCGCGGTGAGCACGGAGGTGCCGCCGACCAGCAGCAGCAGGACGCCGCCGAGTCCGAGGGCGGTCGCCGCGCAGACTCGGATGATCGATTGCGTGGGCGATGGAGAGGGGCGCGTCTCCACGCGGGCGAAGACGACGGCGACCAGAGCGGTGAGGACCAGCGCCGATGCGAGCCACAGCGGCCTGCTCGCCCACCACAGCGTGCTGCTCGGTGCGGGGAGTGCGATGCCCGAGGTCGCTGCCCATACGGCGGACAGACCCGCCATGGCGAGCAGCACCGGCATGTGCCACAGATAGATCGTCATGGTGCGGAGGTTGACGAACGAGGAGAAGGCCGCAACGGCCGGACGCCGACTGATTGCCCCGATCCGGTCGCGGAGGAGGGAGACCGCGCTCAGATGCACGATCCCGACGAGCAGCAGGGCCGTGGTCGGCGGGTTGATGTTGGCGATCAGATCGGGGGAGTGGACCCCGCCGACGAACGAGCAGACCAGCGCGATCAGAGCGGCGGCTCCGCCCAGCGCCCTCGTGCGCCCGCTCAGTCGGTCGAGAGTCCCATCAGCGAGGAAGAAGCCGATCTGCTGCAGCGCGAGCCAGACGAAGGCGAGGTTGACGAAGCCCACGCCCTCGAGTCCGGTCTGCGCGCGCACGGTGTCGACGAGCACCGCCGCCAGAGCGAGCGCGCCCAGCGTCGTCTTCGGCATCGACTCGTGGGCACGCGCGAGAGCCGGGAGCAGGGCCTGGCAGAGCAGGAAGACCGCGAGGAACCACAGCGGCTGGCCGTAGCGGAACCCCGCGATGACGATCAGCTCCGCCGGCACGCCGATCGCGCTCAGCACGCCGAGCGCGATCCCCACGGCGCCGATCGTCACCACGGCCGGACGCAGCAGCCGGTGCACCCGCCCTGCGATGAAGGCGGATGCAGACGCGCCGCGGTCGCGCTGACGGCGGTACGCGAGCAGACCGGCGAAGCCGCCGATGATGAAGAACAGCGGCATGACCTGCAGAAGCCAGCTCACCGGGACGATCCATCGGGTGCCGTCGCTCGCGTTGACGAAGACCGGGGCGCCGTCGACGACCGTGACGCCGACCATGATCGCGTGCAGGAGCACGACCCCGACCACGCAGACCGCCCGAAGCAGGTCGATCCCGGTGTCGCGCCCCGCAGAGAGCCGAGACGGGGTGGCGGTGACCCGCGGTGTGTCGACGATGGCCATGGTGTCCTCCTCGGATGGGTGTCCGAGGAGCGTATGAACCGGGTGCCCCGCAGGGGATCACCCTGCGGGGCTGTTCGCACCCCTACCGTGGTGTGACGTCGCCGCAGCTGCTCAGGTCGCGGGTTCGACGAGCCCGGCGTCGTACGCGAGGATCACGGCGTGCACGCGGTCGCGCAGGCCCAGTTTCGCGAGCACCTTGCCCACATGCGTCTTGACCGTCTGCTCGGCGATGAAGAGGTCGGCCGCGATCTCTCCGTTCGAGCGCCCTCGGCCGATGAGCACGAGCACCTCGCGCTCGCGGTCGGTCAAGTCCGCGAGCGCGGTCGCCGCGCGGGGCGTGCGCGGACGTCGTCCCGCGAACTGCTCGATCATCCGTCGAGTGACGCTCGGCGCCAGCAGCGCATCACCGCCCGCGACCACACGCACAGCGTGCACGAGCTCCTCGGGCAGAGCGTCTTTCAGAAGGAAGCCGCTGGCCCCCGCCTCGAGCGCGTCATACACGTAGTCGTCGATGTCGAAGGTCGTCAGCATCAGGATCCGGGGCACATGCGCCGCAGGATACCCCGGGCCCAGGATGCGGCGGGTGGCCTCGATGCCGTCCACCTGCGGCATCCGGACGTCCATCAGGATCACGTCGGGGTCGAGCCTCGCGGCGAGGGTGACGGCCTCGGCGCCGTCGGCGGCCTGTCCTGCGACACGGATGCCGTCGTGGGCATCGAGAAGTGCGGCGAAGCCGGCCCGGACCATGGCCTGATCGTCGGCGATGAGGACGCTGATGGTCACGGGATCTCCTGAGTTCGTTCGAGAGGAGCGGAAGCAGCGGAGGGCGTGAGCAGGATCGGAAGCGTGGCTACGACCTCCCAGCCCCCGTCAGAACGTGGCCCCGCCGAGAAGTCGCCGCCGAGCAGCTCGACGCGCTCGCGCATCCCGCGCAGCCCGTAGCCACCGCCGGTCGGGTTCGCGGGGACGGCCGAGCCTCCGTCGCGGACGCGGATGCGGACGGTGTCGGCGTCGCACTGCACCCGCACGGTCGCCGGTGCACCCGCAGCATGCCGCACGGCGTTGCTCAGAGCTTCCTGCGCGATGCGGAAGACGGCGATCTGGACGGATGCCGGTGCCTCGGTCACCGCTCCGGTGATCTCCAGCCCGATCGTCACGCCCGCGCGGCGCAGGGTGTCGACGAGAGCCGGAATGTCGTCGATGCCCTGCTGCGGCGCGAGTTCGGCGGTCTGATCCTCGGTGCGGAGCACGCCGAGCATGCGTCTCATCTCGGTCAACGAAGCGCGGGCGGTGGCCGCGATGCTGTCGAACTCGGCCGAGGCGGTCTCGCCGATCTCGGGCAGCCGGTAGCGCGCGGTCGAGGCCTGCACCTGGATCACCGACATGCTGTGCGCGATGACGTCGTGCAGCTCGCGGGCGATGCGGGTGCGCTCCTCGACGAGGGAGCGACGGGACTCCTCGAGTGCGGAGTGCTCGCGCTCCCGGATGAGCTCGGCCGACACCCTCATCCGTCCTGCGACGAGGATCGCCACGAGGAAGACGGCTGCGGCGACCGACACCGTGACGATGAGGTCCGCGGTCGCCGTGCCCGCGGTCTCGGGCGTCGCGACGATCTCCGGACGCAGCAGGGGAGCGGTGAGCGAGAGCACTGCGCCGATCGCCAGCGGGAAGGCGCCGGCCCTCGCGCCGTGGACGTAGGTGACGACACCGACGAGGAGCACGAACGCCAGGAGAGCGGGAACCGACCAGGGCCAGGGGGACTCGGTCGCCCTCGCCGGAACCGCCAGGAGCGGCAGGGCGAACGCGGCTGCGCAGAACGTCGCGACCGCCCAGCGCGGGTGCGTGACCGAGAGCAACGGCGCCGCGCACACTGCGGCGGCGAGGATGAACGAGAGCGGGAGGGGAGTGCCGTACAACGCCGTCTGGATCGGCACGAGCACCGCGAAGAGAATGATGCCGGCTGCGGCGACGACGGCCAGCGCGAGGGTGCGCCTGGCGATGCGGGGAGCGCGCACGGTGCGCGGCCGTCGACGTGCCATGACTGTCATCCTGCCAGCTGCGCGACCGGGGCGCGTCGTCGTCGGGAGGCGGCCACCCGATCGATGACGATTCCGAGGGCGAGCGCGATCACGACTCCCACGGCGGCGCTGACCAGCGGCTGCTCCTGCACCCACGAACCCGCGAGGAGCCCGATCGTCAGGCTGAGCGCGCTCCAACTCGTTCCTGCGACCAGGCTCAGCGGCACGAACCGTCGCCAGGGGAAGCGCAGAGCCCCCGCCGACATGTTCACGGCGACGCGCCCGACCGGGATGTAGCGGGCTCCGAGGATCAGCGCTGCGGAGCGCTGCGACAGCGCCCGCTCGGCATGGGTGAAGGTCGCGACGACGCGGGGTCGCCGCATCCACGACCATCTCGTCGTGCCGACCCTGCGGCCGAGGCCGAAGGCGATGTTGTCTCCGACGGCGGCGCCGATGGCAGCGACCAGACCGAGCGGCAGCAGAGCCCAGATGTCGCCCGCGGAGGCGAGCACGGCGGCTGCGGCGACGAGCACGGTCTCGCTCGGCACCGGGGGGAAGAACCCGTCGATGACGGTCACCGCGAACAGCACGGCGTAGAGCCAGGGAGAGGCGACGGTCTGCAGGATGAGCTCGTTGATGACGTCCACCTCAGAAGGTTAGGAACCAGAGGGGCGGCGGGGCATCACCCTGGGGTATCGACCGCATCCCCCCAGGGAGGTAGATGTGCGGAGACGCATCGACGGAACACACAGCGGAGCGATCTATACTGGGAGTTTGGCCGCTCGGCCGATTCCCCCTGACTGAACGGACATCCCGCTGTGCTTGCCGTGCACGAACTCGAGATCCGCGTGGGCGCACGCCTCCTGATGGAGAACGTGTCGTTCCGTGTGAGCGACGGAGACAAGATCGGTCTCGTCGGCCGCAACGGCGCGGGCAAGACGACCCTCACCAAGGTGCTCGCCGGTGACATCCTCCCCTCCGGCGGGAGCGTCACTCGCTCGGGCCAACTCGGCTACCTGCCGCAGGACCCGCGATCGGGCAACCCCGAAGACCTCGCCCGCACCCGCATCCTCGACGCCCGCGGACTCGGCCAGCTCAACCTCGGCATGACGGAGGCGGCGCTCGCCATGGGGTCGGACGATCCTGCGGTGGCCGACAAGGCGATGAAGCGCTACGCGCGCCTCACGGAGGAGTTCGAGGGGCAGGGCGGGTATGCGGCCGAGGCCGAGGCGGCCTCGATCGCCAACAACCTGTCACTGCCCGACCGCATCCTCGACCAGCCGCTGTCGACCCTCTCCGGTGGACAGCGCCGCCGCATCGAGCTGGCACGCATCCTCTTCTCCGACGCCGAGACGATGATCCTCGACGAGCCCACCAACCACCTCGACGCCGACAGCGTCGTATGGCTGCGTGAGTTCCTGAAGAACTACAAGGGTGGGCTGATCGTGATCAGCCACGACGTCGAGTTGGTCGGAGAGACCGTCAACCGGGTGTTCTACCTCGATGCGAACCGTCAGATCATCGACACCTACAACATGAACTGGAAGAACTACCTTCGCCAGCGGGTGGCCGACGAGGAACGGCGCAAGAAGGAGCGCGCGAACGCCGAGAAGAAGGCCACGACGCTGCAGCTGCAGGCGGCCCGCTTCGGCGCCAAGGCATCGAAGGCCGCTGCTGCGCATCAGATGATCGCGCGCGCCGACAAGCTGCTCGCCGGGCTCGATGACGTGCGCCAGGAAGAGCGTGTGGCGAAGCTGCGCTTCCCGAAGCCCGCGCCCTGCGGCAAGACTCCGATGATGGCGACCGGACTCTCGAAGTCCTACGGATCGCTGGAGATCTTCACCGACGTCGACCTCGCGATCGACCGCGGATCCAAGGTCGTGGTGCTCGGACTCAACGGTGCGGGCAAGACCACCCTGCTGCGCATGCTCGCGGGGGTCGACGAGCCCGACACCGGGCAGCTCGAGCCCGGACACGGCCTCAAGGTCGGGTACTACGCACAGGAGCACGAGAATCTCGACGTGAATCGCTCCGTGCTCGAGAACATGGTGTCGGCTGCTCCGCATATCACCGAGATGGAAGCCCGCCGCGTGCTCGGCTCGTTCCTGTTCACCGGCGACGACGTGCTCAAGCCCGCCGGGGTGCTCTCCGGCGGCGAGAAGACACGTCTCTCGCTCGCGACCCTCGTGGTGTCGTCCGCGAACCTGCTGCTGCTCGACGAGCCCACGAACAACCTCGACCCCGCATCGCGCGAGGAGATCCTCGGTGCGCTCGCGCACTACGAGGGAGCGGTCGTACTCGTCTCGCACGACCCGGGCGCCGTGCAGTCGCTCAACCCCGAGCGCGTGCTGATCCTCCCGGACGGCGTGGAAGACCTCTGGAGCCAGGAGTACCAGGACCTCATCGAGCTCGCCTGACCCCGGTTCGGGTGTCATAGGGTCGAACCGTGACGCACGATGATTCCGAACCCGACATCCTCCCTCTGAACGATTGGCTGCGCGGTCGGCACGCTCTCACCGGCGCGGCCCCGGAGTGGGATACGGACGCACTGCCGGATGATCCGACGGTGCTGTTCGGCGAGTGGTTGCGCGCAGCGGATGCGGCAGGCGTGCCCGAGCCGCATACCGTGACCCTCGCCACGGTGGACGGGGCGGGAGTCCCCGATGCGCGCACCCTGATCCTCAAACGTGTCGACGAGCGCGGGTGGGCGATCGCGAGCACCCGGTCGTCGCGCAAGGGCTCACAACTGGGCGATGTCGCCGCGGCGGCGCTGAACTTCTGGTGGCAGCCTCAGGTCCGTGCGGTGCGGGTCCGAGGTCGCGTCGAAGAGGCGAGCGCGGAGGAGAGCGCCGCCGATCTCGCCGCCCGATCTGCGGCCGCACGTGCGGGTGTCGCCGACGGTGACTGGGTTCTCTGGCGGATCGTCCCCGAGCGCATCGAGTTCTGGCAGGGATCCAGGGATCGCCGGCACACGCGCGTGGTGTACGTCCCCGACGGTACCGGCTGGTCCCGCAGCGTCACGATCGACTGAGCCGACCGTTCCATTCGCAGGGGTCAGGCGTTCGCGTCGAGCAGCTCGTCCTCGATGTCGGCATCTCGGTCACGGCGCCGCGGTGTCTTGACCGGGGCAGGGATGCCCTCGACCTCCTCGCGGTGCTTCACGATCTCGGTGCGGATGATGTATCCGATGAAGACGAAGCCCATCAAGGCGAACAGGATCCACTGGATCGCGTACGAGAGATGCGGGCCCGGGTCGTCGGTGGGGGAGTCGAATCCGCCGAGCGTCCCCTCTCCGCTCGGGTCCTCACTCACGATCTGACCGTAGGCGCTGGTGACCACGTCCGGACCCACCATCTCGGCGATCGCAGGGAGGTTGATCGTGGGGACCTGACCCTCGGGAGCGCCGCGACCGGATGCCGGGAGCTGCTCGCCCGGACGCAGGCGCACGATCACCTCGACCTCACCGGTGGGCGGGAGGGGCACCGCATCGGGGGCGTCGCCCTCGCCCGGTGGCACCCATCCTCGGTCGACGATGAACACCCGTCCGTCGGCATCACGGAACGGGACCAGCACCTCGAAGGCGCTCGTACCGCCGTGCGGACGGTTGCGCACCAGCAGCTGCTCGTCGGGCAGGTACTCGCCGTTCAGTACCACCGGGTGCCATACGTCTCCGGGGTCGAGCGCTCCGTCGGTTCCGATGAGGTCGACGAGCGGCACGGGGTCCGCGTCGTAGTTCTTCTCGACGAGGGCGATCTGCTCCGCCCGAGTCACGTTGCGTTCGAACTGCCAGTTCGACAGGAACGCGCAGGCGATCGCGAACCCGATCGCGATCAGCACGTAGACGGTCCAGCGGCCGAGCCGGGTGCTCATGAGGGGACACCATCTCTCACGGTCACGGGGAAGTCCCGATCTGACAGGTAGTCGTGCAGGAACTCGACGTGCTCATCGCACGCGAGCCAGATCTTCTCCCGATCGGCGGAGTGGATGCGAGGGTTGCGCCACACCACCTGCTTCGAGGCCGCGCTCCGGCACCCGGCGCGCGAGCACTGCAGTTCGCTCACTCGTCGTCCCGACGCGTCTCGCGGATCAGGAAGACGCCGGGATCCGACGCCTCGACGATGGGAGCAGGTCTGACGGGCGCTGCCGCCTCGATCTGCTGCACCGGGGACTCCGCGGCGGTCTCGGTGCTGTCGCTTCCCGCATTCGCGAAGACGACGGCGATGTACGGAAGAACCGCTGCGCCGGCGGCGAAGACCCACGTGTACCAGCCGTACGGCTGCACGAACATCATCAGCGCGAAGCAGATGATGCGGATCGTCATCGTGAGCGCATAACGGCGCACGCGATGGTCCGCCTCGGCCTGCGGCGACTGCGGCAGTGAGGTGACAGCCGGGACCTGCGATTTGCTCTTCACGATGAGTCCAGCCTACGCCGGTGCGGGCGCACTGGCGCCCCCGGCAGCGGCTCAGGACGAGAAGATGAAGGGCAGCGTGAAGGCGCCGAAGAAGACGATGCTGATGATCGTCATCACGATGCCGATGACGAGGAAGCCGACCATGATGTACCCCATGATGAGGCCGGCGAAAGCCATGCCCCGTCCGCCGATCGCGGGGTTCTGCCTGGTCTGCTTGAGTGCCATGTGGCCCGTGACCACGGCGACTATGGAGGCGAGCAGCGGCACCACCGCCCAGAAGAGCACGACGCCGGCGATACCGCAGATCAGTGACGTGATCGCGAGACCGCTGGCCGGACGAGCCGCCGGGTACGCGGGAGCGTAGGTCTGGTACCCGGGAGCGGCCGAGCCGTACGGCGGCTGCGGGGGCGCGGGGTAGGCGGGCGCGACGGCATAGGGCTGCGAGGAGGGCATCCCGTACGGCTGCGGCGGGCTGGGAATCGACGGCGCGGCCCCGGGGTATGCCTGCGTCGGCCGGCCCGTCGTGTCCGCCGGGTACGGGGGAGCGGGCGGTGCTGGAGCGAACGGTGCCGGAGCGAACGGCTGCGCGGGAGGCGGGGTCTGCTGCGGATCTCCCGAGGCGGTGGGGATGCTGTTGTCGCTCACGTGGTGCCTTTCGTCAGGCTCAGCGTTCCAGCACGGAGGTCCGCTGTCAAACGTGCCTCCGGGCGGGGGAGAGCATCCTCGATAGAATCGTTCTCGACCAGGCCCGACCCCAGTGGCCAGATCAGGAGTGAAAATGAGTTCTCGCGTCGTCCTCGTCACCGGCGGCAACCGCGGCATCGGCCGAGCGATCGCCGAACGGTTCGTCAGCGAGGGTTTCCGTGTCGCGGTCACGGCTCGCAGCGGCGAGGGGCCCGAGGGCACTCTCACCGTGCGCGCCGACGTCACCGACTCCGCCGCCATCGACGCGGCGTTCAGCGAGGTCGAGAAGCAGCTCGGACCGATCGAGATCGTCGTCGCCAACGCCGGCATCACCAAGGACACGCTGCTGCTGCGCATGAGCGAGGACGACTTCGACAGCGTCGTGGCCACCAACCTCGGCGGCACCTTCCGGGTGGTCAAGCGCGCGTCCAAGGGCATGCTGCGCGCCCGCTTCGGACGCGTCATCCTGATCTCCAGCGTCGTGGGCCTCTACGGCTCCGCCGGACAGGTGAACTATTCGGCATCCAAGAGTGCGCTCGTCGGGTTCGCCCGCTCGCTCACGCGGGAGCTCGGCGGGCGCGGCATCACCGCGAACGTCGTCGCGCCGGGGTTCATCGAGACGGACATGACGGCTGAGCTGCCGGAGGAGACGCAGAAGCAGTACAAGGCGAGCATCCCCGCCGGGCGCTTCGCGACGGCCGACGAGGTGGCCGGCGTCGTGACCTGGCTGGCGGGCGATGACGCCGGCTACATCTCGGGGGCGGTCATCCCGGTCGACGGCGGTCTCGGGATGGGGCACTGATCCTTCGCACGAGACGCTGACATTCAGCGCCGGGCGGCCGCCGCATCGATGAGGGTGGCGAGGCGACCCGGAACCGAGAACTGCGGCCAGTGGCCGGATCCGATCCGCACGACCTCGACGTCGTCGATCGCACGGAACTCGTCGGCGTAGGGCCCCCACTCGGCGAGCTCGGACTCGAGAGTCTGCTGGTCGAAGCCTCCCATCAGCATGGTCACCGGAACACGGTGTCGACCGCCTGAGGGGAGGTCGATCGGATCGGTAGGCACTCGTGCGGGGACGCTGGCGGTGAGGGGCTCGGTGCGGGCACGCGTCGCCTCGTCGAGATCGTCGACGTCTTCGGCGGGGAAGTGGCTCCAGCCCGGGAACGGTATGACGCCGTCGACGACGTCGAACTCACTGATGCCCATGCCGGACGGCGGCGGCACCGTGTCGACGAAGACGACACGCGACACGGCGTCGGGGCGAGCATCGGCGACGCCCCATGCCACGTTGCCCCCGCCGCTGTGACCGACGACCACGACAGGACCGCCCGCCGTGTCGACGACCGCGTCGACCGCCGCGACAGCGGCCTCGACCCAGTCCGAGATGCCGATTCCCGACGACCGCTCGGCGGGTTCACCGACCCCGGGCATCGTGAGCGGATGCACCCTGTGCCCGGCCCGTTCGAGATCGGAGGAGACGTCGCTCCAGCTCGACGCGTCGAGCCAGAGTCCGGGGATGAGGATGATGTCCATGCGGCGACGATAGACCGAGCCGCCGACATCCGCTAGGGAAGCAGCGCGATGACCTCGGACAGGTCCTGCGGACCGATGACGACGCTGGCGGCCTCGCGCACAGCGGGCTTGGCGTTGAAGGCCAGACCCAGGCCCGCCGCGGCCATCATCCGCAGATCGTTCGCACCGTCACCGATCGCGATGGTCGCACGGTGGGGGATCCCCAGCTCGTCCGCCCATTCGCGCAGCGATGCCGCCTTGGCCTCGGCGTCGACGATGGCACCGTCGACGCGACCGGACAGAGCGCCGTCGACGACGTCGAGTCGATTCGCGCGCCATCGATCGACGCCCAGCCCCGGAGCCACGTCGTCGAGGATCTCGTGGAAACCTCCGGAGACCACGCCGACGACGCCGCCCCGTGCGTGCACGGCGGAGGTCAGCTCGCGCACACCCGGCGTCGGCTCGATACGGGCGAGCACCCGCGCGAAGCCCGAGACCGGCACTCCCTCGAGGGCGGCGACCCGAGAGCGCAGACTCGTCGCGAAGTCGATCTCACCGCGCATGGCGGCCTCGGTCGCGGCCTGCACCTCGGCACGGCGCCCCGCTTCGTCGGCGATCAGTTCGATCACCTCGTTGCGGATCAGGGTGGAATCGGCATCGAGGACGACGAGGAAGCGCGCAGAGGTCACGGCTTCGAGCCTAGCGACAGCGACGCCGCCCGGCGGACGGCCACGGAATGCCGTGATCGTCCGCCGGGCGGCGTCGGAGGAGCCTTCGGGCTCAGCGTTCGATGAACAGTCCCTTGCCCACGACCGTGATCCCCGATTCGGTGACCGTGAAGCCCCGAGCGAGGTCTCGCTCGCGATCGACACCGACCGTCGCGCCGTCGGCGAGAACCACGTTCTTGTCGAGGATCGCGCGGTGCACGCGAGAGCCCGCGCCGACGCGCACGCCGTCGAAGACCACCGAGTCGGTGATGGTGGAGCCGCCGCCCGCAAGGGTCCATGGTCCGACCACGCTGCGTTCGAGATGAGTGCCGGACAGCACGGATCCGAGTGAGACGATCGAGTCGATCGCGTTGCCGATGCGACCCACCGAGTCGCGCACGAACTTCGCGGGCGGCGAGTTGACCGCCTGCGAGTGGATCGGCCACTCCATGTTGTAGAGGTTGAAGATGGGCAGCGTCGAGATCAGGTCCATGTGGGCGTCGAAGAACGAGTCGATCGTACCGACGTCGCGCCAGTAGGAGCGGTCTCGCGGCGACGACCCCGGCACGTCGTTCTGCTTCATGTCGTAGTACCCGGCCTCGCCGCGGTCGACGAAGTACGGCACGATGTCGCCACCCATGTCGTGGCCCGAGGTGGGCGACTCCCCGTCGGCCTCGACCGCCGCGATCAGTGCGTCGGCGTCGAAGATGTAGTTGCCCATCGAGGCGAGCACCTCGTGCGGCGAGTCGTCGAGCCCCGTGGCATCGGTGGGCTTCTCGAGGAACTGCTTGATGCGACCCGACTGCGTGTCCGCGTCGATCACGCCGAACTGCGATGCCATCGAGATGGGCTGGCGGATGCCGGCGACAGTGGCCTTCGCGCCGGACTCGATGTGCGCGTCGAGCATCTGGCGGAAGTCCATGCGGTACACGTGGTCGGCGCCGATCACCACGACGATGTCGGGCTTCTCGTCGTTGATCAGGTTCATGCTCTGCAGGATCGCGTCGGCCGAGCCCGAGAACCAGCGCTTGCCCAGGCGCTGCTGCGCGGGCACGGACGCGACGTATGAATCGAGGAGCGCGGACATCCGCCAGGTCTGGGAGATGTGGCGGTCGAGGCTGTGCGACTTGTACTGGGTGAGCACGACGATCTGCCGAAGACCGGAGTTGATGAGGTTCGAGATCGCGAAATCTATCAAGCGGTACTGTCCGCCGAAAGGCACGGCAGGTTTGGCACGGTCACCCGTGAGGGGCATGAGACGCTTACCCTCGCCGCCGGCGAGGATGATGCCGAAGATCTTCTTTGGAGCGGACATGCACCTACCATAGAGGCGAATCGACCCGCCGAACTAGCATCTGGACAAGTGAGTCACTACCGTCTAACCATGCGCGTCGAGATGATCACGAAGGAATACCCGCCGGAGATCTACGGAGGTGCCGGAGTGCACGTCGCGGAGCTCGTCACGGCGCTGCGACAGAGCATCGACGTGCAGGTGCGGGCCTTCGGTTCGCCCCGAGATGAGGCGGGCACGTCCGCCTATCGGACACCCTCCGAGCTCGCCTCCGCGAACGCCGCCCTGCAGACGCTGGGCACGGATCTCGAGATCGTCGCCGCGATCTCCGACGCCGACCTCGTGCACAGTCACACCTGGTACGCGAACTTCGCCGGTCACCTCGCGTCGCAGCTGCACGGGATCCCGCACGTGCTCACCGCCCACAGCCTCGAGCCGCTGCGGCCCTGGAAGGCCGAGCAGCTCGGAGGCGGCTACGCGGTCTCCAGCGGGATCGAGAAGCTGGCGTACGAGAACGCCGCTGCGGTCATCGCGGTGAGCGCGGGCATGCGCGCGGACATCCTGCGCAGCTACCCGTCGGTGGACCCGGCGAAGGTCCGGGTGATCCACAACGGCATCGACGTGGAGCGGTGGCGTCCGGTGCAGAACCCCGCGTTCCTGGAGTCCGTGGGAATCGACCCGTCGCGTCCGTCCGTCGTCTTCGTCGGCAGGATCACACGTCAGAAGGGCCTGCCGTACCTGCTGCAGGCGGCACGACTGCTCCCCCCGGAGGTGCAGCTCGTCCTGTGCGCGGGCGCGCCCGACACCGCCGAGATCATGGCCGAGGTGCAGGCGGGCGTGAAGCTCCTGCAGCAGACCCGCGAGGGAGTGGTCTGGATCGAGCGGATGCTGCCGCGGGACGAGCTCTCGGCCATCCTCACCGCCGCGACCACTTTCGTCTGCCCCTCCGTCTACGAGCCGCTCGGGATCGTCAACCTCGAGGCGATGGCCTGCGGCGCCGCGGTCGTCGGAACCGCGACCGGTGGGATCCCCGAGGTCGTCGCCGACGGCGTGACCGGGCGTCTGGTGCCGATCGAGCAGGTGCAGGACGGCACCGGCACGCCGGTCGACCCCGAGCGCTACGTCGCAGATCTCGCGCGGGTGCTGACAGAGGTGACCTCGGATCCCGAACGTGCACGCGCCTACGGCCAGGCGGGTCGTGAGCGGGCTCGTGACGAGTTCAGCTGGGGAGCGATCGCCGACACCACGCGCGCGCTCTACGCGGAGCTCACCGCCTGAGCCGATAGGCTGGAGGCATGTCGAGCGCCCTGGAATTCACCGACGTCGTCGTGCGCCGCGAGGGGCGCGACATCATCGATCACGTGACCTGGCAGGTCGACGATGATCAGCGGTGGGTGATCCTCGGGCCCAACGGTGCCGGCAAGACCACCCTGCTGCAGCTGGCCGACACGCTGATGCATCCGACCTCCGGAACCGTCACCGTGCTGGGGGAGACCCTGGGTCGGACCGACGTGTTCGAGCTGCGCCCGCGCATCGGCTTCGCCTCCTCGGCGATGGCGAAGCGCGTTCCGCGAGACGAGACGGTTCTGAACACCGTGCTCACGGCGGCCTTCTCGGTGCTCGGGCGGTGGAACGAGGGCTACGAGGACATCGACGAGCGCCGCGCGCTGCGTGTGCTCGCGGACTGGCGCCTCGATCACCTCGCCGAGCGCACGTTCGGAACGCTGAGCGACGGAGAGCAGAAGCGCGTCCAGATCGCCCGCGCGGTGATGACGGATCCCGAGCTGCTGCTGCTCGACGAGCCGACCGCGTCGCTCGACCTCGGTTCGAGGGAGGAGCTGCTGGCCCTGCTGAGCGGGTACGCGTCGTCGCCGACGACTCCGGCCATGCTGATGGTCACCCACCACGTCGAGGAGATCCCCGTCGGGTTCACCCATGTGCTGCTCATGCGCGAGGGGCGCATCGTGGCCGCGGGCCCGATCGCCGAGACGCTCACCGCCGACGCGCTGAGCGAGGCGTTCGGCATGCCGATCGTGCTCAGCAGCGAAGACGGACGCTACGCCGCTCGCGCAGCATCCTGACGAGCATCTGGTAGGATCGATCCTTGGTGCGTTCTGCACCACAGACTTCCCTCGTCCCTGGCACAATCCAGGGCAGCAACTAAGGAATCCCATGAAGACTGACATTCACCCCGTGTACAAGGACGTCGTGTTCCGCGACCTCGGTTCGGGCGAGACGTTCCGCACCCGCTCGACGGTGTCCAGCGACAAGACGATCGAGCTCGACGGCGTCGAGTACCCCGTCATCGACGTCGAGATCTCGTCGGCCTCGCACCCGTTCTACACGGGAAAGCAGCGCATCATGGACTCGGCCGGCCGCGTCGAGAAGTTCAACCAGCGCTTCAAGGGCTTCGGCGGATCGTCCAAGTAACGACATCGCCACCACGAAGGCCCCGGTTCTCGGAACCGGGGCCTTCGTCGTATCCGGCGGCTGCAACCGCGTGGACTCAGAGGTCGATCGTGATGCGGTCGCCGCGGATGTTGTGGGGCGGGTCGCCCGCCACCGGGGCCGGGGCCATGCGCTTCGTCTGACGGTCACGCTCGATGCCGGCGCCATGGGCCGACGGCATCCAGATCGCGTCGAAGGATCCACCCAGTCCGCCGCCGGATCCCTCGTACTTGCGCTCGAGGGGCACCCGCGAATACACGGCCACGATCACGACGACCACTGCGATCACGACCACGAGCACGATCGCCACGGTCAGAAGCATGCCCACCGTCTCAGCCATGCGTCCAGGCTAGAAGACTCTCCTGCCATCGGCATCCGCCCACAGGATGATCCTCAGCGGATGCGCCGGCCGTGGGCGAGATCGATCAGACGGCTGAGCACGGGGCCGGAGCGGAGACCGTTGTGCTCGTGCTCGCTGGTCACCCACAGATCGATTCCCGGGAGCAGACCGGCGGTCTCGAGCGAGAACTCCAACGGGACGTAGACATCGTTGGTGTAGACCGCTGCGGCACCGGTCGCCCCGGAGGCCTCGATCGCCACGCGGTCGTAGAGGCGCGGCCATTCGAACTCGGCGAGCTCGAGCGTCACCTCGCGCCAGGGCCGGAAGGCGGGGACCGTCTCGGTCCACTCGCGCCGGATGTGCTCGCCTGTGAAGAGCGTGACATCCTCGCGGAAGTCATCGGGCTCGACCCGCTCGGCCGACCATCGCGTCGCGTGACCGTCGGCATAGCTGGACTCGTGGAAGGCGAAGTAAAGAGGGTTGCGGCCGTTGTACGGCATCGCGTGCATGAGGTCGTGGCGGAAGGCATTTGATCTGTGGTCGCGCTCGAGCAGTGACCACAGGGTCTGCCACCCCTCGTTCATGCCGAGGGCGGATCCCACCGAACGCAGGCGCGATCGGGACACCACTTCGCCGTCCGGCAGGACGATGTCGCCGGCATCCGCGTGATCCACGAGTCTGCGCATGCGGTCGCGGTGCTCGGGGAACCGGCGGTAGTAGCGCTCGGAGGCGTCGCGCATCTTGCTGTAGCAGAGCGCGTAGACGTCGTCGGGGTGCCGCCCGATCGCGCTCAGGCCGCCCGTGATGAAGACATCGGCCAGCGAGGCGGCGTGGGTCGACAGATATGCGAGCGAGGTGAAGCCGCCGAACGACTGCCCCAGCACGCTCCAGGTGATCGCACCGAGGTGCTCGCGCATCGCCTCGCAGTCGCGCACGATGGCATCGGCGCGCAGGTGGGTCAGATGCTCGGCGACGGCGGCCGAGCCCTCGGCCAGGTCGTCGTCTCCGACAGGCGTCGACAGGCCGGTGCCGCGCTGGTCCAGCATGACCACGCGGTAGTGGGCGAGAGCCTCGTCGAGCCAGGGCGGTGCTGTCGACGAGTGGAACGGTCGGGGTGCCTCGTGTCCTGGCCCGCCCTGGAGGTACACCAGGAAGGGCAGCGAGTCGCCTCCGTCGCGGGTCACGACGCGAGCGAAGATCTCGATCGTGCGGGTGTCGGTCGGGTCGTCCCACACGAGTGGGACGGTGAGGGTGTGCTCTTCGACGGCGAGGTCGAGCAGGCGGTGGACGGTGGTGGTGCTCTTCATGTCACATCACGTTCCCGATGTAGGAGTACTTCACGAAGACCTCCGAGGCGATGTCCGCCTCCTGGAGGACGCCTTGGACGGCACTCATCATGTAGGTGGAATCCCATCCCATGTAGAGGTGATGGGTGTCGTCGAGCTGGTCCCACTGCCCCTTCCACGCGGTCCCCTCGTAGATCGGCCCGCCGTGCGCGACACAGTACGAGACCGCCGCATCGCGGGTGTCCGTCCATGCGCGCCGGAAGACGCGGTTGAACAGGTGCCGGACGTCGTAGACCTCCCAGCGCTCTCCGCGGTACTCGACGTACTCGAACTCCCGCTCCCAGCCCGCGGGCCAGCCTCGGCGCCGCACGGCGTCGAGGATCGGCGTCAGGCCGTCGTCGTCGATCTCGGTGAGTGCGGGCCGCGCCCAGATGCGCAGGAGCTCGGCCGTGAGCCGCACGGTGCGCTGTGAGATCGTCGCCGTTCCCCAGGTCTCGACCGACTGCAGCGCCGCGGTCTCGGGCACGGCGCTGCGCGCGTACGCCGTTGCGCGCTTCACGGTGTACGGCTCGCCGAAGTACCGCTCCGACAGGCCCTGCTCCAGCAGTGTCAGGTTGCCGAGGGTGGGTGCCAGTGCGCGGTGGGCGTTGCGCTCGTCGTCGGAGTAGTCGATCCACTCGCGCGCTCCGTCGCCCGACCAGCTGTCGCTGGGGACGGTGGGAACGATGTGCTCGACGTCGAAACCGTCGGTGTCGTCGACGTCTTCCAGACGGCCGAGGACGTACGCCGGGTGGGGGAGCTCGCTGTACTTGAGCACCGCGCTCACCCGCTCGTCCGACGGGGTGATGCGCGCGAAGGCCCGCTCGAGAGCGTCGGGTCCGTCGCTGCGCGCCCGGCAGAGTCTGGCGATGAGACGCTCGTTGGGCAGGTTGACGAGTGCGCGTCTCAGGTACATCGCCTGGATCCGCTCCAGCGTGCGGATCAGCTCGTCGCGCGGGATGAGCCCCCTGGCATGGTCGCTGTACGCGCTCAGCACGAGCGGGTACGAGGCGCGTCCGAAGGTGTTGACGAATCGCAGCTGCCGTGCGATCTCGGAGTCCTTCTCGAGAGAGGGATCCAGCAGGATGCCGTAGATCTCGGCGTAGTGCCGCCACACCTCGGCATCCGCCTGCAGATGGTCGACGTCGACGCGCGGGAACGACTGTCGGAACGCGCTGTACACCCCGTGCTCGCCGTTCGCGGCGACCTCGCGGCCCGTCGTCATGACGAGGTAGTGCCGCCAGAACGCCGCGATGTTCTCGCCCGCGTGGTGTTCGATGGGGAGCCAGAAGCGCGCCTCCACATCGAGCTGCTCGGTGTGCGTGAGCCCCATCAGGATGTAGTTGTGGATGAGCTCGTGGTCGCGCAGCGGCTCGCCCGTCGAATTGAGGCTCTCGAAGATCTGCTGCGCGTTCGCGCCTGCGCCGAGCGTGATGGACACGTGCTCGAGTCGCTGCAGGCCCTGCCAGATCGCCGCCGCCTCGTCGGCATGCACCTGACTGCGGAAGAACGCGTAGTTGTCGTCGAAGCGTGACTCGCGGTCTGCGTGGTCGCCGCGATCCAGCACCACGGACTCGTAGAGCTCGGCCCAGGCGTCGTGCGGACGCAGCTTCGTCCTGCGGGGATCGTCGGGGCGCACCAGGACGCGGCCCAGTTCTGCGGCGAGCTCGGGCGAGCTGTCGCGCACCGCGTGCTGCAACGCGGCCACGAGCAGCATGATCGTGGTGATCCGCTGCTGGCCGTCGATCAGCACCAGCTCGGTGTCGGCGTCGGAATCGTCGGCGGCCGAGAGGATCGAGCCGATGAAGTGCCGGTGCGACGAGCTCTCGCGGGCGACGGCTCGCACATCGGAGAGGAGCTGCTCGCAGCCGCCGATGTCCCACCGGTACTGCCGCTGATACACCGGGACGACGATGGTCGTGGAGTCCGCTGCGAGCCACTCGATCGTATTGACAGCTGTCGCCTCGACGTTCGTCGCAGTGCTCATGCTGGTGTCTCGTCCTCCCGTAACGCCCGGCGCCGAGGAGTCGCCAGGCGCCCGATTCAGTCTATTCGCTTATTCACGGCGGGCTTCGGCGGCGCTCCAGAGGTGCCCTGTTAGGCTTGCCTTATCAGGGCCTGTTAAAACGTGCTGGCCCCCGATGAGAGGACATGACCTAGATCATGGGATACATCAAGTCACAGGCGCTCGAAGACAAGGGCTTCGTCGTTCTCGACAGCTACGACCAGGAGCTCGACCCCAAGGAGTGGCTCGACATCGAGTACAACGACTGGAAGTCGTCGGGCGACACCCGCTTCGCGCCGCTCGCCAGCGCCAAGGGCGAGATCGAGTGCAACGGCTTCTGGAACCACAAGCCGCCGCGCACCGACAAGGACGGCGTCTGGATCGACTCCCAGACCGCCAAGGCCCCCAACCTGACGCGTCGCGCCCAGGAGCCCGGTGCGAACGTCGGGCGCTGCCGTGTCATCGAGCTGCAGCCCACCCCGTACGGCGAGTGCCTGTACAACCTGCACCAGGATGACAACAACCGTCTGAACCCCGACGGCACCGGATGGGTCGTGCGAGGCTTCTTCAACCTCAGCGACGACAAGGACAGCTTCTTCGTCCTGCGTGAGAACCGCACCGACCCGAGCGTCGAGTACCGCATCGCCCTGCCGGCGGGAGCGCAGCTCATCGTCGACACGCAGCGTCTGTGGCACGCGGCGACCCACGTGGGCACCGAGCCGCGGTACTGCCTCATCACGTCGTGGACCTCGGGCCCCGAGCTCGACGCCTACATCGAGAAGTACCACGGCACCGACGACGTGCCGAACGTCGAGGTCCCGCAGGACGTCCTCGAGGCCGGATACGCCGAGCAGGCTCGTCGTGACGCCGCTCGCGCCGCGTACTACGCGGCTAAGGGTCAGCAGGTCAAGCAGGCCATGAGCGAGGCGTGATCTTCGCCTGAACGTGGACCGACATGGTCCGAGGGCCCCGGTCTCTGTGACCGGGGCCTTCGTCGTCGAATCACACGCTTGTGATTTCGCCTGGTCTGGGCGAGAATAGGCGCATAACCGCATATTCACGCCAGTTCTCGGTGTTTCAGGTCGTTGGGGAAGACGCACCTGATGAAACGGAGAGATCATGGCGACGGCTTACGCACGCGGAGTGGTTTTCGTCCACTCTGCCCCTCGCGCGCTCTGCCCGCACCTGGAATGGGCGGTCGGACGCGCTATCGGTCGCGCTGTGAACTTCGACTGGAGCGATCAGCCGGTGCTCGACGGCGCTCGACGCGCGGAGTTCTACTGGGACGGCCCGGTCGGGACGGGAGCCGCCCTGGCGACGGCGATCCGCGGCTGGGAGCACCTGCGCTTCGAGGTGACCGAGGACCCGACGCCTCGCAGCGACGGCGGCCGGTGGTTGCACACGCCCGATCTCGGCATCCACTATGCGCAGACCGACGCGGCGGGCAACATCGTCATCGGCGAGGACCGCATCCGCTACGCGATGGAGATCGCCGCGGGCAGTGCGACCGAACTGCAGCGTGAGCTCGACATCGCCTTGGGGTCGGCCTGGGATGAGGAGCTCGAGCCGTTCCGTCACGCCAGCGATGACGCGCGCGTCGTCTGGCTGCACAAGGTGGGCTAGAGCCCGGCACAGACCTGGAGCGGGAAGGCACGAGTATCGGATGCCGGTGACATGTCCCGGACGCCGAGAAGGTGAATCCCCGCTCCACATGACGAGGACCCCGCCCCTGATCCAGGGACGGGGTCCTCGTCTGTGCTCAGATGACAGCCGCGCGGGGGGCCTGCTCGTCGACCGTCGCGCCTCCGCTCATCACGTGGGTCCACGCCCGGCCCAGACGCTCCATCGCATCGGTCGTCCGCTCGGGGGAGAGGGTGATGGGGACGCGCAGTCGACGCTCCAGAACTCCGCCGGTGGTGAAGCGCGGACCTGGCGGCACGATCAGCCCGTGCCGCCGGGCCGCGAGCGACAGTTCCGTCGACACGGGTGCGCCGAGATCGAGCCAGGTGGACAGGCCCCCGCTCGTGGGCGGCATGGTGAGCCCGCCGAGCGCGCCGAGACCGGCTGCCACCGCCGCCCTGCCTGCGCGCAGGCGTGACGCGACGTGCGCGGTGAGAGCGGGCATGTCCTGCAGCAGCTCCACGGCGATGCACTGCTCGAGCAGCGCGGTGCCGAGTTCGAACGAAGGGCGGGTGGAGATCAACCGGGCGATGAGCGCACGGTCCGCACGGATCCACCCGATCCTCAGGCCGCCCCAGGCGATCTTCGACATCGATCCCACCGTGATCACCTGCGGGCTGTGGGCGGACATCGGCAGCGGCGCCCATCCTCGATCGATGTCGAGTTCGGCGGTCGTCTCGTCGACGACCACATGCGTCCCCGTGCTCCGCGCGGTGGTCGCGATGCGGGAGCGCTCGGCGTCGCTCATGGTCGCCCCGGTCGGATTGTGGAAGTCGGGGATCAGGTACGCGAGGTGCGGGCGGCTCCGCAGAAGGGTGTCGGTGACGTGTCGCTCGTCCCAGCCGGTGACATCGACCGGAGTCGGGAGCATCCGGTAGCCGTACCGGTGCAGTGCTTCGAGCGCGTGCGGAAAGGTGGGCTGCTCGACCAGGGCGCGTTCGCCACGGCGTCCGATCGTGGCGAGGATCAGGTTGAAGGCGTTGACCGCGCCGGAGGTGATGATGATCTCATCGGGATCGGTCTCGACGCCGCGATCGGTGAACCGGGCGGCGACGGCGTCGCGCAGCTCGGGCAGACCACGCAGCGAGTACCCGCTGGTGCCGCGCAGCGCCGCGAGGCGCGGCAGCGATCTCACAGTGGCGTCGTAGAGTCCAGGCGTCGAGTCCATCGAGGCGATGGAGAGGTCGATCGCCTCGTCGTCATCGGGGTCGGAGAGACGGTGTGCCGTGTGCGGCAGCGCGACCCGCGTGCTCCCGCCATGTCGGCGCACCACGTAGCCGTCGCCCTCGAGCAGCCCGTAGACGCGAGTCGTCGTCGATCGGGATCGGCGCAGCTCGAGGGCCAGAGCCCGCTCGCTCGGCAGCCGTTCGCCCACGGTCAGCCGGCCGTCGAGGATCAGCGCACGGATCTGCTCCGCCAGGGATGTCGCGCTGGCACCGGCGGCGTTCTGCCCACCCAGCTGCTCGACGAGTCGTGAGGCCATATCCCCATGATGCCGCAAAGTGGACTGGTGTTCGCAGGCCACTTTCCGTCGAGTGGTCTGGAGTCCCGAGCGTCGCGCCGGTCCACGATGGAACGATGCAGCCCCGTTCCCTCTTCCTGCCGATCTCCGCGACGAGCAGACGCGACCTCCTCGAGCGCCTCGTGCAGCTCCTGGTCGGTCTCTTCCTCTACGGCGTCGCGCTCGGGCTCATGGTGCACGGGGGCATCGGAGTGGCGCCGTGGGACGTCCTCGCACTGGGCGTCGCCGGACAGACCGGAATCGGCTACGGCACCGTCACGGTGCTCGTGTCGATCCTCGTTCTGGCGCTGTGGATCCCGCTGCGGCAGCGTGTCGGACTCGGCACCCTCCTCAACGCCCTGCTCGTGGGGCCGAGCGCCGATCTCGCGCTCGTGCTGATTCCCGAGCCGCCGTCGGTCTGGATCGGCGCGCCCATGTTCCTTGCCGGTCTCGTGCTCCTCGCGTTCGCGACCGGACTGTACATCGCGGCGGACTTCGGTCCGGGGCCGCGTGACGGGCTCATGACCGGTCTGGTCCGCCGGACGGGGTGGCCGGTCTGGCTCGTGCGCACGCTCATCGAGGGGAGCGTGCTGCTCATCGGGTTCCTGCTCGGCGGTCCGGTGGGCGTCGGCACGGTGCTCTTCGCGTTCGGCGTCGGGCCACTGGTCGGCTGGTTCCTGCCGTGGACGACGCGACTGCGCCAGGCGCGGTCGCGACAGCTCGCCCGAGTGTGACGATGCGCTGAGGCACGAGAGCGGCCCCCGGGAATCCCCGGGGGCCGCTCTCGTGCGTCTGATTCGGTCGCGCCTCGGCGTCAGTCGGCGTTGGAGAAGACGGCGACGGCGTTGTGGCCGCCGAATCCGAACGAGTTGCTGATGGCGTACAGCGTGCCCTCGCCGAGAGGCTGGGCCTCGCCCGACAGTCTGAACGGCACGGCCGGGTCGGGCTCGGTCATGTTGATGGTCGGAGGTGCGACACGATCGCGCAGTGCGAGAAGCGCGAAGATCGCCTCGAGGGCTCCGGTACCGCCGAGCAGGTGGCCGGTCGAGGCCTTCGTCGCCGACACCGGGATCTCGTCGATCCGCTCGCCGAACACCTTGCGAAGAGCGACGTACTCGTTGGGGTCGCCCACCGGGGTCGACGTCGCGTGCGCGTTGATGTGCGCGATCTGATCGGCGGTGATCCCGGCCTCGTCGAGCGCCTGCGTGACGGCGCGCGCCGCGCCGGTGCCTTCAGGGTCGTTGCCGGTGATGTGGTACGCGTCGGCCGTGACGCCGCCGCCGAGCACATACCCGTAGATCTTCGCGCCGCGCGCCTTGGCGTGCTCCTCGGTCTCGAGGATCAGGGCCGCAGCGCCTTCGCCCATGACGAAGCCGTCACGGTCGATCGCGCCGGGCCGCGATGCGGTCGCGGGGTCGTCGTTGCGCCGCGAGAGCGCCTGCGCCGAAGCGAAGGACGCCATCGTGATCGGGTGGATGGCCGATTCGGTGCCCCCGGCGATCACGACATCGGCCAGGCCGTCCTGCAGGTGGTGGAAGGCGTGGATGATCGACTCGGTGCTCGAGGCACAGGCGCTCACCACGGTCTGCGCATAGGCGCGCGCCTGGAACTGCAGCGACAGGTTGCCCGCCGCCGCGTTCGGCATCAGCATCGGGACGGTCAGGGGCATCACCCGACGCGGGCCCTTCTCACGCAGGGTGTCCCAGGCGTCGAGGAGCGTCCAGAGACCGCCGATGCCAGTGGCGAAATCGACGCCGAGTCGCTCGGGGGCGACCTCGGGCTCGCCGGCATCCGCCCAGGCCTCACGGGCCGCGATGAGGGCGAACTGCGACGAGGGGTCGAGCCGCTTCGCCTCGTGGCGGGGCAGGACCTCCTCGGGCCGGACGATCGCCTCAGCGGCGAAGGTGACGGGAAGCTCGTACTGCTGCACCCAGTCGTGCTCGAGGGTGCGGGTTCCGGACTGCCCTGCGAGCAGGTTCGTCCAGTTCTCGGGTGCTGTCCCGCCGATGGCGGACGTGGCGCCGATGCCGGTGACGACGATGCGCTTGGTCATGAGTGGTTCCTTAACGGGCGGGTCGAGCAGGGAGAGGGCAAGGCGGAGGATGCCACACCCCGCGGACGCGGGGGTGGCATCCTGCGTGGACTACTCCTGGCCTGCGACGATGAAGGAGACGGCGTCGCCGACGGTCTTGAGGTTCTTGACCTCGTCGTCGGGGATGGTGACGCCGAACTTCTCCTCGGCGTTGACGACGATCGTCATCATCGAGATCGAGTCGATGTCGAGGTCGTCGGTGAACGACTTCTCGAGGGCGACCTCGGAAGCGTTGATGCCGGTCTCATCGGTGATCAGCTCAGCGAGGCCAGCGAGGACCTCATCGTTGGTGAAAGCCATGTGGTCTTCCTCTTTCTTACGGGTTGTATTCGGAACCGTGGAACAGTCTAGGGACAGTCAGCGTGTTGTCAGGGGAGGACGACGACCTGGGCGGCGAACACGAGGCCCGCGCCGAAGCCGATCTGCAGGGCCAGGCCGCCCGAGAGCTCGGGGTGCTCGGCCATCAGCCGGTGGCTGGCGAGCGGGATCGAGGCGGCCGAGGTGTTGCCCGTCGTCTCGATGTCGCGTGCGATCACCGTGGACTCGGGCAGCTTGAGCTGCTTCGCGAACTCGTCGATGATGCGCATGTTCGCCTGGTGCGGGATGAACGCGGCGATGTCGGACGGCTCGACGCCGGCGCGGTCGAGCGCCTCACGCGCGACCTTCGCCATCTCCCACACCGCCCAGCGGAACACCGTCTGGCCCTCCTGGCGGAGGGTCGGCCACGGCACCTCGCCGTCGCGGAACTCGGTCAGGGTGCCGTTCATCCCCACGGCGTCGGCCTTGGAGCCGTCGGAACCCCACACCGCGGGGGCGATGCCGGGCGTGTCGCTCGGGCCGATCAGCGCGGCACCCGCGCCGTCGCCCAGAAGGAACGAGATGCTGCGATCGGCGGGATCGACGATGTCGGAGAGCTTCTCGGTGCCGATCACGAGCGCATAGCGGGCGGCACCCGACTTGATCAGCGCGTCGGCCTGAGTCACGGCGTACGCGTACCCGGCGCAGGCCGCGTTGATGTCGTACGCCGCGGCGGGGTTGGCGCCCACGCGATCGGCCACGATGGCGGAGACCGAGGGGGACTGCTTCGGGTTGCTGATGGTCGCGACGATGACCAGATCCACCTGGTCTGCGGAGATGCCCGACTTCTCGATGGCCTCGGCGGCCGCAGTGGTGGCGAGATCGATCGCGTCGGTGCCCTTGTCGGCGCGCACACGGGTCACGATGCCGGTGCGCTGGCGGATCCACTCGTCGCTCGAATCGATGGGTCCGATCAGATCGTCGTTGGGGACCGCGTTCTCACCGCGCGCCGCGCCGTACGAGTAGATGCGCGTGTACGCGGGGCCTGAGATCTGGTTCAGCGTGGCGCTCATGCGGCGTCTCCGTTCAGCAGCGCGACGGCCGCATCGAGGTCATCGGGGGTCTTGACGGCGACAGCGGGGATGCCCCGCAGGCCGCGCTTGGCGAGACCGGTGAGCGCACCGGCGGGGGCGAGCTCGATGAGCCCGGTGATGCCCTGATCGGCGAACGAGGCCATGCACAGATCCCAGCGCACGGGCGAGGACACCTGATCGACGAGGTAGTCCAGCGCCTGGGCGCCATCGGTGACGATGGATCCGTCGCGGTTGGTCCACAGCGTGAGGTCGGGATCGGACGGGGTGACCGTCGAGACGGCGTCACGCAGAGCGGCGACGGCTGCGGCCATGTACGAGGTGTGGAATGCGCCCGCCACCTGCAGCGGGATCACCCGGGTGCCCTTCACCGGTTCTGTCGACAGTGCGTCGAGCCCGGCCAGTTCGCCGGCGACGACGAGCTGGCCGCCTCCGTTGTAGTTGGCAGGGGAGAGACCGAGCTCGCTGAGGCGGGTGAGGATCGTCTCCTCGTCGCCGCCGAGCACGGCGCTCATGCCCGTCGGAGTCTGCGCCGCCGCTTCGGCCATGGCGCGGCCGCGGATGCCGACGAGTCGCATGCCGGTCTCGGCATCGATCACCCCGCTGCCGACCAGTGCGGCGATCTCGCCCACGGAATGGCCGGCGATGCCATCGGCTCGGCGGCCGGCACGCGCCGCGAGAGCATCTGCGGCGATGAGGGATGCGGCGACGATGAGCGGCTGCGCGATCCGCGTGTCACGGATCGTGTCGGCATCCGACACCGTGCCGTGCTGCTGGAGGTCGACCTCAGCGGCGGCGGAGTAGGTGGCGAGCTTCTCGGCCACGCCGTCCAGCTCGAGCCAGGGGGAGAGGAAACCGGGGGTCTGCGAGCCCTGTCCTGGGCATACGACGACAATCACATCCCCAGTCTGCCAACGATCCGCCCGAAGTGGTGGATGATCCATCACAAGATTCCGAAGATCCCTTGTGTGTGGCGAACAGCGGAAGGTCGAGTCCGGCCGGATTCAGCGCGGCGTGCGGCGCAGCGGCGGTCGGCGGCGCACGTTCTCGGCAGCACCGATCGAACCGAGGATCAGAGACGTCTGCAGGATCAGCGCCTCGCGGGGCCCTGTGGCATCCCAGCCGATGACCTCGCTGACGCGCTTGAGGCGGTAGCGCACCGTGTTCGGGTGCACGAAGAGCTCGCGCGCCGTGGCCTCGAGCGAACGGCCGTTGTCGAGATAGCTCCACAGGGTCGTGACGAGGTCGGTCGAATGCGCCTGCAGCGGGCGGTAGATGCGCTCGATCAGAGTCTGCTTGGCGAGCGGGTCGCCGGCGAGGGCGCGCTCGGGCAGCAGATCGTCTGCCTCGACGGGACGAGGGGCGCTGCGCCATGCGCGCGCGACGGCGAATCCCGCGAGGGCGGCGCGCGCACTCTGGCTGGCGTCGACGAGGGCGGCCACCGCGGGGCCGAGCACGACGTATCCGGGGCCGAACGACGGCTCGAGTCTCGCCGCGATCTCTTCGAAGCCGAGCTCCTCCTCCTCGCTCTCGGGCGCCTCCTGGCCCTCGATCCGCGCGCGACCGATCACGAGCACGAGCCGGGAGCCCTGAACGCCGATGAGCACGTCGACGGCGAGCTTGCGGGCCGTGCGCCGAACGAGGTCGACATCGAACTGCGGCGGCGTCGTGCCCACGAGCACCGCGACCTCACCGTGTCCGTGCCAGCCGAGCGCGGCGATCCGGCTCGGAAGCTCTTCGTCGGCTTCGCCGGTGAGGATGGAGTCCACCACGAGGGCTTCGAGACGCGCGTCCCAGAGCCCGCGGGCTTCGGCGGCCCTGGCATACACGTCGGCCGCAGCGAACGCGACATCGCGAGAGTAGAGCAGGATCGCCTCGCGCAGATCCGCGCCCTTGCCGGCGACGCGCTCTTCGGTCACCTCGACCGTGACGCGAATGAGCTGCAGCGTCTGCTGCAGGCTCACGCTGCGCAGGAGCTCGCGTGGTGCTGCCGCGAAGATGTCGGCCGCGATCCACGGTGTCGACGTCGGGTCCTCGTACCACTGGATGAACGAGGTGATGCCCGCCTGAGCCACCAGCCCGACCGCAGAGCGGCGGGCCGGTGGCATCACGGCGTACCAGGGGAGGGTGTCCTCGAGTCGCTTGATCGTCACCGAGGCGATGTCGCCGGAGATGCGGCGCAGCCAGGTGAGCGTCGCGGTCTTATCCATACCGCGCGAAGAGGATCCTGTCACTGATGGTCAGCTCTCGCCACCCGCGTTGCCGCTGGTGCCCGCGTTGACGTCGTGCAGGCTGTACTTCTGGATCGCCTGCGCCGCGAGCGAACGATCGACGACGCCGTCTTCGGCGAGCGACTGCAGCGTGCGGACCACGATCGACGGTCCGTCGATCTTGAAGAAGCGTCGGGCCGCGGCGCGCGTGTCCGAGAAGCCGAAGCCGTCTGCGCCCAACGTCGCGAAACGCTGGGGCACCCACGGCCGGATCTGGTCCTGCACGGCATGCATGAAGTCGCTCACCGCGACGACCGGACCCTCGGCGCCCTGCAGCTTCTGCGTGAGGTAGGCCGTGCGCGGCTCTTCCTCGGGGTGCAGGAAGTTGTGCTCGTCGGCGGCGAGGCCGTCGCGGCGCAGCTCGGTCCACGAGGTGACCGACCAGACGTCGGCGATCACGCCCCAGTCGTTCTTCAGCAGCTCCTGCGCCTCGAGGGCCCAGGGGAGTCCGACGCCCGAGGCGAACAGCTGGGCCCGAGGACCCTCGCCCTCGCCGACGGAGATGCGGTGGATGCCGCGCACGATGCCGTCGACGTCGACACCCTCCGGCTCGGCAGGCATGACGATCGGCTCGTTGTAGAGCGTGATGTAGTACATGACGTTCGGGTCTTCGTGCTCGCCGCCGTACATGCGCTCGAGACCGGAGCGCATGATGTGGGCGATCTCGTAGCCGTAGGCGGGGTCGTACGAGACCGTCGCGGGGTTGGTCGACGCCAGCAGGTGCGAGTGACCGTCGGCGTGCTGCAGACCTTCACCCGTGAGAGTCGTGCGGCCCGCTGTGGCCCCCATGATGAACCCGCGGGCCATCTGGTCGCCTGCGGCCCACTGAGCGTCGCCCGTGCGCTGGAATCCGAACATCGAGTAGAAGAGATAGACCGGGATCAGCGGCTCGCCGTGCGTGGCGTACGACGTTCCGGTCGCGGTGAACGCCGCCAGGGCGCCCGCCTCGTTGATGCCGACGTGCATGATCTGGCCCTGCGGGCTCTCCTTGTAGGCCAGGAGCAGCTCACGGTCGACCGAGGTGTAGTGCTGGCCGTTCGGGTTGTAGATCTTGGCCGTCGGGAAGTACGCGTCCATACCGAACGTACGAGCCTCGTCCGGGATGATCGGCACGATGCGGTGGCCGAAGTCCTTCGAGCGGAGCAGATCCTTCAGCAGGCGGACGAACGCCATGGTGGTGGCGATCTCCTGTGTGCCGGAGCCCTTCTTGGGAAGCGCGTACGCCGCGTCGCCCGGCAGCTCGAGACCCACGTGCGTCGAGCGGCGCTCCGGCAGGAAGCCGCCGAGAGCCTGACGGCGCTCGAGCATGTACTGGATCGTCTCGTCCTGCGGCCCGGGGTTGTAGTACGGGGGAAGGTACGGGTTCTCTTCGAGCTGCGCGTCCGTGATCGGGATGTGCATGGCGTCGCGGAACGTCTTGAGGTTGTCCAGCGTCATCTTCTTCATCTGGTGGGTCGCGTTGCGGCCCTCGAACTGCGGACCGAGGCCGTAGCCCTTGACGGTCTTCGCGAGGATGACGGTGGGCTTGCCCTTGTGCTCGGTCGCAGCCTTGAACGCGGCGTAGACCTTGCGGTAGTCGTGACCGCCGCGCTTGAGGTTCCAGATGTCGTCGTCGGAGTAGTCCTTCACGAGGGCGGCGGCGCGCTCGTCGCGGCCGAAGAAGTGCTCGCGCACGTAGGCGCCGGACTCGGCCTTGTAGGTCTGGTAGTCGCCGTCGGGGGTGACGTTCATCAGGTTGAGCAGCGCGCCCTCGGTGTCGCGGGCGAGCAGGTCGTCCCACTCGCGGCCCCAGACGACCTTGATGACGTTCCATCCCGCACCGCGGAAGAACGACTCGAGCTCCTGCACGATCTTGCCGTTTCCGCGCACGGGTCCGTCGAGGCGCTGCAGGTTGCAGTTGACGACGAAGGTGAGGTTGTCGAGTCCCTCGTTGGCGGCCACCTGGAGCTGCCCGCGGCTCTCGACCTCGTCCATCTCGCCGTCGCCGAGGAAGGCCCAGACGTGCGACTGCGACGTGTCTTTGATACCGCGGTTCTCGAGGTACTTGTTCGACATCGCCTGGTAGATGGCGTTGATCGGACCGAGTCCCATCGAGACGGTCGGGAACTGCCAGTAGTCCTGCATCAGACGCGGGTGCGGGTACGAGGGGATGCCGTGCGGCGCGTGCGACTTCTCCTGACGGAATCCGTCGAGCTGGTCTTCGCTCAGGCGTCCTTCGAGGAAGGAGCGGGCGTAGGTGCCGGGGGAGGCGTGCCCCTGGATGAAGATCTGGTCGGCGCCGCCGGCGTTGTCGGCACCCTTGAAGAAGTGGTTGAAGCCGACCTCGTACAGGGCCGCAGACGACGCGTAGGTCGAGATGTGCCCGCCGACGCCGATTCCCGGACGCTGCGCGCGGTGCACCGTGATCGCCGCGTTCCAGCGGATCCACGCACGGTACCGACGCTCGATCTCTTCGTCGCCGGGGAACTCGGGCTCGTTCTCGGGGGCGATGGTGTTGATGTAGTCGGTGGTCGGGACCATCGGCACGCCCAGGTGCAGCTCCTTCGAGCGCTTCAACAGGCTCAGCATGATCTCGCGGCCACGACCGTGGCCCTTCGCGTCGACGAGCTCGTCGAGCGACTGCTGCCACTCACCCGTCTCTTCCGGATCGCTGTCGAGGGAGTCCTGGGAGTAGGGATCCTGGTCGTGCACAGTCACGGGGAGCCTTTCGTCAAGCTGGCAGGTCATGCCAATGAAACGGGAAGCGACGCGGGCAGCCTTGTCGGCTGTGCACAACGCGTGCCGCCCTCAGCCTAGCCCTGTTCCACGACATCGGTGCGCATCGGGTCGTCTGTAGGATGGAGTCACCAGGGCCTTTAGCTCAGCTGGTAGAGCGCCACGTTTACACCGTGGATGTCGTCGGTTCGATCCCGGCAGGGCCCACCGAGAAGTCACAGGGATCTGCTGGGTCCGCCGACCTCACCCATCGGTGTCGCGGGTGCGGAAGACGAGCCAGGATGCGACCGCGAGCAGCAGCGTCCAGGTCGCCATCACGAGTCCACCGGGCAGCGGATCGAGGAGTCCGATTCCTGGATAGCCCGTCAGGAGCTGGATTCCCGCGAGATCCGGGAGGAACCTGACCCAGGGGAGCACTCCCAGCAGGGAGAGGGAGAGCCCGAGCACCACGGGCACGAGTACGACGAGCGCCACGACCGACGTGCGGGCGAGGAGGGTGATCGCTGCGGAGATCACGCCGATCAGCGTGTAGTTCACGGCGACGCCGACCACGTTCCATCCCATTCCCGCAGAGAACTCGCTGATCGAGAGCCCCTGTTCACCGAGTGCCGCGTGTGCGAGGAGCACAGCCGCGCTCGTGGCGAGGATGCCGATGAGCACTGTCGTCGTCGCGATCACGGTGACCTTCGCGGCGATCACGCGGCCCCGCCGGGGCGTGGCGGTCAAGGTGGTTCGGAGCTGTCCATCGGCGTACTCGGATCCGGCGATGAGCGCGGCCAGCAGGATGATCAGCGGTTGCCCGAATCCGGCAGTCTCGAATCCGTGCGACTCGACGGGGAACGAGCGCGCCGCGGCCGTCGCGCCGTCGAACGCGAGACCGGAGGCGAGAGCCAGAGCAGGTGGCACGAGGAGCGCGGCGGCGAGGGTTCCCTGAACACTGCGCAGGGTGAGCGCCTTCGTCCACTCGGCGCGGAGGGAGCGGATCATCGATGCCTCACAGGTCTCGGCGGACGAAGGCGACCGCTGCCGCGGTGAGCAGAACCACTGCCCATGCCGTGTGGATGAGGCCGCCGGCGAGCGGGTCGAGATAGATGCCGGAGGCGGGATCGGAGAAGAGGGCCGCCCCCGCCGCAGTCGGGAGATACTTCGCGCCGCCCCATAAGCCGGCGAGGAAGTCGCCGATGCCGATCACGAGCGGCACGACGAGGATGAGCGGCAGGATGGCCGTGCGTCCGAGCACGCCGATGGCGAACGCGATCAGGGCGGTGAGCGTCCATGCGATCGTGACGCCGCCGAGGTGCGCCCAGATCGCAGGATTCAACGCCCAGGGATCGATGCCCGTGTAGCTCGCCGCGTGGGTGATCACCAGCGTGCCCCACATCGTGAGGAACGCGATCACCGCGACGGTGAGCGCGAGCAGCAGCGCCTTCATCAGGAACACACGCAGTCGTTGCGGGGTGGACAGCAGAGTCGTGCGGATCTGTGTGCCGCCACCGTATTCGCTTCCGGCCCACACCGCGGCGAGGGCGACGACGAGGACGTATCCGATGCCGGCCATCTCGAAACCCTGGTACTCGAGGGGGACCGGTTCGGAGGAGAACAGCCGTGGGTCGTCAGGGGGCACGCCCACGGCGGATGCGGCGTTGGTCCATGCCATCGGCCACGTGCCGAGAATCGCCACGGCCGCGAGCGAGCCGGTGGCGCGAGCGGTGAAGAGCTTCATGGACTCCGAACGCGCGAGAGGAAGCGCGCTTCGCAGGAGACCGCTCATGCCGAGGCCCCTTCCTCGCCCGCGGCCCGGTGCTCCGTGTGCTCGTCTGTGAGTGCGAAGAACGCGTCCTCCACGGTGTCATGGATGCCGGTCACCTCAGCGGCGGTGCCCGCCGCGAGCACCCGGCCCCGTGCGATGACCACGAAGTCGTCGGCTGTGTCCTGCATCTCGCTCATCAGGTGGCTGGAGACGAGCACCGTCCTGCCGTCGTCGGCGAGCGAGCGCAAGAAGCGTCTGATCCACCGGATGCCGTCGGGATCGAGCCCGTTCGTCGGCTCGTCGAGCACCAGCACGTCGGGGTCGCCGAGAAGCGCGGCGGCGATGCCGAGACGTTGTCCCATGCCGAGCGAGAACCTGCCGATCCGCGTCTTCGCCGCATGACTCAGGCCGGTGAGCTCCAGCACCTCGTCCACCCGCCGTGGGGGAATCGCATTCGACTGCGCCACCCACCGCAGATGCGCCCTGGCGGTGCGTCCCTTGTGCGCACCGGGGCCGTCGAGCATCGCACCGACTCTCCACAGCGGACGCTCCAGCGACCGATAGGCGCTCCCGCCGATCAGCGCCGTCCCGCTGGTCGCGCGATCCAGCCCGAGGAGGATGCGCAGCGTCGAGCTCTTTCCTGCGCCGTTGGGACCGAGGAACCCGGTGACGCGCCCCGGGAGGGCGGTGAAGCTCACGTCGTCGACGGCAGTGTGCGAGCCGTGACGTTTGACCAGATGGCTGATGTCGATCATGTCCTCCAGCCCACCGCGTCCGGGCGAGGATGTCAGTCTGCAGGAGTCGACAATCGGAGGCGTGGGGCGCCGATGACATCATCAGGATGCGGGAGTCACCAAGCCGTTCTCGTAGGCGATCACGACGAGCCCCGCACGGTCGCGGGTCTGGAGCTTCGTGAGGATGCGGCTCACGTACGTGCGCACCGTCGTCACGGTGACGAACAGTTCGGCCGCGATCTCCGCATTCGATCTGCCTCGCCCGATGAGCGTGAGCGTCTCGCGTTCCCGCGCTGTGAGGTGCTCGAGGCGACGGTCCTCGCGCAGAGGAGCGAAGCGTCCGATCACGCGCTTCGTCACTTCCGGGGCGAGCAGCGCGTTGCCCTCATGCGCGACGCGGATCGCGCGCAGCACCTCGCCGGGAGGACTGTTCTTCAACAGGAAACCCGACGCGCCGGCACGCAGCGCCTCGTACACGTACTCGTCGAGGTCGAACATCGTGAGCACGATCACCCGCGGTCCGCGCGCGTCCGCGACCATGATGCGGGTGGCTTCCAGCCCCGTCATCCGCGGCATCTGCACGTCCATCAGCACGACATCGGGGCGCAGACGCGCGGTGCTCTCGACCGCGGCCTCACCGTCGGCGGACTCGCCGACGACCTCCATGTCGGTGTCGTCGTCGATCAGCATCCGAAGCGAAGAACGGATCGACGGCTCATCATCGGCTATCAGCACCCTGATCGGCGTCATCCGCGGACTCCCGCCGAGCCTCTTCGCAGGGGCACCGTCGCGGACACCGTGAATCCGGAGGTCGAGGAGGTGAAATCCGCCCTGCCACCCAGCAGCACGGCTCTCTCACGCACACCGGTCAAGCCGTTCCCGGGACTGATCTCGCCCCGTGCGCCCCGGCCGTCATCCGCGACGTCGATCGTCACTGCGTCGGAGGAGACGCGGAGCCCCACAGCCACACAGGACGCCGAGGCATGGCGGACGACGTTCGTCACCGCCTCCTGAACGATCCGGAGCAGTGTCGTCCGCACATCGGCCGGGAGCGCATCGATGTCATCTCCCACGTCGAGGTGCACGGACAGACCGGTTTTCTCAGCCGTACGAGCAATGCCCGCAAGCGCGGAGGAGAGGGGACTCGACAGCACGGCATCCGCTTCGAGGTCCGACCGCTCCCGCCTCAGGAGGGTGCTCAACTCGGACAGCGAGGACCGCGCATCGTTCTCGATACCGCGCAGCGTCTCGCGCAGTCCGTCGGCGTCGAGGGTGGTGACGTGGGCGGCGACACCCGCACGCACGCCGATCGTACCCAGGGAGTGGGACAGCACGTCGTGCACGTCGCGTGCCAGACGAAGTCGCTCCTCCGCGCGCGACCGGGCTGCGGCTTCGCGCCGGACCTCTCGAGTCCGCACGCCCAGTACCCACGCGACGGACAGCACGAGCGCAGTCAGCAGCATGCCCCGAGCGCGACCTTCGGTGTCTTCGACGGAGAAGATCGCGGACGCGACCACCACGACGAACGCACCGGTGAACATCCACCACGGAAACCTGCGTCCTCCGCGCATCTCGGCCAGCCTGAACACCGCGAATCCCGTCAACACGAACGGATCGGCAGTCACTCCGGTCAGCCACGCGAAAGAGGTCGCCGATGCGGTGACGACCACCGCGAGGATCGGCAGTCGCGATGCGACCATCACGCCGCTGACGGCGATCACGCCGCAGGCGATCTGAACCCAGCGTCCACTCGCGGCGTCCGGCGCGACGGTCACCCAGAGTCCCAGGAACACCGCGAGTCCGAAGATCAGGGGCGTCAGCCACCGCGACCGAGTCTCGGGATCGCGATCCTCACTCTCGTTCACCCGCGCGAGCGCGTTCGTCGGTGGTCGCGAACGGTGCACGCCAAGAACACGCCGGCTGCGATCACCATGAAGACCACTGACGCAGGGCTCCACCACAGCGGAAGCCGCTCCGCGAACAGCAGCCCGGCGATCCCGAGAACCAGGGCGACTCCCAGCAGGTGGCGGCTCCATGCAGTCATGCGACCACCCTACCGAGGCGCGCCGCTCGGTCCTCGTCCATGGGCGCGCAGGGAGTCCTCGGCGAGAGGTGTACTGACGGTGCCTCCCTCCTACGCTCGGACCGTCGTACGGTGGAGCGCATGGACAACAGAGCCGAGGTGCGCGAGTTCCTCATGACGCGACGCGCGCGGCTCTCACCCGCCGATGTCGGGATGGTCGCCGGAACGAATCGACGCGTCGCAGGTCTCCGCCGATCCGAGGTCGCGATGCTCGCCGACGTGAGCGTCGACTACTACGCCAAGCTCGAACGCGGGGACATCGCCGGCGCATCGTCCGCCGTGCTCGAGTCACTCGCCCGGGCTCTGCTTCTCGACGAGACGGAGCGGATGCACCTGCTCGACCTCGCCCGCGCGGCCGACGGCATCCCGACGTCGGGCCGCCCTCGACGGCGTGCCACGACGCAGCAGCCCGCCCGCCCGGCGTTGCAGCACACCCTCGACGCGATCACCGGCGGACCCGCGTTCGTCCGCGACCGCCACCAGAACCTCGTCGCCACGAATTCGCTCGGCGCAGCGTTCTACGCACCCGTGATCGGCGCGGGTGGGAGGACACCGAATCTGGCGCGCTTCCAGTTCCTCGACCCCGCATCGCGCGACTTCTACCCCGACTGGGACCTCTTCGCCCGGATGTGCGTCGGCATCATGCGCGTCGAAGCCGGACGGCACCCGCACGACCGCATCCTCCAGGATCTGGTCGGTGAGCTCACCACCCGGAGCGACACGTTCGCCCGGCTCTGGTCGGCGCACGACGTGAGGACGCACGGGACCGGCACGAAGCGCTTCTGCCACCCGGCCGTCGGCGACCTCACCCTCGTGTATGAAGAGCTCACGGTCACCGCCGATGACGGCCTCAGCCTGCTCATCTACACCGCCGAGCCGGGATCACCCTCGGCAGAACGACTCCAGCTGCTCGCGAGTTGGTCGGCCACGGCTCCCGCATCCGTGAGGCCGCCCGAATGACCGCCCCCGATCACGCCGTTCCCTCGACCGTGGAGACCCCCATGACTCTCACCGACCTGCTCGCCGCCCTGAACGCGGGGGAGACCATCACCGGCAATTCGCCGGGACACGCGGTCATGCATGAGACCAGCCAGGAAGCCCTGCGCATCGCCGGTGAGCTGAACAGCGGCTATCACCCGCCCGCCCGTGTCCGAGAGCTCCTCGCAGAGCTGATCGGCGCGCACGTCGACGAGACGGTGACGCTCTTCCCGCCGTTCACGGCCGACTTCGGCAAGAACATCACGCTCGGCAGACGCATCTTCATCAACTCCGGCTGCCGATTCCAAGACCAGGGCGGCATCTCGATCGGCGACGACAGCCTCATCGGCCACAATGCCGTCATCGCCACTCTTCAGCACGGCATGCAGCCCAGCCGGCGAGGCGACCTCATCCCCTCACCCGTCGTCATCGGCAGGAACGTCTGGCTGGGCGCCAACGTCACCGTCCTTCCCGGGGTGAGCATCGGCGACGACTCCGTCATCGGTGCCGGATCCGTCGTCACCAAGGACATCCCGGGCGGCGTCATCGCCGTCGGCTCACCCGCGCGGGTCGTCCGCGCCATCGACGAGCAGTCGTAGCGCACCTCGTAGCGCACCTCGTGCCGCACGGTGACGGCGCACCCGAACGCCGAACGTCGGGTGCGCCGTCACGCGACAGCCTCGCGGCTACTGCTGGATGAAGGCGAGGATGTCGGGGTTGATGACATCCGCATGCGTCGTCAGCATGCCGTGCGGGAATCCCTCGTAGATCTTGAGGGTCGAGTCGCTGAGCAGCTCGTGTTGCTTCAGCGCGGCGTCCTTGTACGGGACGATCTGGTCGTCGTCGCCCTGGAGCACGAGCACGGGCACGGTGATCGCCGTGAGATCGTCGGTCTGATCGGTCTCGGAGAAGGCCTTGATGCCGGCGTAGTGAGCGAGCGCGCTGCCCGTCATCCCCTGACGCCACCAGTTGGCGACGACGGGTTCGGAGAGCTCCACGCCCTCACGGTTGAATCCGTAGAAGGGTCCGGACGCCACCGCCTGGAAGAACTCGGCGCGGTTGGCCGCCAGGCCGTCCCGGAAGCCGTCGAACACCGACAGCGGAAGGCCGTCGGGGTTGCCGTCGGTCTCCAGCATCAGCGGAGGCACGGAAGAGACGAGCACGGCCTTGGCGACGCGTCCCTGCGGCTGCCCGAACTTCGCCACATACCGTGCGACCTGCCCGCCACCCGTCGAGTGCCCGATGTGGATCGCGTCGTGGAGGTCGAGGTGCTCGACCACCGCCGAGGCGTCACTGGCGTAGTGGTCCATGTCGTGACCGGTGCCGATCTGCGACGACCGACCGTGCCCACGGCGGTCGCTGGCCACGACGCGGTAGCCCTTGTCGAGGAAGTACAGCATCTGGGTGTCCCAGTCGTCCGACGAGAGCGGCCAACCGTGGTGGAACATGATGGGCTGCGCGTCGGGGCTGCCCCAGTCCTTGTAGTAGATCTCTGCGCCATCATCCGTGGTCACGAACGCCATGATCAGCCTCCAGGTTTCTGTCGCCCGAACCGCTTCGGACGACTGTCGATCGCCCCACGTCTGCATCGTGGGAGCGCGCCCACGATAACTCGCGGCCCCGAGCCGGCACCTCGACATCTGTCCAGGATGCGTCGCGCAGATGTTCGACATCTGTTCGGGCCCGACCGGCGCTCGCGCGGTAGCGTCTCCACATGTCGAACGCTCGCATCTCGCACGGTGCGGGATTCTGGGTCGTCGCGTGCGCCTTCCTCCTCGTCATGGCTTACGCGACCGTGCCCACACCGCTGTATCCGCTCTACCAGCAGGCCGACGGGTTCCCCGTCTCGGTCATCACGATGATCTTCGCCGCGTTCGCGGTCGGCGTCGTCCTCAGCCTCTTCCTGCTCGGACACGTGAGCGACTGGATGGGGAGGCGGCGGATGCTGGTGATCGCGATCCTCATCGCCGCGCTCAGCGCCGTGCTGTTCCTGCTGTGGCACGACGTGCCGGGTCTTCTCGCAGCGCGGCTGGTGAACGGCGCGAGCGTCGGCATCCTCACCGCCACCGCCACCGCCCATCTGGGAGAGCTGCGTGCGCAGGCGAGGCCCGACGAGCACGTCATCGTGGCGGCGTCCGTCGCCGGTGCGGCGAACCTCGGCGGGCTGGCATTCGGGCCCCTGGTCGGCGGTCTGTTCGCCGAATTCCTGCCTGCGCCGCTGATGCTGCCGCACGCGGTGTTCCTCATCGTGCTGCTCGTGGCGGCGATCGCCGTCGCCTGCGTGCCCGAGACCGTGACGCCCCCTGAGGAGCCGCGACGGTATCGACCCCAGCGCATCGCCGCGCCGCCGCGCTCGCGGTCGGCGTTCGTCGCCGCAGGTTTCGGCGCCTTCGCGGGCTTCGCGCTCTTCGGACTGTTCACATCGCTCGCGCCGACCATCCTCGTCAGCACCTTCGACGAGCACGACCACCTCGTCGCCGGCCTGACCGCATGCTCGGTGTTCGCCGCCGCGGCCACGGGCCAGGTGGTGCTCGCGCGTCTGCCGCTGAGAATGCAGCTGACGATCGCGGCGGTCTGCTGCGCCCTGGGCCTCGTCGCCGTCGCCGTGGGGACTCTGGTGCCGTCGCTCGCGGTCTTCATCGGAGGGGGCATCGTCGCGGGTGTCGGCGTGGGGCTGCTGTTCAAATCGTCGGTGGCCACAGCCGCGGGACTCGCCGAGCCGGGGCGCCGCGGCGAGACTCTCGCTCTGATCTTCCTCATCGCGTACTGCGGGCTCGCTCTGCCGGTGCTCGCGATCGGCGTGATCCTCACCTTCGCCTCCCAGACGACCGTGCTCCTCGTGTTCATCTCGGTCGTCCTCGTCGCGACGGTCTCGGCGGCGACGGTGATGCGCCGCGCTGTCGTCGATCCGGCGCCGCGCGTTGCGCAGTGATCGTCGCACCGATCCGCTCCGACACTGCACTGTGACAGGCCCACCGCCTCCGATCCGAAAAGACCTGCCAAGCTGAACCCAGCGAGAGGCGGATGTCGTGATCGAACCTTCACCCTTCGGACGGCTGCTGCGGTCGTTGCGAGTGGGGCACAACCTGACCCTCGAAGCGCTCGCCGCCCAGTCGGGGGTGAGCGTGCGAACGATCGGCGACCTCGAGCGGGGCGCGAGCGCGTCTCCGCAGCGACGCACCGTCGACGCGCTGGCCGACGGGCTCGGCCTCGATGCCGCGGATCGGCACGCGTTCCTGCGAGCGGCCCGTGCCCGCCCGCGTGCCCCGCTGCCGGTCGAGGGGCCCGGAGCGATATCGCCACACCGTGTGTTCGACTTCTCGGGTCGCGACGCCGAGATCGATGAGGCGCTGGCGGTCCTCTGCGGGCAGGTGCCCGCGGGCACCCAGCGTCCGGCGCTGATCATCAGCGGAGCGCCGGGCATAGGCAAGACGACCGTGGCGATCGAGATCCTCGAGCGCGGACGAGCGTCGACCGGGCTTCCGGTGCTGTTCCTCGGACTCGACGGATACGGCGCCTCGCCCCTCACACCGCTGCAGGTGATGACCGCTCTGCTGCGTCAGCTTCCCGGGGCCGAGCAGAGGCCGCCCGCGGATCTCGCAGACGCCCGGACCCGGTGGCGGTCCGCCGTGGACCACTCCGCGGTCTCGGTGCTGCTCGACAACGTCGCGAACGAAGCCCAGATCCGCCCGATCCTCTCGATCTGCGCCGGCGATGTCGTCGTCGTGACGTCCCGGCGGAGCCTGGCCGGTCTCGAGGGCGTGCAGCGGGTGCGTCTCGGTCCGCTCCGTCGAGCAGAGAGCATCACCTTTCTGCACCGTCTGATTCCGCAGGCTGTCGAAGACGACGAAGCTCTCGACGAGGTGGCGGGTCTCTGCGACGATGTGCCGCTCGCGCTGCGGGTCGTGGGCAACCGCATCGCCAGTCGGCCCGCCTGGACCGTCGCAGACCTGCTCCGACGGCTGCGGACGTCGGAGGATCGACTGCGCCTTCTGGTCGCCGGTGACCTGGCGGTCGAGGCGGCCATCTCGCTCTCCTACGACGAGCTCGACCCGCGGACGGCCGCGCTGTTCCGGTGGATCTCGTTGATCGACGGGAGGACGTTCGGTGCGCACCTCGCCGCGGCGACGGTGCGCTCTTCCGATCTCTCGGAGGTGGAGGCGCGGCTCGACGATCTCACCGATCTCGGGATGCTCGAAGCGGGCGGCGGAGACCGCTACCGTCTGCATGACCTGATGCGCCTGTTCGGGCGGAGCAAGCTGCATGCCTCGGTGGGCGCGGACGAGGTGTCGCGTCGCCGCGACCACATGCGGTCATGGCTGCTCGGCAGTCTCGAACGCGCCGGCGCGTGGTACGAGCCGAACAGGGAACCGACGACGCTCGCTCGCACGGGGCGCGGATTCGCCGATGCCGAGGCCGCGGCGGAATGGATCCGCGCCGAGGCCGAGCACTGGTGGCCGGCCTACACGGAGGCCGCGCAGCTCGGCGAGGACGAGACGGTCTGCGACGTCGCCGATGCGCTGCACTGGTACTCGGACATCTGGATGCCGTGGGGCAACTGGCACCGGTTCTACTCGCTCGCGGCGAGCGCGGCGCGGCGCCTCGGAGATCCCGGCAAAGAGGCCGCACAGCTCGGATATGTCGCCTGGGCCGAGATCGTCGAGGTGGGGGACCGGGAGCAGGCGGTCGTCACCGCGCGTGCCGCGCTGGCCGCAGCGCTGCGCGCCGGGGACTCCGCGCAGGAGGGCTGGGCCCAGTACTACATCGGCTGGGCGAGCATGGGCGTGGATCGCCTCGTCGACGCGGATGCGGCGGCTCTCGCGGCCGCCGAGGCGTTCCGCACCGCGGGAGAGACGACGGGGCTGGAGAATGCCCTGGTGCTGTCGTCCATGGTCAAGGGCAAGCGCGGGCAGTACCTCGAGGCGATCGAGGCCACGGAGGCCACTCTCCGCCGGGTGCGTTCGACCGAGACCGCCGACACCCTCACCAGCATCGTCACCCAGTTCGCGGCATGTCTGGATCTGATCGACGCCTACTGCGCGGTCGGACGGCTGCAGGATGCGATGCGCATCGGAGAGCTGGGCATCGCCATCGCTCGCGAGCTGAAGGACGACACCCGCGTTCTGCTGATGATGCGCCGACACATCCGAGCGCTCATCCAGGCGGGCGAGGGCGAGGCCGCGATCGCTGAGGCGGACGAAGCGCTGCGCCTGCTGGGTCCCGGCAGCAGCGAGGCGTTCATCTTCGCCCGAGTGCGCCGGGAGGTGTCGTTGGTCGGCACGCCGGGGTCGTCTGCAGCGGACTCGTCGCCGGCATGATCGGCACAGCCGGGTGCGTCCTCACAATCGGCCGGTCGATTCCCAGAGACGGATGAGCTTCAGCGCCAGGTGCAGGGTGCTGCGTTTCACGCCGTCATCGAGTGCGTCTTTCACGACCGGGGGCATTCGATCGAGCCGGTAGTAGAGGGTCGTGCGATGGAGGAAGAGGATCTGACACGCGGCGACCACGTTGGCGCCGACGTCGAGATACGTCTCGACCGTCAGGCGCTGACTGTCGTCGGTCTGCGAGTAGAGGAACTGTGCGGCCGGCGAGATGATCCGGAGTGCGCCGGGGTCGGCGGATGCGGTGGCGAGCAGCCGCCATCCACCGAGTTCGCTCGCGTCGACGGACGGGTGGAACTGGGGGAGTGCGGCCGCGAGGGACGCCGCGATCGCCGCCTCGTCCGCCGCGCGGCGCAGGTCTCCGTCGCCGGTCGCCGGGGAGGCCGAGCCGATTCCGAGAATGCGCAACCCGCGTCTGGTCGCCTCGCGCAGCAGCTCGTCGGTGAGGTCGCCGTCGGAGGGCTGTCCGACGAGGACGACCATCCCGGCCTCGAGCGCGATGAAGTGCGCGGGGACCGGACGCAGATGGGCGAGGTGACGACCGAATGCGATGCGTTCGACCTCCGTGACGGCGGCATCGATCAGCACGGCGCGCACGACGGTTCCCGCGTCTCGGTGCACCCACCTCTGCCGCAGCGCACGGGCGTACGCCTCTCGACGCACCGATTCGTCGGCGTCCAGCAGGTGCGTCATGACGGACTCGCGGTCCGCTCGTGAAGATCCCGAGGTGCGCCGACGAGCCATCCGCACGAGTGCCGATGCCGCGTCGACGGCTTCGAACTCGTTCGCCGTGAGAGCTGATCCGTCGCCGAGGTCGATCTCGATGATCGCGACCGCCGTGCCGTCATCGAACACCGGGACCGAGAGCACCTCTGCTCGCGACGCGCCGTCAGACGGCGCGGCCCCGGACTCGGGTATCACGACGCGACGGTTCAGAGAGGATCCGAGCTGCCGCGCGATCTCGCGCTCCGTCGGAGACACGGGGCCGGCTGTGACATCGCTGATCGTCATGGGTTCGCTCCTGTGGGGGGATGGGCTCACCGATCGTTCTGCTCCGGCGATGGTGGGTCGCACCTCGCCGACGTCGAGTACGTCCATGCAACGCCCATCGGCCGGTGCAGTCCAGGAAGAAACCAGGCAGAAAAGGCACCGGCGGTGATCCGACTCCTGTCGGAGGGCAGGACGGGCCGCAGTTCCTAGATTCGTCTCACACGGACGAACGATCGAGGTGGGACATGATCAGAAGCGGCACGGCCGTCGTCGCGGACGATGCCCGTGCCGGGTGGCGCTCCGGGTTCGCGCCGCTGGCCCTTCCCCTCTTCCGTCTGGTGTGGTTGGCGTCGATCGTCAGCAACATCGGGAGCTGGATGCAGACGGTCGGCGCGCAGTGGCTGCTGGTGCAGGACGACAGCTCGCCGTTGCTGGTGGCGCTCGTGCAGACGGCGTCGGCGGCGCCGGTGCTCCTGTTCGCGATCCCCGCCGGAGTCATCGGCGAGTTCCTCAATCGTCGCCTCGTCCTGCTGTGGTCGCAGAGCGTCCAGCTCGCGGTCGTGCTCGGGCTGACCTACCTGACGGCGGTCGGACAGACCACCACGCTGATCCTGTTGGCGTCGACGTTCGTGCTGGGCATCGTCTCCGCCATCCAACTGCCCGCATTCCAGGCGCTGGTGCCCGACATCGTTCCCGCGAAGCTCCTGATCGATGCGGCGAGCCTCTCATCGATCGGCGTGAACATCGCGCGAGCCGTGGGACCGGCGGTCGCCGGGCTCGTGGTCTCGCAGGTCGGAGTCGCGGCCGTGTTCCTGCTCAACGCGCTCTCATTCCTCGTCTTCCTGGGCGTCCTGTTCTTCTGGAAGACGTACCGGCCGCCGGCGATCCGGCCGGAGCCCTTCGGCGATGCGACACGCGCGGGCATCCGCTACGTGCGGCATTCGCGGATCGTGCGCGCCATCCTGCTCCGCCTCGCCGTCTTCCTGATCCCCGCGAACGCGCTGTGGGCGCTGCTGCCGACGATCGCCAAGAACTCCCTGGGGTTCTCCGCGAGCGGCTACGGGCTTCTGCTGGCCGCACTCGGAGCGGGGTCGATCATCGGCGCATTCGTCCTGCCGTGGGCGCGCCGGGTCGGTGCCGTCAACGGTGTCGTCCTCGCCTCGTCGGTGGTCTTCGGCGCGGGTCTCGTCGTCCTCGTGGTGTCGCCCACCCTCTGGATCACCATCCCGGCGCTCGTGGCGACCGGTCTCGCGTGGATCGGGGTGATCGCCACCATCAACGGGACCATTCAGGCCTTCCTTCCCGTATGGGTGCGCACCCGGGGCCTCTCGTTCTATCAGCTGGTGCTTTTCGGGTGCACGGCCGTCGGCTCTGCGGGAGCGGGCATGCTCGCTGCGGTCACGGATCCGGGTCTCGTCGTCGTCGGAGCCGGCGTGCTGTGCGCGCTCGGCGGGTTGTCGCTGCTCGTGCGGCCGCTGCCGGCGACGGCCGGGATGGGGCGCGGGATCGTGGAGGTGCCGGGGATCGACGACCGTCCGCGCCCGGGACACGATGACGACGCGGCGGTGCTGGTCCTCATCCGCTATCGCGTGCGCCCCGAGCAGCGTCAGGAGTTCCTCGCGCTCATACACGGTGTCGAGCAGACGCGTCTGCGCACCGGTGCGAGGGAATGGCACGTGTACGAAGACGTCGACGACACCGGGGCGGTCGTCGAGGCCTACACGGTCGGCTCCTGGCGGGAGCACGTGAGCCAGCACGAGGGGCGCACCACGGAGTTCGACGCCGACGTGATCGCGAAGGCACGAGCCATGAGCGAGACCGCACCCGAGATCACGCACCTGCTGGAGCTTCCGCGGCCTTCTCGTCACCGCCGCGCCACCCCCGCTCACGAGTAGACCGCACGCAACCTGCGAAGAGAGAAGAGAACGCACATGGAACACGATGACCGGTCCGCCTCGCGCTCGGAGTCGCCCAGTCTCGGCGATCCCGACCTTCCGCAGGAGGGGGAGGTGAACATCGCCGACCGCCCGCAGAGCAACACGATGACCGGCCCGCAGAACGAGGTCATCGAGTCGCAGTTCCCGAATCAGATGCACGCACCGGCGACGGACATCAGCACGCAGCCGTTCTTCTGGTCGTCATTCAACATCTCACCCCGCCGGGTGCAGCGCGGCGGATGGGCGCGGGAGCTCACCAAGCAGGACTTCCACATCTCCGACGAGATCGCCGGAGTGAACATGTACCTCGAGCCCGGCGGCATCCGCGAACTGCACTGGCACCAGACCGCCGAATGGGCCGTGATGACCCGCGGCAAGGCGAGGGTCACCACGCTCAGCCGGTCGGGTCTTCCCGCGGTGGAGGATGTGGAGGAGGGCGACCTGTGGTTCTTCCCCGCCGGCACCCCGCACTCCCTGCAGGGTCTCGGCCCCGACGGGGCCGAGTTCGTGCTCGCGTTCGACGACGGCGACCAGTCCGAGTCGAACACGCTGCTGCTGACCGACTGGTTCGCCCACACCCCGCCCGAGGTGCTCGCGAAGAACTTCGGCGTCGCCCAGGAGGTGTTCTCAGACATCCCGCTGCACAACCTCTGGATCTTCCCCGGCGAAGAGCCACCCGCGCTCGAGGTCGACCAGGCCGCCGCGGGCGTGGAATGGGGGATGGAGCCGGTCATCTTCCGGTTGTCGCGGTCGAAGCCGCTGTATGAGAACTCCGGCGGCAGCATCCAGATCGCCGACTCGACGAACTACGCGTACTCGGGCACGGTCGCCGCCGCACTCGTGACGGTGCAGCCGGGGTCGATGCGGGAGCTGCACTGGCACCCGAACGCCGACGAATGGCAGTACTACCTGCGCGGCTCCGCCCGGATGACCGTGTTCAACACCGGCCCGCACGCGAACACGACCGACTTCCGCGCCGGCGACGTGGGCGTCGTGCGCAAGAACCTCGGCCACTACATCGAGAACACCGGTGACGACGTGCTGCAGTTCCTCGAAGTGTTCCGCACCGACAGGTACGAGGAGATCTCGCTCGCGAACTGGCTCGCGCACGTGCCGCCGCAGCTCGTCTCCGCGCACCTGAACATCGACCCCGCCGTGCTCGCCACGTTCCCCCGCGGAGCACAGGGGATCACGCCCCTGCCCTGAGCCGGTGCGGGATCAGCCTCCGTCGTCGGCGAGGTATCGATGGATGAGAGTGACGGCCATGGCTCCTTCGCCCACGGCTGATGCGACCCGCTTGACGGAGTTCGCACGGACGTCGCCGGCGGCGAAGATCCCCGGCGCCGACGTCTCGAGATGGTACGGAGGGCGTGCCAGCGGCCAACGTCGCAGGTCGTCGGGCCCGAGGTCGACGCCGGTCAGCACGTATGAACGACTGTCGAGAATCACATCGGTGGTCACGGCCCAGTCCGTATTGGGGGCGCCGCCGATGCAGACGAAGAGGTGGGTCGCGGGGAGGTGCGTGATCGCGCCGTCCTGATCGAGGACGATCGTGCGCAGGTGGTCGTCGCCGTCGACGGCGACGACTCGGGTGTGGACGAGGATCGTGACGTTCGGCTGCGCGGCGAGTCGGTTGAGCAGGTATGCCGACATCGTCGTCGAGAGCGACGGGCCGCGGACCACGACCGTGACGTGCGCGGCATGAGCGGCGAGGTTCATCGCGGCCTGGCCTGCCGAGTTGGCGCCGCCGACCACGTAGACGTGCTGGCCTATGCACGCTGCTGCTTCGCTGGTGCCCGCGCCGTAGTAGATGCCCGTGCCCTCGAAGCGCTGCTCGCCCTCGAGGCCGAGCCTGCGCCACTGCACGCCCGTCGCGGTCAGCGCCGCGCGGGCACGGATCTCCGAGCCGTCCGCGAGCAGTGCCCGCACGTCATGGTCGCGGAACGTGCGGGCGATCCCGTACCTCATGACGATGAGATCGGCGCCGAAGGCGAGGGCCTGCCGACGAGCGCGGTCGGCGAGCTCCGCCCCCGAGATGCCTCCGGGAAAGCCGAGATAGTTCTCGATGAGGCTGCTGAACCCGGCCTGTCCGCCGACCGCGTCGCGTTCGATCACGGCCACAGCGAGACCCTCGGATGCGGCGTACACGGCTGCCGAGAGTCCCGCAGGCCCCGCGCCGTAGATGATCAGGTCGTACGTCGACTTCGTCGGAGGCTTCACCCACCCCAGCGCCGACGCCACCGCCTCGGGCGTCGGATCCTCGAGGATCGAGCCGTCTGCGAGGACGATGACGGGCAGACGTCTGCCGTTCAGGTCGATGCCCGCTGCGGAGGTCGCTCCTGCGGGAACCATGATCGAGAGGAAGGGCACCTCGCTGCGGGTGAGGTAGTCGCGCAGTGCGAAGTCCTGTCGGCCATCACCGTCGGCGATCAGACGCAGCGGCGGCACGAGATCAGAGTTCTCGGTCATGCGTTCCGGGCGAGCTGCTCCTGCCAGTCCGCAGGCACCCGATCTGCCGGACCGGGTGTCGTCTGCGATGTCGGGTGGCTGCGGGGAGGAGCGAGGAGGGGGCCTTCGAATGCGGTCTCGGTGTCGAAATCCCAGAACCAGTCCTCGCCCGGCTCGAAACTCTGCATCACGCGATGCCCGCTCGCGTGGGCGTGCGCGGTCGCGTGCTTGTGCAGCGAGTCGTCGCAGCACCCGACGTGTCCGCACAAGGCGCATCGGCGCAGATGCAGCCACCACGAGCCGATCTTCTCGCAGTCCAGGCAGCCCGGGCCGGACGGCGGCACGTCCTCCCGGATGAAGTCGCTGACGTCGCTCATGCTGGATCTCCTGTCGTCGGTGTACCGGCGGGATCATGATGTCGGGATTCCGGCCCGTACTCAAGGGTGCCCGTCGGAGTGCGCCCGGTCGTTCGACAGGCGTCGAAGCCGTGCTCGTCGGCATCCCCTACGTTCGAGGATGTGAGCAGCTCTCCGTCTCGTCGAGTCCCGATCGAATCCCAGAAGGTCGACGCGCCCCTGACGACGTGCGCGACCTTCCTCGTGCTGCGGATCGCCGACGGCGCAGCTGCCGCGGCGACTGTCCGCGACGCGATCAGCGGCATCGACGACATCGTGAAGAACGTGGGATTCCGCGACCTCGATGCGATGCTGTCCTGCGCGGTCGGCATCGGATCCACCGCATGGCCACGAGTCACGGCGCGTCGGGCGCCCGCCGAGCTGCACCCCTTCGCGCCGGTGGTGGGTGCCTCGCACACCGCACCCGGCACACCCGGCGATCTGCTCTTCCACATTCGAGCGAATCGTCAGGATCTGGTCTTCGAGTTCGAGAGGCAGCTGCTCGACGTGCTCGGACCGGCCGTGAGCGTGGTCGACGAGACCTCGGGCTTCCGTTACTTCGACGTCCGCGACCTGCTGGGCTTCGTCGACGGCACGGCCAACCCCGTGGGGAACGCCGTCGCCGAATCGACCCTGGTGGGCGCAGAGGACGGCGACAACGTAGGGGGCAGCTACGTCGTCGTGCAGAAGTATCTGCACGACCTCGGTCAGTGGCAGCAGCTGACGACCGAACAGCAGGAGGCGATCATCGGCCGGAAGAAGGCCGACAATGTCGAGCTGGACGATGCTGCCGTCGGGCAGAAGTCCCACAAGACTCTCGCGACCATCGTGGTGGATGGCGTCGAACACGACATCCTGCGCGACAACATGCCCTTCGGAAGCCCGGGCTCGTCGGCATTCGGCACCTACTTCATCGGATACTCGCGCTACCTCTGGGTGATCGAGAAGATGCTCGAGAACATGTTCGTCGGCGATCCGCCCGGCGCCTACGATCGGCTCCTGGACTTCTCCACGGCGACGACCGGAAGCACCTTCTTCGCGCCCTCCGCAGACTTCCTCAGCACTCTCGCCGACGGACCGATGCCCGCGTAGCTCTCCGAGCGGCTCCGCTCTCGCGAGAGTCACCTCCCGTTCCGGCGCGGAGGCGCGTACCGTCGATATATGGGAAGACTCTTCTCCGGAGCCGCTCAGCCGCCGATCCTGATCGAGGATCGTGCGTTGGCTCATCTCAAGATCGTCCTCACGACGAGGCTGCGCCGCAACGAGAGCTTCACCCTGTCGTGGATCCACAAAGACGGAGAGGCGCCCGGTCGGTCGACCATCTGGCTGCATCCGTCCATTCCGCTGCGCTTCGTGTTCGACGAGACGCAATCGCCGTCTCTGAACCGTCGGTGGATCGAGGCTCTCTCGCAGACGCTCAGCAGCACCGGAGGCGTGTGTCTCACTGAGGAGATCATCGACCCGACCGAGGGCGACGAGCCGACAGCGGCCGGCACCGGACCGTGAGATCCCCGTTCACAGGGTGAGTCGTCGGTCGACGATCTGCTGCGCGACATCGTGCAGGCGTGCGCCGGCCGAGCGTGCGTGTCTTCTGAGGACCGTGAAGGCCTCGTCGATGGAGACACCGCGTTGATACGAGAGCGCGCCCTTCGCCTGTTCGATCACTATCCTGCTGTCGAGCGCGTGCTGAAGCTGTGCCGCGAGGTCGGTCTGCTCGCGAAGAGTGCGATGCTGCACCAGGCCGATGGTCGCGAACTCGCTGAGCGCCTGGGCCACGGCCGCATCCTGGTCGGTGAGCACGCCGACCCTGTCGAAGAAGAGGTTCAGCGCACCGAGGCGCTGACCGCGCAGGGCGAGGGGCACGGCGTAGCCGGCGCGGAGGCCGCGTCGTGCCGCGAGGGGTGCGAACTCCGGCCAGCGGTCGGCGCTCGCCCGCAGATCGACCGTCTCCACGACGTGTCCGGAGCGGAAGCTGTCGAGGCAGGGTCCCTGCTCGATGCCGAGCTCCGCCTCCTCCACGTCGCTCGCACGCTCACTGGTCGAACCCAGCACATGAAGTCGTCCTTCACCGTCAGCGAGAACGATCCCTGCGTCGACCGCGGGAGTGAAGCGCGTCGCAGTGTCGACCAGCAGGTCCATGGTGTCGACGACGTCGTAGTCCGGGTCGAGCGCATCGGCCAATCTGCGGAGAACGGCTGTCAGATCGTTCGTCGGGTGCGAGTCGCGTCTCGCCTCGAGCGGCATCCGGTCTCCGATCCTCAGCTGTGCTCGGCGGCCCGCTCCGGGGCCGCGGTCTCGGGTTCGCGAACCAGATACAGGCCCGACGGTGCGTTCGCGGTGAACGCGAGAGCCTCGATCCAGTGACGGTTGAGCTCGGGCACCTTGCCGCCGGCGTACTTGAAGACGAGGTTGCACCCCGGATGGATCCAGACGGAGCTGCGACCTCCGCCGACGCTGGCATCCTCCCTCCAGGTGAAGAGGAACGGCTCGCCGCGTCGCAGCTTCGTCGTCATCACGACCTGCAGATGATGCAGTGCGCGGTCATCGATCTCGACCTTCTGATTCGCCTCGTAGACGAACTTCGCCATGGTCAGACTTCCCTCCTGAATATCCTCCCCTCGATTCACACCTACCGCCGTCGGCATAGCGCCGCAAGCCCCTTGCAGGCGCGCGCGAATGCTCGCCGGCGGACCTCTCTCCGCAGATCGACGGCGACGACGACGCCGCCGCCGGGATCCGTGCTCGTGCGCAGGCGGTCACCCCGGCCGCGACGACGGCGTTCGACTCGGATGAGGTGCCCGAGGCCTTCGACGTCGAGTGCCACTCAGGCCTGGTCTGAGTCCGGTGTCGAGATCGAACTAGTCGTCGGCGGACGCCCACTCCAGGCGGGCGAGAGCACCGACCTCGAGAACGTGCCGCCCGTCGACCCGCAGGCAGGTCAGCAGCGTGCGCCCGCATCCGCGGCAGAGCAGGATGACTCCGGCCGGATCGAGCTCCGCGACCGCGTCGCCGAGCTCGGCCTCCCGATCGCAGTGCGCGCAGGCAGCTCGAGCAGCCGTCATCTCTCTGCCGAAGACCTCGAGCAGGACCCCGCCGGCGGCATTGCCGTCGACCCTCGTGCGATGGCCGGGGTGAGCAGTGTCCATCAGGCACCTCCGAAGCGCTCGGTGCGGATGCGGTCGGGGGAGTGGCCCGCCGCGACGAGCAGATCTGCGACCGCCTCGACGAAGCCGGTCGGACCGCAGACGTAGACCGACGGCTGCAGTGAGACGGGGAGCGTGCTGGCCGCGATGGTCGCCGCATCCACCCTGCCTGCCGGTCGCGGGGAGCCCGCGGGGGCTGTGCGGCTGTACGCCCAGTCCACGGTGAGGGTCGCGTCTGCGAGACCGTCGAGTTCGGCCGAGTAGAAGGCGTCATCTGCCGAGCGCACCGCATACAGCAGGCGCATCGGTGCCGTGGAGGCCGAGCGTGCGTGCTCCCTCGCCATCGCGAGGAGCGGGACGATCCCGGATCCGCCGGCGATGAGCTGCACGGGTTCCGGCTGCTCCGGTGTCCACACGAAATACGCACCGATCGGACCGCGCACCTCCAGCTCGTCGCCGGGGCGCACATCCTCGACCAGGTACGGCGAGACCTCGCCGTCGGGCAGTTCGTCGACCGCCAGCTCGAGCACGTCTCCACCACCGGAGGACGCGAGCGAATACGAACGCACCGCCTGATATCCGTCTTCTGCGGTCAGACGCACATCGACGTGCTGCCCGGCCAGATTGCCCGGCCAGCGGTCGACCTGCAGGGAGAGCACGCGGCCGTGAGGCGTGGCTCGGCGAACCTCCGTGACTCGAGCGCGCAGCCACATCGGCGACGAGGTCACCAGTACCGCTCCTCTTTCCACGGATCGCCGTACATGTTGTAGCCGTTCTGCTCCCAGAATCCGGGCTCGTCCTTCTCGAGCAGGTCGAGGCCGTGCACCCACTTCGCGGACTTCCAGAAGTAGACATGGGGGACGAGCAGGCGTGCGGGCCCTCCGTGCTCGGCCGCGAGCGGCTCGCCGTCGAACTCGACGGCGACCCAGGCACGGCCCCCGGTGAGATCGGCGCGCGGGACGTTGGTGGTGTACCCGCCGTAGGAGAAGACGCGCGTGTAGTCGCCGTCACCGGCATCTGCGAGCAGGTGGTCGAGCGACACTCCGCGCCACCGCGTACCCAGCTTCGACCAGCGGGTGACGCAATGGATGTCGGTGGTGATGTCCTCGAGGGGAAGGTCGTGCAGCTGCGCCCACGACCAGGTGCGGCGGATGCCGTCGAGCCCGACGACGGCGAACTCCCACGCGTCGGTCGAGACGCGAGGCGTGGGTCCCGCCGAGAGCACCGGGAAGTCCTCGGTGAGGTACTGGCCCGGGGGGAGTCGATCATCCGACTCGCGTCGCCGTGCGCCGAAACCCCGGGAGATCACGCCCATCATCGTCCTCCTTCGCCCACGAATCCCGGCGCTCGCCGTGTGGCACCGAGTCTAGGACCGACGGACGCGCCTGTATATCGGCGGGTACGGGCACGGGCTCCTAGGATGGACCGAATGACGGGGTGGACGTGGCAGGCGTGGGTCGGGATCATCGGCGGGGGCCTGATCTTCGCAGCCGTCCTGGTGCCGATACTCGTGGTGCAAGTCCGGCGTTATGGTGCTCTGTCCTTCCGCCGTCTGCTGGGTGCGGCGGGAGTGAGCGTCTACGCGGTCGCCCTCGTGGCGTACACCCTGCTGCCTCTGCCGGAGGTGCGGGCCAACTGCGCAGCGGGCGGTGGGGGCGTGGAGCTGATCCCCGGCCACTCCGTCGGCGACATCCTCAGAGAGACCCAGGGGCTCTCCCTCCTGGGAACCGTGACGAGTCGCGCCACACTGCAGGTGCTGCTCAATGTCGCACTCTTCGTTCCCTTCGGGCTCATCGCCCGGCGGTTCTGGAACTGCGGGCCCGGGGTGTCCATCGTGCTGGGAGCACTGCTCTCGCTCGCGATCGAGTCCACCCAGCTCACGGGTGCATGGGGACTGTACGAGTGCGCCTATCGCGTCGCAGACGTCGACGATCTCATCGCGAACACGACAGGAGCGGCGATCGGCGTGCTCCTCGCTCCGGTGCTGCTGGCCTGGATGCCCAGCGCCCGCAGTCTGAAGGCCACCCGCGCGACGCCGCGACCCGTGACAGTCTGGCGCCGGTGGTTCGCGATGATCCTCGACGCCGTCGCCGTGAACATCGCCGTCACGGTGGTCTCCCTCGTCGTGGTGCTGCCGAAGCTCCTGCTCTCCCGTGGAGAGGGACCGTCGGTGCCGGACGACGCCCTCGAGGCCGCGCTCGTCGGCGCGGGTGCCGTCGTGCTCGTGCTGGTCATCCCGGCGGTCGTGTCCACGGGAGCCTCGATCGGCCAGCGTCTGGTATGGTTGCGCCCCGAGTGGCCGGAAGATCGGCGCCCCCTCGCCCGCAGCCTCGCCCGGGCCGGCGTGGTCGGGCTGCCCTACATCGCGGCGACGACCCTCGGCGGACTGCCGCAGACGGTGCCGCTCGCCCTGCAGACGGTGGTGGGTGTCGTCAGCATCGTCAGCGGGCTCGTGGTCGCGATCGCCGTGATCTCGGTTCCGTTCACCCGCGGTCATCGCGGTCTGTCCGCCGCACTGACCGGAGCGGAGCTGCGCGACTCGCGCGGCTGATCGCGAGAACAGGGGATGACCGGGGCACCTCGTCGTCCTCGTGTCCTCGTGTGCTGGTGTCCTGGTGTCCTGGTGTCCTCGTGTCCTCGTGTCCTCGTGTCCTCCGTGACGTGGCCACGTGGCCGTGTCTCGTGCACCCAGCCGGTCGGGGACGGCCCCCAGCGCCGACCCCGACCGCCCGCCGGCCGCGGATCGCCCCCTGCGCCGACCCCGACCGGACGAGGGAGACTCACTCCGTGCCGGTCATGTCCTGAATGGTTCCCGCCGCCTTCTCGACGACATCGGGCAGTTCCGTCGTGCCGTAGAAGCGGGAGTCGGGGTGGGTGGGAGGGGGCATCGTCGCGGTGGTGGTCGGGCCGTCGTGGTAGGTGAACTCGCCGTGGCCGTCCGGTGTGGGACCGCTCGCCCAGCTCCCCTCCGCAGCGGCCTGGCCGTCGCTGAAGTTCAGGTACTGGTACGAGACGTCGCGGTGCTCCTTCGACAGCGGGAAGTTGCTCGGAACGGGAAGCGTCTCGGCGCCTTCCGCCTTGAGTTCTTCGACCGCCGCGAGCCACTGGTTCTGATGCATGGTGTCTCTCGCGAGCAGGAAGCCCAGGAGGTCGCGCACGCCGTGATCGTCGGTCATGTGATAGAGACGCGCGACCTGCACCCGGCCCTGCACCTCGGCGTTGGCATTGGCGGTGAAGTCCGCGAGCAGATTGCCGCTCGAGGTGATGTACGAGCCCTGCCAGGGGTTGCCGTTGCTGTCGACGGGGCGCGCTCCCGCACCCGCGACGATGCCCTGCTGCACATCAGTGCCCCCGATGATCGCGGCGACCGTCGGATCGTCCTGCACGGCATCCTCGGTGATGCCCAGTGGAGACTTCTCGAGCAGCTGGGCGATCATGATCGCGAGCATCTCGACGTGTCCCATCTCCTCCGCCCCGATGCCGAAGACCAGGTCACGGTACTTGCCGGGGATGTGCATGTTCCATGCCTGGAACTGATACTGCATGGCCACGGTGATCTCGCCGTACTGGCCGCCCAGAACCTCCTGAAGCTTTCGGGCGTAGACGGCATCCGGGGCCTCGGGTGTCGTCGTGTACTGGAGTTCCTGACGATGGAAGAACGTGGCTGCCTTTCTGAGCGGATCGTGATGAGTGGCCCATGAGACCGGCTCTCGTCTCGTGGTGATAAGGGCTTCACAGATGTCGGGGCGGCGAGGATAATCACCGGCCCGGCTCTGGCTCCCGGTCGCCGCCGCAGATTTGTCTTACTTTTTTTACTCATAAACGTGTTCTTCGTGCTAGCTTCACTCGTAAAACAGTTGTTCTAGACACGGAGTCACATTGCTGAGTAGTTCTGCTGTTTCCGCTGATTTCACTCAGCGTGACGACGCACCCGTCTCCGCCGAACGACTGGCACGCGACAACATGCCGCTGGCGACATTCCTGGCCGTCGAGAAGGCGAGATCAGCCACCCATGTCGACCTCGACGACCTGCTCTCCGCGGCACGTCTGGGGCTGGCGCGGGCGGCGATGACCTACGACTCCTCGCGCGGCATACCTTTCGGCGCGTTCGCGAGCAGCCAGATCAACTGGGCGATGCTGTCTGAGATGCGTCGGGCCGACCCCGCCGGTGAGCGCGGGCGCGACAAGATCGAACGTGTGCGGGTGGCCGCAGAGATGATCCTCGCCCGCACCGGGCGGACCGCCACCGTGGCGGAGCTCGCGAAGGAATCGGGCCTCGGCGCCGACGCCGTCGCCGAGATGATGCAGCTCGACGAGATGGTGCGCTCGGCCGTCAGCTTCGACGAACACTTCGACGTCGAGACGGGGCGGCAGGCCGTCGATCTCGCCGACAGCGTGATCCTGCCCGAGCACGCGGTGGAGCAGTCGGAGACGCGCGACATGGTGAACAGGGTCGTCGATGCCCTTCCGGCGGCGATGCAGCACGTCGTGCGCGGCATCTATCTCGAGGACCGCACGGTCAAGGACATCGCCGAGGAGCTCGAGGTCAGTCACGCCTATGTGTCGAAGCTGCGCTCGCGAGGTCTGCTGCTCATGCGCGAGGCGATGGAGGCCTGGGAGGGTGGCACCACGGGCGACCGGTCGACCACGGCGAAGGCCGGATTCTTCGAGACCCTCTTCGGCCCCGCGCGCGCCGAGACCCCCGCATCGGTCGAGGCACGGGCGCGTATCGCGACGCCGGTACGCGCCGGCGCCCTGCTCGCCGCCGTCTGAGCGCGGCGGAAACTTGCTCGACCGCGGTTACCGCGTCGGCCGTCGTCGCGAATGTCGGTTGTGCAGGTCCACGGACGGACCCGCATTCAGCCCCATAACCACGGAGGAACACTCATGGGTCTTCAGATCGCAACCAACGTCGGTGCACTCAACGCGTACCGCAACCTCTCCATCAACCAGAACGACATGTCGAAGTCGCTCGAGAAGCTCTCGAGCGGTCTGCGCATCAACCGTGCAGCCGATGACGCGGCCGGCCTCGCGATCTCCGAGGGCCTGCGCTCGCAGGTCAACGGCCTGAACGTCGCCGCTCGCAACGCACAGGACGGCATCTCGGTCATCCAGACCGCGGAAGGCGCCCTGACCGAGGTCCACTCGATCCTGCAGCGCGTGCGCGACCTCGCGGTCCAGGCGGGCTCGGACTCGAACAACGCCGACTCGCGCATCGCCATCAAGACCGAGATCGACACGCTCGGCGAGGAGCTCACCCGCGTCGCGGCGAGCACGAACTTCAACGGGATCAAGCTGCTCGACAGCGCGGCCACGCTGACGTTCCAGGTCGGCGCGGGCTCGGAGGCCGCCGAGGACCAGATCGCCGTCACGCTGACGGACTTCTCGGGTCTCGGTGCCGCGATCGGCGGGCTGACGGTGGACACCGCCGCCAACGCGCTGACCACGATCGCCGCGATCGACACGCAGATCACGGCCGTCTCGACGGCTCGCGCCGGTCTCGGTGCGGTGCAGAACCGCTTCGAGTCGACCATCAACTCGCTGCAGGTCTCGGCCGAGAACCTCGCCGCCGCGAAGAGCCGCATCGCCGACACCGACATGGCCGCCGAGATGGTCAGGTACACCGCCTCGAACATCCTGCAGCAGGCCGGTACCGCCATGCTCGCGCAGGCGAACCAGTCGGGCCAGGGCGTCCTGCAGCTGCTCCGTTGAGTCGCTGCGCCTGAGGCGCACAGGGCGCCCGGGTGGAGTCACCTCCGCTCGGGCGCCTTCCTGTAGGACACCTTCGACCGCACCGCACGGAAGACGACCGGGATGAAACTCGACGGACTCGTATCAGGGCTCAAGACCGAGGAGCTCATCAAGGCGATGATGGATGTCTCGGCGATCCCGAAGACGCTCATCACGAACAAGATCGCCGACCGCAACTCGATCATCACGAACCTCCAGTCGCTGAACACCACGCTGCAGGAGCTCGTCACCAAAGCGAAGACGGCGGCGTCTGCGACCTCGCTGGCCGCGTTCACCGCCTCGTCGTCGTCCGAGACCGTCACGGTCACCGCCGGTGCCAAGGCCAGCGCCTTCTCGACCGCCGTCGTGGTCGACGCGGTCGCGACCGCGCACTCCCTCGTCACCGCTGCCGCCGGATCCACCGACTGGGGAGGCGCGTTCACCGTCGTCGGATCCGACGGCAAGGCCGTCGAGGTCACCCCGCTGGGCACCGGCGCTCAGGCCCTCGCCAAGGCCATCAACGACTCCCAGGCAGGGGTCAGCGCGACGGTGGTGCCCGCGGGCACGGATGCCGATGGCGCACCGCTCTCGCGCATCCAGCTCACCTCCGCCGAGACGGGTGCGGCCAGTCGCTTCACCGTGCACCGGGGGACTGCGGCCGAGGTTGCGGCAGGCACCTCCACGGACCTCGGAGCCCAGCCCGGTGCGGCGCTGATCACGCAGGGAGCGGATGCCCGCATCCGGTTGTTCGCGGGAACCGCCGCCGAGCAGGTGCTCACCCACACCGGCAACACGATCACCGTGGGCGAGGGGATCGAGGTCACCGTCACCGCGGTGAGCGCCGATCCCGTGACGATCGGCGTGACACGTGACGCGAAGAAGCAGACCACGACCGCCGAGACCTTCATCAAGGAGATCGCGAGCCTGCTGACCCGCATCGACAAGGGATCGACGGCGACGGTCGGCGGCGTCGGCGAGACGACCACCCTCGGTGTCTTCACGGGCGACAGCACCGTACGCAACCTGCGGGGCGCGCTGGCCAACGCCGTGCAGCATCCGGTGGACGGCATCTCTCCCTCGACGATCGGCATCACCGTCAGCGACAAGGGCGTGCTCTCTTTCGACGCCGAGAAGTTCGCGGCGGCCCTCGCCGCGGACGCGGAGGGTACGCAGGAGCTGTTCTCCGGCGTCGCTGCGCGGCTGCAGGGCGTGACAACCCAGTACTCGGACAAGTACGACGGGCTGCTCACCAGCCGCATCACCGGGCAGGAGGACGAGGTCAAGACGCTCAAGACGCAGGTCGAGCGCTGGGACGTCCGTCTCGACCAGCGCCGCGCCACGCTCGAGCGCACCTATGCCCAGCTCGAGGTGCAGCTGTCGAAGCTGCAGTCGCAGTCCTCGTGGCTGACGAGCCAGCTCGCCGGCCTCTCGCCGTCTTCGGACGACTGACCTGTCTTCCCGACCATCACCCACGGAGTTCGCACATCATGGCACTCACCTCGCTCGACCGCGCCAAGCAGCAGTACCTGGAGCAGCAGGTCGCGTCCGCGACACCCGAACGCCTGCTCACCCTGCTGTACGACCGTCTGCTCGTCGACATCGACCGGGCGGCTTCCGCGCAGGATGCCGGGGACTGGAACGCGGCGAACACGCACCTCACACATGCCCAGTCGATCGTCGCAGAGCTGCACGGCTCGCTCACCGACGCCTGGGACGCCGCGGCCGAGCTGCGGAGCGTCTACACGTACCTCACCGGGCGCCTCATCTCTGCGAACATCTCGCGTGATCGCGCCGCGACCCTCGAATGCCGTCAGCTGGTCGCGCCCCTGCGCGAGGCCTGGCACGAGGCGGCCGCGCTGAGCGCCGAGGCCGCTCCGCGGGTCTCGGCTCTGGGCTGACGATGACCGAGGCGTTGACCGCCTGGATGGCGGTGCTCGACAGGTTCGAGCGCGCGCTCGACGCCGCGGACGACACGCTCGACGTGCACTCCCTCGACGCTCCTCCCGGTCCCGTTCCCGACGAGCTCCGACAGCGGGCCGAGGCCGTGCTCGCGCGACAGCAGCTGATGATCGGCGCGCTGACGGCATCGCGCGCGCATGTCGCGCGGGAGATCGCCGCGTTGCGCCGGGTGCCGACGGCCCGTCAGGACCTTCCGGCATACCTCGACATCGAAGGGTGACCGCGAGGGTTACGGCGGAGCATCGGTGTCGCGATAGTCCGCTCCGAGCACGGATCGCTCGACGATTGGCCAAGGATCGGCCTCTCCACCAACATCCGGAGTGCCCCCGTGCTCGAATCCGTCACCTCCTCCGCGCTGATCAGCGCCCTCGACGGGCTGGCGCTGCGCCAACGCTCGATCGCTGAGAACATCGCCAACGTCAACACCCCCGGGTACCGCGCGCAGCGTGTGCAGTTCGAGGACGAGCTGCGCACGGCCGTCGCGAGTGGCTCCGGCTCGGTCGCGGCCACGGTCGATCGATCGCTCGAACCCACCCGGCTGAACGGCAACAACGTCAACCTCGACACCGAGACCCTCTCGAACATCGACACCGTGCTGCGCTTCCAGTTCGCCAGTCAGGCGATCGGCGGCCAAGCGGCGTCGATCAGCAAGGCGATCGGTCAGGCCTCCGCATGACGTTCGATGCGATCGGCATCGCGGGCACCGGGCTGACCGCGCACCGCAAATGGCTCGATGCCCTCAGCGACAACATCGCGAACGTCAACACCGCGACGCCGCCAGGCCAGGAGGGGTTCCGTGAGAAGTACGTCGCCGTGCAGGCGGGTACCCAGAGCCCCGGGGTGTACGTGGCCGGCATCGTCGAATCGGAGGCCGAGGGCGCACTCGTCTACGACCCCGAGCATCCGTACGCGAACGACGACGGCTATGTGCAGTACCCCGACGTCGAGCTCGGGGATCAGATGAGCATGCTGATCCTCGCGCAGCGCGGCTACGAGGCGAACGCCGCGGTCGTGGACCGCGCGAAGACGACCTACGAGGCCGCGCTGCAGATCGGACGCGGCTGATGAGCGGGCCGATCGACGCGGTGGCCGCCGCGGGCGTCGGGCCGCTGTCGGCGCTGAGCTTCGAGACCGGTGCCGACGCGGCCGGTGCGACGGCATCCGCCGGGGCTTTCGCGACGTCTCTCACCGGCGCCGTCGAGAATCTGCAGCAGCTGCAGTCGACCTCCAACGAGCTCGCCGTGCAGGCTGTGACCGGCGACCTGCAGGACATCCACCAGGCGATGATCGCCTCCACCCGCGCTTCGGTGACCCTCGATCTGGTGGTCGCCGTGCGAGATCGCAGCGTCTCGGCGTTCAACGAGATCATGAGGATGCAGGCCTGATGCCCACGATGCTCACGGGCTACTACGACCGCGCGAAGCGGGTCGTCGGCGGCTTCTCACTGGCCCAGCGCACGATCGCCGTCATCGGCATCGCGCTGCTGGTCATGGGCGCCGTCGCGCTCGGGGCCTGGCTGACCCGGCCGCAGATGAGCCCCCTCTTCACCGGACTCAGTGCGGGAGACGCGTCGGCGGTCGTCGAGCAGCTGAAATCGGCCGGCGTCGGATACGAGCTCACCGAGGGCGGGGCGACGATCCTCGTGCCCGACGACCAGGTCTACGCGCAACGTCTCGCAGCCGCATCCGCCGGTCTGCCCGGCGACACGAGTGCGGGGTACACGCTGCTCGACAAGATGGGGGTGACGGCGAGCGAGTTCCAGCAGTCGGTCACCTACAAGCGGGCGATCGAGGGCGAGCTCGCCGGCACGATCGGTGCGATGGAGGGGATCTCGACGGCATCGGTGCAGCTCGCCATCCCCGAGCAGAGCGTCTTCGTCTCGGAGCAGCAGAGCCCCACCGCCTCGGTGTTCGTCGAGACCCGCAGCGGCGCGGCGCTCAGCGACGAGAAGATCGAGGCGATCGTCCATCTCACGAGCGCCTCGATCCCCGGCATGACCCCGGAGGACGTCGCCGTCACGGATCAGGACGGTCGAGTTCTCTCCTCGGTCGGCACCGGCCTCACCGGCAGCTCGTCGAAGCAGGCCACCGAGCACGAGGCGAAGGTCGCGGCCTCGGTGAGCCGGATGCTGGAGACGATCGTCGGCCCGGGCAACGCGACCGTCACCGTCTCGGCCGATGTCGCGAACTCCACCTCCGAGCGCATGGACGAGACCTATTCCGCGCCGGAGGGCGACCTCAGCGCCTCGGAGCAGACGAAGACCGAGACGTACAACGGCGGCCAGGCGGGCGGAACCGGCGTGCTGGGGCCCGACAACATCGCCGTGCCGAACGGGGGAGACGGCGAGGGGGCGTACGAGTTCGAGGAGACATCTCGCAGCAACGCCGTGAACAAGTCGACCGAGAAGACCGTCACTCCCGCCGGAGAGGTGACCAGGCAGACCGTGAGCATCGCTCTCAACCGCGGGGCGGTGACCGGGGTGACCGCGAACCAGATCGAGTCGCTGGTCGCGTCGGCGGCGGGAATCGACGTCGAACGGGGCGACGAGATCGCCGTCGAGTTCGTCGAGTTCACCCAGGCCGGAGCGACGGCGGCGCAGACCGCCCTCGCGGCCGCGGAGGCGGAACGGGAGCAGCAGTTCCAGCAGGAGCTGCTGCGGTCGGCGATCATCGGCGGATCGATCCTGCTCGCGGTCGTGATCCTGATCGTCTATCTCATGGTGCGTCGCCGCATGAAGCGGCGCGTGATGTACACCGACGACGGCCCCATCGAATATTTCGCCACCGTCACCGAGAGCGAAGAGCAGAAGCTCAAGTCCCTCCGGGGGCTCAAAGACGCCGAGGCGATCCCGCTGCCCGCGCCGACCACCCTGCTGCCCGCGGCGTCGGTGGACGTCGATGACGAGCCCGAGCCCGACAAGGTGCTCGTCGAGCGCCGCCGCCGCGAGATCGACGACCTCGCCAAGCGGGAGCCCGACGCGATCGCCAGCGCCCTCGCCGACCTGATGGATGAGGCGACGGTATGAGCCTGCTGACCGAGATGCTCGACGCTCAGGCCGACACCGTGGAGGTGTCGACCGCGTCGCCCCCCGTCGCGTCGGTGCCGGCGCAGCAGATGACCGGGCTGCGCAAGGCGGCCATCGTGCTGATGAACATGGACAGGGAGGCGAGCGCCGAGGTGCTGCGTCACCTGGGCGAGGAGCGCGCCGAGATGCTGGCCGCCGAGCTCACGCAGCTCGGCGGTGTGGATCTCGCATCGACCGCCCGCGCCCTCGGCGAGTTCCGACGCATCGCGACCGGCGGCTCGGTGCCCTCGCGCGGCGGGCAGGAGTTCGCGACCGGCCTGCTGGAGACCGCGTTCGGGCGGGAGAAGGCCGTGGGCATGGTGGGGCGCGTGATGTCGCAGGGCTCCGTGTCGTTCGACTTCCTCAATGCGGCGGACCCTGCCCAGCTCGCGACGATCATCGAGGGCGAGCTGCCGACCACGGTGGCCGTCGTGCTGGCGAATCTCCGGGCCGACCGGGCCGCCGCCGTGCTCGCCGCTCTGCAGGATCCGCTGCGCACCGACGTCGCGCAGGCGATCGCGACGATGGGCACCGCGACGCAGGAGGCGATCTCCATCGTCGCCGATTCGCTGCGCGCGCGCACCGGCGTGTTCGCGATGCGGGACAACCACGAGTCGATCGGCGGCGTGCAGCCGCTCGTCGAGATCATCAACCGCTCGGACACCGCGCTGGAGAAGTCGCTGCTCGCGAGCCTCGAAGGACGCGATCTGGCCCTGGCCGAAGACATCCGCAGCCGCATGGTCACCTTCGCCGACATCGCCAGGCTCGAGGATCGCGACGCGCAGCGCGTGCTCCGCGGCATCGACCTGCGCATGCTCGCTCTCGCGCTCAAGGGCGCGGACGAGCAGATCCTCGACAAGGTCAAGGGCAACATGACCGAGCGCAACCAGGAGAACCTGGCCGAGGAGACACGCGCGCTGGGGCCGGTGCGGATGCGGCAGGTCGACGAGGCCCGCGCCGAGATCGTCCGCGTCATCCGCGAGCTCGAGGCCGCCGAGGAGATCACGATCTCCCGCGAGGACGAGGACGAGCTCATCGAGTGAGTGCGCCCGAGACGGATCGGGCCGCCGTGGTTACGGGAGCCGATGACCGTCGCGATAGTTCCCACAGAGCACGGATTGCTCGACCTTCGGGCCACGGACAGGCCTCGTCTTCTGATCCCGAGGTGTCCATCGTGCTCGACTCCGCCTTCACGCCCCTGGCGGTTCCGCGCGTGGGCGAGACTCCGCTCGACATCCGCGGCGAGGCCGATCGGGCGCGCACCCGCGGGTACGCCGACGGGTTCGCCGAGGGACGTCGCATCGCGCTCGACGCGGCGGAGCACGAGCAGCTCCTGGAGCGGCAGCGCATGCAGGAGCTCCGGGACTCGTACCTGCAGCGGCGCGGATCCGCACTGGCTGCGCTCGACGCCGCGCAGGCGGAGTACCTGCGGCGGGTCGACGAGGTGACTGCGCTCTCGGCCGATCGCGTGGAGGAGCTCGCGGTCGACCTGGCCACGGCGATCCTCGGGGTCGAGCTCTCGGATGCCGCGCGATCCGCCGCGCACGCCCTGCGCCGGGCCGTCGCAGAGATTCCGGTCGATCGGTGGACCGGCGTGACGTTCAGCACCCGTGATCTGCAGACGCTGCAGCACGACGATCCCGCGGCACTGCAGGGCATCCCCGCGACGGCATCCGACACGGTCGATGCCGGCGGAGCGATCGTCCGCATCGAGGACGGCGCGGTCGACACCCGCGTCTCCGGGGCGCTGGCGCGTGCGCGCTCGGCGCTGCGCGGCGACGACGAGCTCGAGGTGATCACGTGAGCGCCACGACCAGATCATGGCGGCGCGCGCTCGATGCCGCGCGGCCGGAGCGTCTCGGCACGGTGACATCGGTGCGGGGGCTCGGAGTCGAGGTCGCCGGTCTCGATGCCGCCGTGGGCGATCGGGTGCGCATCGACGCGGGGTCCGCGCGATCGGTCGATGCCGAGATCGTCGCGATCGACGGCTCGTCGGCCCGGTGCATGCCCCTCGGGAGGGTCGACGGCATCACCGCTCGTGCCCGAGTGCGTCACGGGGGAGCACCCCTGCAGGTGCCGACCGGCCGAGCTCTGCTGGGTCGTGTCCTCGACGGACTCGGTCGGCCCATCGACGGCAAGGGCCCGCTCGGGCCCGGGACGTCGTCCGTCTCGCTCGATCACGACGCCCCCAGCATCATGGATCGGCAGCGCATCGACCGCCAGCTCGGACTCGGCGTCCGGGTGCTCGACACCATGACGCCCGTGGGCACGGGGCAGCGTCTGGGCCTCTTCGCGGGGTCGGGCGTGGGCAAGTCGTCGCTGATGTCGATGGTTGCCCGCGGCTCGACGGCCGACGTCACCGTCATCGCGCTCGTGGGGGAGCGCGGACGCGAGGTGCGCGAGTTCCTCGAAGACGATCTCGGCCCTGACGGACTGGCGCGATCGGTCGTCGTCGTCGCGACATCCGATCAGCCGGCGATGGCGCGCCTGCGGTCGGCGTTCGTCGCGACGCGGATCGCCGAGAGCTTCCGCGACGACGCCCTCGACGTGGTGCTGATGATGGATTCGCTCACCCGCGTCGCCATGGCGCAGCGCGAGATCGGCCTCAGCGCGGGGGAGCCGCCCGCGACCCGGGGCTACCCGCCTTCGACCTTCTCGGTGCTCGCACGGCTGCTGGAGCGCGCCGGCACCGGACCGACCGGCTCGATCACCGGTCTCTACACCGTGCTCGTCGACGGCGACGACCACAACGAGCCGATCGCGGATGCCGCGCGGGGGATCCTCGACGGGCACGTCGTGCTCGATCGCGCCCTCGCGATCCGCGGACATTTCCCCGCGGTCGACGTGCTCGGCTCGATCTCGCGAGTCGTGTCCAAGATCACCTCGCCGACGCAGCGACAGGATGCGGTGACACTGCGGAGTGTGCTCGCGGCCCGCCGCAGCGCCAACGATCTCATCGACATCGGCGCCTATCGGCCGGGTGCGAACCCGCTGGTCGACGCCGCCCTCGCGCACGAGGCGGCGATCTCGGGTTTCCTCACGCAGCGGATGGACGACCTCACCGCGTCCGACGACTCCTGGCGGCAGCTCGCCGCGCTCACCACCGACTTCGGAGGGCTCACCCCATGACCTTCACCCTGTCCGGACTGCTTCGGGTGCGCGGCGCCCAGGCGCGCGTCGCCGCGGAGCACCTCTCGCGCGCGAGCGCGGAGCGCACCGATGCCGAAGACGCCGCGACGGGCGCGGCATCGAGCCTCTCCGACATCAGCGCGCAGATCGACGATCCCCGCGCGCTGATGGCCATGGCCGCGGCGCGGGCGGCGGGTCGCAGCACCCTGAGCGATCTGCAGGCGCTCGTCGAGATGCGCAGGCTCGAGGAGTCGTCGGCGCGATCGGCCCACATCGACGCGCGACGCGAGCTCAAGGGGCTGGAGCGTCTCGAGGACGCACATCGCGCGGAGGCGGCGAGGGCCGACCTCGCAGCGGAGCAGAGCGCCCTCGATGAGATCGCCGTGGCCCGCACCGCCCGGCGCGCAGGGAGCGCCGCGTGAGCGGCCTCGACGCGGCGATCGCCCGCATCGAGGCCATCGAGACCCGGATCGTCTCGCTCGACCCGGCGGCGCGAACCGCGGCCGCGCAGGCGCCGACGGAGACGAGCGCCGCGACCGGAGAGGCGAGTGCGGCGAGGTTCGCGGGTGTGCTCGAGGCGGCATCGGGTGGCGCGGGCACGGCATCGGCTGAGGTCTCCGGCGCGTCATCCGGCACGGTGGCCGGCGCGGCATCGGCTGCGGGCGAGAGCGGGGTCGGAGATCCGACCACGCCGGCCGAGCTCATCGCGGCTCTGCAGACGCTGTTCGCGGCAGGATCCGCTGACGCGGCGTCGCGCGGGGGACCCTCGGCATCCGCACGAACGATCATCGAGATGGCGGGATGAGCGCCGTGAGCCTGCTCGGACCGGTGTCGGCGGCCGCCCCCGACCGGGAGGTCGGAGGTCGCGCCACCGGCGACTCGGCCGTGCTCTTCGCCTCGATGCTCTCCGATCAGGACCTCCGCCTCTGCGAATCGCACTTCCGCCCCCGAGGGGACGATGCGTCGAGCGGGGGAGTCACCGAGACCGAGGCCGAGACCGAGACCGACTCCGCGGATCCGCTGGCGATCGTTGCGGACACGACGGCCGCGCTGATGCTGCAGCAGGCGGCACAGCGAGGTTCCTCGGCCGACGCCGCGACCACGTCCGCCGTCGGCGCCACGGCGACGGGCGACGAGGCGGTGGCAGCGCCGACGCTCCCTGGGACGGATGGCGGCGATCGGTCGGTGTCGCCGACGCCGGCGAATCCGCTCTCGCCGACCGGCCCCGACACGACAGACCCGACGACGGGCGCTGCGGAGACGGCTGGGGCGGCAGCCGCGACCGGCACGGGTACGCCCGCGACGACCGGGAACGCGACGGGGATCGGCACGGCGACCACGATCGGCACTCGCGCGCTCACCGGTGCGGGCGAGGGGGGGAGCCCGCGGGCCGCAGCAGGATCGGACACCGCGGCCATGCCGTCGGGGCCGTCACTCCTCTCGGCGGAGGCGGCGATGCCGCCCGCAGCTCCGGCCGGGGTCGCACCCTCCGTCTCCGTCACGGCTCCCGGCGGCACCGCTGCTGCCGCTGTCTCGACCGCAGTCGACGCCGCTGCCTCCACCGCTGACGCCGCCGTCGATTCGGCGGTTCTCTCCCGCGCTGCGGCGTCGTCCGGCACATCGGGAGCCACGGATGCCGCCCCCGACGTCACCGTCGAGCGCGCTCAGCCCTCCGCCTCGGCGATGCCGACCGCCGCCCCGGCACTCGCTGCCGTGACCCCGACGACACCTGCCGCCGCCCCCGATGCGGCGGCCGCCGCGACACGGGCTGTGGCGGCCCAGGTGTCGCCGGTCGTCGTGAGCATCGCCCAACGCCCCGCGGGCACACACCAGCTGACCCTCACGGTGAACCCCGACAGCCTCGGACCCGTCACCCTCCGCGCGCACATCAGCGCATCGGGTGACGTGCAGGTCGAGCTCAGCGGCGCGACCGAGATCGGACGAGAGGCTCTGCGGAGCATGCTCGTCGACCTGCGGCGGGACCTGGCCGGTGTCATGCCCCACGCCACCCTCAACGTGGGTGTCGGCGCGGGTGCCGAGTCGCCCGCGGACCGCGGAGGCCAGCCGGGAGCCGGGGGAGCGGCCGGCGACCCGAGCGCGAGTGAGCGCGAGGGGCGACCGCGACAGCATCCGGAATCCGACCCCGGTGGGCCCGCGCCCGGATTCATACCGACCATGACCACCGCCGCCGGCGCGGGTCTCGACATCTTCGCCTGAGAGGACCACATGACCGTCGACGCCGTGGGCGCCCCGAGCACCATCCACACCGGCAGCACCACCGATCCCGCCGCACGCAAGCAGGTGCTGGACGGCGAGGTGTTCCTCAAACTGCTCGTCACCCAGCTCACCCATCAGGACCCCTCGAGCCCGATGGACACGAACGAGATGATCTCGCAGACCACCCAGCTCGCCATGATGGAGCAGCTCACGGCCCTCGCCGACAGCGGTGCCGAGGCGTTCGCCCTGAACATGCGACAGGCGGCGAGCGCGCTCATCGGCCAGCAGGCCAGCTACAAGGATGCCGAGGGCGTGACCGTCTCCGGCATCGTCACCAAGGTGTCGTTCGACGGCCCCATCCCGCAGGTGACGATCGGCGACAAGACCGTCGCTCTCGACGCCATCACCGGCGTCACCACCCCGACCACCCCCGCGGCTCCCGCCCCGGCCGCCCTCTGATCTCCATCTCCCACAGGAAGAGAGAACCCCCATGCTCCGCTCGCTCTACTCCGGCATCTCCGGACTCCGCTCGCACCAGACCATGCTCGATGTCACGGGCAACAACATCGCCAACGTCAACACCGCCGGGTTCAAGGGATCCTCGGTGCTGTTCCAGGACTCCCTGTCTCAGCTCGTCGGCAACCCCGGCATCCCCGACGACGAGGTCGGCGGCCGCAACCCGGCCCAGGTCGGACTCGGCGTGCAGGTCGCCGGGGTCCGCACGAACTTCGCGCAGGGCTCCGCGCAGGCGACGGGGCGCGGAGGGGATCTGATGATCTCCGGCGACGGATTCTTCGCGGTGCGTGCCGGAGGGGAGACCCTGTACACCCGCGCCGGCGCCTTCTCGTTCGACCCCACGGGCAAGATGGTCACCGCCGACGGCGCGGTCGTGCAGGGCTGGTCGGCGCAGGACGGCGTCGTGAACACCGGCCAGGCCACAGGCAACATCGTTCTTCCCCTCGATGCGGTGGCACCGGCGCGGGCCACGACGACGGCATCCGTCACCGGCAACCTGCCCTCGACCGCAGCGGTCGGCGACGAACTCGTGCGCGACGTCAAGGTCTATGACGCGCAGGGCACCCCCACGACCCTGAGCCTGACGTTCACGAGGACCGCCACCGGCTGGGATGTCACGGATCCCGCCAGCGGTGCCACGGGTGCGCTCTCGTTCACCGACGGTGTGCAGACCGCCCCCGGTCTCACTCTCGTCGCCGGAGCCGTGACCGTCGACCTCGGTGCCGTCACCGGCTACGCCGATCTGTCGACCGTCGCCGTCTCGGAGCAGAACGGTGCGGCGGCCGGCACGCTGAAGTCGTACAGCATCACCGGCGACGGGTCCATCGTCGGCACCTTCAGCAACGGAGCGACCCAGACTCTCGGCAAGATCGCGATGGCGACCTTCGCCAACCCCGAGGGACTCGAGAAGGCCGGCGGCACGGCCTACCGGGTCTCGGTGAACTCGGGCGGAGCACGGGTGGGGGAGCCGGGAGACGCGGGATTCGGCGATCTGGTCTCGGGCGCTCTCGAGATGAGCAACGTGGACCTGTCGCAGGAGTTCACGAACCTCATCGTCGCGCAGCGCGGGTTCCAGGCGAACGCCCGCATCATCACCACCAGCGACGAGGTGCTGCAGGAGCTCACGCAGCTGAAGCGCTGAGGTCGTGCCACCGCCTCGGGTCCCGGTCCTCGGGTCCCGAGGCGGTGTCCGTGTGCGGTGTCCTTAGGCGGTGTCCGTGTGCAGGATCGACGCACGGATGCCGGACCGGACGGCCGGGATGGTCCTGCAGACGTGCCGTGGTCCTGCAGACGGTGCGGCCGACCGTGGCGTCCGTCGTCCGTAGGCGGTGTCCGTGTGCAGGATCGGCGCACGGATGCCGGACCGGACGGCCGGGATGGTCCTGCAGACGTCCCGTGGTCCTGCAGACGGCACGGCCGACCGCGGCATCACACCGCCGCATCCGGCATCGCAGATACGCACGCCGGTTACCCGGCTCGCGCAGCGTCGCGATAGTCGGGCGGACCTCCCACTCGCCCGACGCCCGGAGCCCCTCGATGATCATCGTCACCCGCCTCGACCGCACGCGGTTCGCGGTGAACCCGGACCTGATCGAGCGCATCCTCTCGTCTCCCGACACGACCCTGCACATGGTCGACGGCAAGGTGCATGTCGTCGTGGAGTCCCTCGACGAGGTCATCGAGCGCATCGTCTCGTACCGGGCGCGCGTCCTCGGAGCGGCGCAGTCCCTGACCGCCGGCCCGCTCGTCGCACAGGATCGGATCTGATCGTGGATCCCGCATTCCTCATCGGCGTCGTCCTCGCCTTCGGCGCGCTGGTCGCGATGATCACGATGGAGGGCGCGAGCTTCGAGGCTCTGCTCATCCCCGCCCCGATGATCCTCGTGCTCGGTTCGACGATCGGCGTCGGCATCGCCAGCCACACCCTGCGCGACACGATCCTCGCGGTGCAGAGCCTCGGACGCATGGTCCGCGGTCCGAAGATGACCCCCGAGGCCGTGATCCCGTTCCTGGTCGGGTATGCCGAGAAGGCACGCGGCGAGGGGCTGCTCGCGCTCGAGCAGGAGCTCGACAGCGCCCCCGATGCCTTCACCCGACAGGCGCTGCAGGCCCTCGCCGACGGCACCGACGCCGAGGATCTGCAGACGGTGATGGATGATGAGATCGCTGCGACCGCGTCGCGCAACCGCGTCGCGTCCAAGTTCTTCGGTTCCCTGGGCGGATACGCGCCGACCATCGGCATCGTCGGCACCGTCGTCTCCCTCACCCACGTGCTCGAGAAGCTCGACGAGCCCGACCACCTCGGGCCCATGATCGCCGCGGCATTCGTCGCGACGCTCTGGGGACTCCTGTCGGCGAACTTCATCTGGAACCCGATCTCCGGCCGCCTCGGCCGGATCGGGGCGGTGGAGCTCGAGCGCATGACCCTCGTCTCCGAGGGCATGCTGGCGATCCAGGCCGGAAGCGCTCCGCACCTGCTGCAGGAGCGGCTCGAGGCGCTCTCGACCGTCAAGCCGAAGACGAAGAAGCAGAAGCGCGAGCAGACACCGGCCGCCGAGGAGGCCCGATGAGCGTGGCCCGGCGGGCACGCGGGCGCGGGCACGACGACGACGCGCACGACGAGCCCGACGAGCGCTGGGCGGTCTCGTACGCCGACATGGTGACGGTGCTGATGTGCCTGTTCATCGTCCTGTTCGCGGTGTCGAACGTCGACAAGACGAAGTTCGAGCTCCTGGCCAACAGCCTGGCGACCGGGTTCGGACAGGAGAGCACCGAGGGGGGAGCGGACACCGCCGAGGGCGTCGTCGTCCCCGAGGAGCTGCAGGACGACGACGGGGTGGTCGACCTCGCGGCCAGGGCCGAGGCCGAATTCGAGTCGCTCGAAGAGCTGCGTGACAGGATGACCGCCTCCCTGGCCACGCAGGGTCTGCAGGACACCGTGCAGTTCGTCATCGATGACCGCGGCCTGCAGGTCGGTCTCGTCGGCGCCGAGACCTTCTTCGCCGACAACAGCACAGCGCTCTCGGCCAAGGCCGACTCCGTGCTCGACGCGATCGGCGACGTCCTCACCACGGTCGACAACCAGGTCAGCGTCGAGGGGCATGCCGACCATCGCGTCTCGGCGCTGCCGTTCCCCACCAACTGGGAGCTGTCGGGCGGTCGGGCGACCCAGGTCGCGCGGTTCCTCGTCGAGCACGAGGGCATCGGGGGGCCGAGGGTGAAGGCGACGGCATACTCCGACACCCGTCCCATCGCGCAGGGAGACAGCCCGCAGGCGCTGGCGAGCAACCGTCGCGTCGACATCGTCGTGGAATCGACCGAGGCCGAGCAGGTGCGGGCGCTGATCCCCGCCATCGCTGCCGCATCGAAGGACTGAGGAGATATGAGCATCACCGCCGAGACGGCCGTCGAGGGCAGGCACAGGGATGCCGTGAGCGCGTCCGCCGTGCACGCGGAACCCGCCGTGCACCACCCCGCGTACGACTTCGGGCGTCCCGCACAGCTCGGGCGCGAGAGCACCCGGCACCTCGAGGCCGCGTTCGAGGCCTTCGCCCGCCTGTGGTCGTCGCAGCTGACCGACAAGATCCGGGTGCGTGCGCACCTCGCGTTCGATCGCGTCGAGCTGATCAGCTACGAGGAGTACTCGGACACCCTGCCGACCACCACGGCGATGGTGGCGGGCTCGTTCGTCGACCGCGACGAGCCCTGCGTGGTGCAGTTCGGTCTCGACGGCGCACTGCTGTGGGTCGTGCAGATGATGGGCGGCCGCAGCACGGCGCTGCCCGAGCCCCGCACCTTCACCCCGATCGAACTCGCGCTGGTGCGCAACCTCATGGAGGGCACCTTCGAGCACCTGCACACGAGCCTGGACGCGCTGCTGCCGGGAGCTCCGCGGTTCAGCGCGGTGCACTACAACCCGCAGTACCTCCAGGTCGTCGCCGCGACGGCCGCGGTCATCGTCGCGCGCTTCACGATGCGGCTGGGCGACTCCGAGACGAGCGCGACGGTCATGCTCCCGGCCTCCGCGGTCGTGGACCGCCTCGCGGCAACGGGCTCGGATGCCGATCCCGCACACTCGGCGGGGCAGACCCTCGAGCAGGTCCGCAGCACGCCGATGGGCATCACGCTGCGCCTGGCGCCGCTCACGATCGGCGCCGGCGAGATCCTCGATCTCGCTCCGGGAGACCTCCTGCGACTGCCGCACCCCGAGACGCGGCCATACGAACTCGTGGCAGGGCAGACGCCGATCGGCCTCGCCACACCGGGCAGCAGGGGCTCCCGCCTCACCTGCATGATCACGAGCACCTCCGAGGAGACCCACTGATGAGCACCTTCCACGCCACCGCCGTCGCCGCCGCGATAGCCGGCAGGCTGCCGTTCGCGTTCCCGGTCATCCCCGCGCCGTCCACCGATCCCGGTGCCTCCGGCGATGCGGTCGTCGTGTCGTTCGCCGGCAGCCCGGGCGCCCGCCTGGCGATCCAGGTGGTCGATCCCTCGCAGCTCGAGGACGGCTCGAAGACCGCGCCGCTCGCCGATCGCCTGCATCCGGTGTTCGAGGCCGCCGTGGCCGTGCTGGGCAGTGGATCGCTGGGCGGGGGCGAGGTGGTCGATGCCGCCGAGGTGTTCACCGATGCGGGCACCCAGGTGTTCGACATGGTCGACGCCGCGGGCAGCGTCGTGGCCAGGGCCGCCGTGCGGATCGACGGGGCGCGGGCCGACGTCGCCCCCGGGCCGCAGCGGCTGAGTCGCATCGCCGGCGTCGAGATGGAGCTGGTCGTCGAGATCGGACGCACGCGGATGCCGGTGCGCGACGTGCTGTCGCTCGAACCCGGTCGCGTCGTCGAGCTCGACCGCGCGGCGGGCTCACCCGCCGACATCATGCTGAACGGCCGGCTGATCGGCCACGGCACCGTGGTGGTCGCCGACGGCGACTTCGCGATCCGCGTGGAGCGCATCCTCGACGGCGCAGAGAGCGTCTGAGCGATGGATGACATCCTCGTCGCGCTGCGTGCGATCGTCGCGCTCGGAGCCGTGCTCGGGCTGCTGCTCTTCCTCAGCCGTCGTCTGCAGAAGTCGCAGGCGAAGGGTGTCAGTCCGCTGTCCGGACTCCTGCCGAAACGCCTGAGCAGGCTCGCGGAGCTGCGGCCGACACGCACCGCGACGCAGCCTCGTGCGCGCCAGGAGAAGATCACGGTCGTCGCGAGATCCGGCATCGGCGCCAGGGCGCAGCTCGTCGTCGCCGAGTTCGGCGGCATCCGCTACGTCCTCGGGGTGACCGAGCACGGGATCAACGTCGTCGACACGCAGGAGGCTCCCCTCGTCGACGAGGAGGAGACCGGAAGCGAACCGGCGGCGCGCGATGCGGACGAGGCAGACGCGGCGCAGAACGACATCGTCGATCGCGCACTGAAGTCCGTCGCCTGACGTCGACCCGCCGCGATGACGACCTCTTCGGTGAGGGGTTACCGGCACGGGCCCGCGTCGCGATAGTCGACAGCGAGCACGGATAGCTCGCCCCCTGGCTACGGATCGGCCACGACACCCACCTTCGGAGTGCCGCCGTGCCCGTATCCGCCGCTGCCGTGCCGCCCGCGCCTCTGCCGCGCCGCGCGCCCCGGCTGTGGCCGATGGTCGCCGTCGCCCTCTGCCTGGTCGTCGTGCTGGTGCTGATCGACGTGACCCGGGCGCATGCGGCCCCTGCGCTGCTCGCGACCGAGACCGGCGACGGCGACGGCGGTGGCGTGACCATCAACGGCATCAACGGGTCGCCGTCCGACAGCATCATGACCCTGCTCGGCATCACGGTGCTCAGCGTCGCCCCCGCCCTGCTGCTGATGATGTCGAGCTTCACGAAGATCTTCGTCGTGCTGGCGCTGACCCGCAACGCGCTCTCGCTGCCCTCGATCCCCCCGAACCAGGTGCTCGCGGGGCTCAGCCTGTTCCTCACCCTGTTCATCATGTGGCCGGTGCTCACCGACATCAACACGGTCGCCGTGAGCCCGTTCACCGACGGGCAGATCGACTTCGGGCGCGCATTCGAACTCGCCCAGGAGCCCCTGCGCGACTGGATGCTGTCGTACACCCGCGAAGAGGACATCGCGCTGATGCACAGGGCCGCGCAGATGGACAATCCGACCGACCCGTCCGGCATCCCGCTGCAGACGCTCGTGCCCGCCTTCATGATCAGCGAGCTGCGTGCCGCCTTCCTCATCGGCTTTATCATCTTCGTGCCGTTCCTGGTGATCGATCTGGTGGTCGCGAGCGCGCTGATGTCGATGGGAATGATGATGCTGCCGCCGGTGATGATCTCGCTGCCGTTCAAGATCCTGCTGTTCCTGCTCATCGACGGCTGGGGCATGGTCATCACCGCCCTCGTGCAGTCGTACAACGGGGGCGGCGGATGAACCCCGAGGCCGTCATCGACATCGGTCAGGCCGCCCTGATCGTGGGGGCGAAGCTGTGTGCGCCGATGCTGATCACCGCGCTGGTGGTCGGCTTCGCGATCTCGCTGCTGCAGTCGATCACCCAGGTGCAGGAGATGACCATCTCGTTCGTGCCGAAGCTCGTCGCCGTCGGCATCGCCCTGCTCGTCAGCGGGCACTGGATGATCGCCGAGATGATCGCGTTCACGAACGAGATGTTCGCGCGCATCCCCACGCTCCTGAACGGGGGATGATGAACATCCCCCTCGACTTCGGGTGGTTGGAGGCCACGTCGCTCGCCTGCGTGCGGATCACCGCGTTCCTGGTGCTCGCCCCGCCGTTCAGCCACGGGACGATCCCGATGCGCATCCGCGCGATGCTCGGGGTGGGGCTCGCCCTCGCCGTCTCGCCCGTCGTGACCGCAGGATACGAACGCCTCGACACCGGAGGTTTCCTGTTCGCGCTCGTAGGGCAGGCGATCACTGGTGCTCTGCTCGGGTTCCTCGTCATGGTGCTCTTCAGCGCGATCCAGGGAGCCGGCCACCTCGTCGACACGTTCGGCGGCTTCCAGATGGCGCAGGCGTTCGATCCGGGCATGGCCATCAACGGGGCGCAGTTCACCCGTCTGTTCCAGATGACCGCGATCATGCTGCTGTTCGCCTCCGACGGATACCAGCTGGTGCTCGGCGGGCTGTTCCGCTCCTTCGACGCCGTGCCGGTGACCGGGATGATCGACCTCAGCGCGCCGGCGGAGGCACTCGTCGGCGCTGCCGGGCAGCTGATGCTCAGCGCCGTGCAGATCGCCGGTCCGCTGCTGATCGTGCTCTTCCTCGCCGACGTGGGACTCGGGCTCGTCAGTCGCGTGGCGCCCGCACTGAACGCGTTCGCGATGGGCTTCCCGATCAAGATCGGCCTCACGCTGCTGCTCGTCGGCTTCGTGTACGCCGCGATGCCCGGTGTCGTCGCCGTGATCGCCGAGGATGCGGCCCGACTGCTGCTGGGGGTGACCCGATGAGCCAGGCCGAGAGCGGGGAGCGCACCGAGAAGGCGACCGATCGTCGCCTCAAGGAGGCGCGCCGGAAGGGGCAGATCGGGCGCAGCCAGGACTTCACCGCCTGGGTCTGCATCGCCGCGGCGGCGGTCATGATGGTCCCGACGATCTCGTCGGGCACGCAGGTGCTGACGGAGCTGTTCCTCGCGGTGGCGCCGGTGGCGACGGATCCGAGCGACGGCGCCGCACTGGACGTGCTCGGCACGGCGCTCTCGTCGCTCGGCGGCATCCTGATGCCGATGCTCGTCGTGGTGCTCCTCGCCACCACGGCGACCGCGGTGGCTCAGGGCGGCATCCACCTGCGTGGTGTCACGATGCGCACCGAGCAGTTCAACATCGTCTCGGGCATCATGCGGGTGTTCGGCAGGCAGGCGCTCTGGGAGGGCGCGAAGGCGCTGCTCAAGACCGTCGCCATCGGACTCGCCCTGTGGATCGTGGTCTCGGGTCTCGTCCCGGTGCTCATGGCGAGCGGCAGTCACAACATCACCTGGCTGCTGGAGCAGGCGGCCGGGGGAGCGGTGGCGCTGCTGCAGGTCGCGGTCGCGGTCGGGATCCTGCTCGCCGCGATCGATGTGGCCGTCGTCATGCGGCGCAACCGCAAGCACACCCATATGACCAAGAACGAGGCGAAGGACGAGCACAAGAAGAGCGAGGGCGACCCGCTCGTGCGGTCGCAGCGCCGATCGCGGCAGCTCGCGATGAGCAGGAACCGGATGATCGCCGCGGTCGGCGAGAGCGATGTCGTGCTCGTGAACCCCACCCATGTCGCAGTGGCACTGCGCTACGAACCCGGCAAGTCGGCACCGAGGGTCGTCGCGAAGGGGGCGGGCATCGTCGCGCAGAAGATCCGCGAACGCGCCGAGGAGGCGGGGGTGCCCATGATCCGTGACATCCCCCTGGCGCGCGCGGTGCACGCAGCCTGCGAGCTCGGCCGGGAGATCCCCGAGGAGCTGTACACCGCGGTGGCGCAGGTGCTCGCCTTCATCGAGCACCTCAAGCGTCGCGGTGCGGCCCGCGGCACGCACACCATGCCCTTCGCCAGCACCCGAGACCGCGGTCTCTGAGTCCCATCCCCGTCGAGAGAGAACGAGAAGCACATGTTCGGTCAGCTGCTGTCCAAGGGTGCCGTGCCCGTCGGTGTGGTGGGCATCATCCTGCTGCTCATCGTGCCGATCCCCACGGCCCTGCTCGATGTGCTGATCGTGTTGAACATCTCGTTCGCGCTGCTGATCCTGCTCACGGCGATGTTCGTGAAGAAGCCGCTGGACTTCTCCGTGTTCCCCAGCCTGCTCCTGGTCGCCACGCTCTTCCGGCTCGGCCTCAACGTCGCCTCGACCCGACTCGTGCTGAGCGAAGCGCACGCCGGTCAGGTCATCCAGGCGTTCGGGCAGATCACGATCAGCGGATCCCTGGTGATCGGCGCCGTGATCTTCCTCATCCTCACGGTCATCCAGTTCGTGGTGGTCACCAAGGGTGCCGAGCGCGTGGCGGAGGTCGGTGCGCGCTTCACGCTCGATGCGATGCCCGGCAAGCAGATGGCGATCGATGCCGACCTGAACGCGGGGCTCATCACCGACGTCGAGGCACGTCGACGCCGCGCGGAGGTCGCCGCCGAAGCAGACTTCTACGGGGCGATGGACGGCGCGTCGAAGTTCGTCAAGGGCGACGCGATCGCCGGCATCGTCATCGTCGTCATCAACTTCGTCGGCGGCATCCTCATCGGCATGGTCCAGCACGGCATGGAGATGGGGGACGCGCTCGAGACCTACAGCATCCTCACCATCGGCGATGGTCTGGTGACTCAGATCCCGGCGCTGCTCATGGCGGTGTCGACCGGCATGATCGTCACGCGCGAGAACGCCGAGACCGAGATGGGTCAGGCGGCGGGGCGACAGCTCATGCAGTCCCGCAACGCGCTGGTGATCACCGGGCTCGCCGCGATCGCCATGGGGTTCATCCCCGGCATGCCGCTGCTGGTCTTCCTCGCGATCGGTGCGGTTCTGCTGTTCGCGGCGTCCCGTGTCAAGGCGAACGAGGATCGCGATGCCGCCCTCGAGGCCGATGCTCTGCAGAAGGAGGCGGTGGAGGCGAACGCGGAGGGCCCCGAGGAGCTGATGGATCGGATGCGTGTGCACGCGCTCGAGATCTCCCTCTCTCCCGACATCGTCGACCTCGCATCCGGGGGAGCGGGCGACCTGCTCACCCGCGTGAAGTCGCTGCGTCGCAAGCTCGCCCTCGACATCGGCATCCTGATGCCGCCGGTGCGCACCCGCGACAACATCGACCTGCCGGCGCAGACCTACGCGATCCTCATCGCCGGTGTCGAGGCCGGGCGAGGATCCGTTCCCCGGGGGCACGTGCTCGCGATCGGCTCCGGGCTCGAGCAGCTGCCGGGAACGGCAGTCGTCGACCCGGTCTTCGGTCTGGAGGGCAAGTGGGTCCCCGCCGAGATGTCGCACGCGGCGGATATGGCCGGTGCGACGGTGATCGACCGAGCGAGCGTCATCATCACCCACCTCTCGGACATCGTGCAGGGGCAGGCGGATCGGCTGCTCTCGCTCGAGGACGTCCGTCAGCTGACCGAGCACCTCAAGCAGTCGAGCCCCGCGACGGTCGAGGAGCTCACCCCGGCGGTGCTCTCGCTCGCCGCTATCCAGCGCGTGCTCGCAGGACTCCTCGCCGAGAGGGTGCCGATCAACGACCTCGCGCGGATCTACGAGGCTCTCGCCCTGCGCGGCAAGGCCTCGACTGACACCGCGGGGCTCATCGACGCGGCTCGCGCGGCGCTCGGGCCGGCGATCGCCGCCCGCTTCGCCGAGGAAGGACGCCTCCGCGTCGTGATGTTCGAGCCGATCCTCGAACAGCAGATGCTGGAGGGGATGAGAGTGGTCGACGGCCAGCCGCAGATCGTGCTGACCCCCGAGACCACCCTGCAGGTGCTCGACAACGTGCGCCGCACCGTCGAGGACCTCGATCCGGCGGGTTCCGAACCGGTGCTGGTGTGCGCGCCGACGCTGCGTCAGGCCGTACGTCGGCTGGTCGTGTCGCAGGTGCGGGGTCTCCCCGTGCTCTCGTACGACGAAGCGGCGTCCGGAGGGCTCGCCACCGATGTCGTCGGCGTGGTGCGCATGACCAGCCCCGCGCTGCCCGCCGGCACTCTCTGATCTGCGGATTCCGCTCATTTACGAGACGAGTGCGATACGTTTGTGGGCAGAGGCGCGACCGTGCCGCAGCCATGGAAGGCAGACGACGCATGCTGGTACTGACGAGACGCGCCAACGAGAGCATCGTCATCGGCGATGACATCACCATCACGATCCTCGCGGTCACCCCGAGCGGCGTCAGGGTCGGCATCGACGCTCCGCGGGACAAGCGCATCAACCGCGCCGAGATCGTCGTCGCGGTGAGCGATGCCAACCGCGAAGCCCTGCAGGCCGCGGCCGACGAGGCGGCGGAGTCCCTGCTGCTCGACGCGCTGGGGCGTCCGGGCACCGGCCGCTGATCACGAGCGACGCCTGGCGTCGACCGTGGCGGCGCACGCGCCCGGCGCCACGGAGTTACTGACGCCCCGCGGTGTCGCGATAGTCGGACGAGCGAGGGGCTTCTCCTTCGCGGAAATCGCGACATGACGAGGTGACCAATCGTGGCCGCTCACGACCTGAGCATGCAACTGATGCGAGAGCGGGACCTGCTGGAGGTGCTGCTGTTCAAGCTCGACGAACAGCAGATGCTGCTCGCGACCGGACGCAACCGCTGGATCCACCATGCGGCGAACGAGATCGAGCGCGTCCTCGCGGCCATGCCGACGGTCGCCCTCTCCCGAGACACGCTGGTCATCTCCGTCGCCGACGAGTGGGGCGTGCCCGAGGCGACGACGCTCCAGGACCTGATCGATGCCGCGCCGACCGATGCCTGGCGCGAGATCCTCTCGGGTCACCTCACGGCCATGGTCACTCTCGCCGACGAGATCGGCGAGATGAAGAAGGTCAACGAGCAGCGGCTGCGCACCGCGATCCGCGTCACCCAGGAGACCATCGCCGGACTCGGTGTCCCGACCGGCGAATACGACCCGCAGGGCGGTGTCGTCCGCGACGGCGATGCCCGACTGCTCGACACCAGGGTGTGAGGCACGATGTCATCGTTCGCCGGACTCCGGCTCGCCCAATCCGCACTCAGCGCCGCCCGAGCGGGAATGACCGTGACCGGTCAGAACATCGCGAACCAGACGACCCCGGGGTACACGCGGCAGCGGGTCGACCAGACGTCGATCGTGGCACCGGGACAGACCGGGTTGTGGCCGTCGGGTCTCGCCGTCGGCGGGGGAGTCGGTGTGACCGGCATCGCGAGGCTCGGAGACGACATCCTCGATGCCAGGGTGCGTGACGCCCTCGCGACCTCGGGGTTCTGGGTGGCGCGCGCCACCGCCGCGAGCCAGGCCGAGGACGTCCTCGCCGAGCCCACCAAGGACGGGCTCGCGGCGAACCTCGACCGTTTCTGGGCCGGATGGTCCGATCTCGCCAACACCCCCGACACCGCGGCGGCGCAGGTCGTGCTCACGAACGCCGGAGTGCTCATCGGGCAGATCGCCGCGGGCTATGGCACGATCTCCGCGCAGTGGCGTGATCTGCGCGGTCAGGTCGACAGTCAGATCGCCGACGTGAACGCCGTGGCGGGTCAGGTCGCCGCGCTCAACGGGCAGATCCGCGAGGCTCTGTCATCCGGACGCAACGCGAACGAGCTGATGGATCAGCGCACGGTGCTCGCGCAGCAGCTGTCCACGGCGGTCGGGGCGACGGGCGTCGTCGAGGCCGACGGCACGCTGACCCTGCGCGTCGACGGCAACGCCCTCGTCTCGGGCGACAGCAGCAGATCGCTGGTGGCATCGGGTCCCCGCGACGTGGCCGACGGCGGACGGGTGGGAATCGCGTGGGCGGATCGACCCGACGTTCCGGTGACGGTCACCGGCGGACTCGTCGGCGGAACGATCAGCGCGCTCGCGCCCGCCGCAGACGGGGGGACGCTGGCGGGCGTCGCCGGTGCCTACAACCGCACCGCGACCGCCCTCGCGTCCGCGGTCAACGACGTCCACCGCACCGGTGTCACGGCGGGCGGTGCACCCGGGGGAGACTTCTTCGCACTGGCGGCCACGGGCCCCGCGGCCCTCGGTCTGCGAGTGGTCCCCGTCGGGCTCGCGGACCTCGCGCTCGCGGCACCGGGTGCGGGGGCGAAGGACACGACGATCGCCGACCGCATCGGCGCTCTGGCCACGTCAGCCACGGGCCCGAGCGCGACCTGGTCGAGCTTCGTCACCGGCTTCGCGGTGAGCGTCGCCGGTGATCTGCAGCGTGCCGACATCGCCGACATGGGAGCTGTCGCCGCGGTCACCGCGCAGCAGTCGAACGCGTCGGTCGACGGCGACGAGGAGACGATCAACCTCCTGACCTACCAGACGGCCTACCAGGCTGCGGCCCGAGTGCTGACAGCTGTCGACGAGGCCCTGGACATCCTGATCAACCGCACCGGCCTCGTCGGCCGCTGACTCTGGGGAGAGTGACATGATCGGTCGCATCACGAGCAGCACCATGACGCAGCAATCGCTGCGCACGCTGCAGACCAACCTCGCCGACCGCGATCGGCTGCAGAATCAGGCCGCCTCGCAGCGCGCCTTCCGGACTCCCAGCGAGGACCCGGCCGCCGCCGCCACGACGCTCGGCGTGCACGGCGATCAATCGCGGGTGGCGCAGTACTCCCGCAATCTGAGCGACGGGATGGCGTGGGTCACCACGGTGGACACGGCCCTCGGCGCGAGCGTCGATCTGCTCAACCGCGCCAGGGATCTCACCGCCCAGGGGGCGAACTCCGGCGCGCTCAGTCCTGCCGCCAGGGAGTCGATCGCGCAGGAGCTCGAATCGATCAGCGCCGAGCTGCTCGCCAAGGCGAACACCACCGTGCTCGGACGCAGCGTCTTCGCGGGCACGAGCGACGCGGGTGCGGCCTTCGACCCTGGCACGTTCACCTTCAACGGCAGTCCGGGAGACGGCGTGCGCAGACGTATCAGCGACAACGAGACGGTGCGTGTCGACGCAGACGGCGCGCAGGCCTTCGGCGAAGCCGCGGACAGCGTGTTCGCGATGCTCGGCGACATCGCCGCGGAGCTGCGCGGCGGGGCGGAGGTCGGAGCCCGCCTGGCGGACATCGACGCACGACTCAGCGGTCTCGTCGCCGCCCGAGGGGCCACGGGTGCGCGGCAGGTGCAGCTCGAGCGTGCCGCGTCGCAGAACCTGTCGACGTCGATCGACCTCGAGGCTCGACGCGCGGAGGTCGAGAACGTCGACAGTCTCGAGGTCCTGGTGCGGTTGCAGTCGGCCGAGCTCGTCTTCCAATCCGCCCTGCAGGTGACCGCCCGGTCGCTGCAGACCAACCTGCTGGAGTTCCTGCGATGAGCGCTGCTGCCACACCCGCCCCTGCCGCTGACGACATCGGCGCTGCCGTCGCGACGACCAGCGCGGTGCAGTTCGTCTCGCCGATGCCCGGCCTCGCCCCGCATACGGCGTTCACCCTCGCGCAGATCGGCGAGAGCAGCGGACTCTACGCGCTCAGGGCCGCCGACGCCGACGTGCGACTGTTCCTGCTCGATCCGCGCACCGGCGCATTCGGCTACGCCCCGCGCATTCCCGCGGACGCCCGGGTGGCGATCGGAGCCGCCGACGACGCCGAGGTCGCTCTCTTCGTGGTCGCGAATCCTTCGGCCGAGGGCATCCGTGTCAACTGGAAGGCGCCCATCCTCATCCACCTCGACACCGGTCTGGCCACTCAGATCATCCTCGACGACCCCGCCTATCCGGTGCGCGCACTGCTCGTCCCCTGACGCCGTCCGTCTCCTTCCCACGAATATTCGCGGATTCACCGCATATACCAAGAAACATCGTCTACGCTCTGAGTGCACAGGCTGGGGTACTGGCAGATCCAGGGGACGGCGCAGAAGAGTGGGGCCTGAGCGTTCCGTGGATGGCTGGTAGGGGTACAGCGCACTTCGTTCGGTGACGAGCGACATTCGATGGGACGGATGAAGAGATGAGCACATCAAGGACGCTCGAGACGAGCAGGGTCAGCAAGCGGGAGTTCGTGCAGCGGTTCGCGCGACGCGGGGGCATCTCGGTGCCGGCCGCGCAGACTGCCTACAACGCGATGATCGACGAGCTTCTCGACCTGGTGGGGCGGGGGAACACCGTGACGCTCACCAACTTCGGCAAGTTCTATCCGCAGACTCACAAGGGTCACCGCGTGCAGTTTGCGAAGGGCGAGGGCGATGCCGAGGTCAATGACTACACGGTTCTGAAGTTCTCGGCGACGCGCGAGGTCAACCGACGTGTCAAGGTGAACGACTAGCCATCGTTATCTGAACGTAAACGAGAATCCCCGGAGGTTTCGGCCTTCGGGGAATTTTCGTGCCCGCGCGGTCGTAGCATGTAGTCAGAATGAAGTCCTGACCTCTGGGGAGTGGTCGCGCTGAGAGCCGTCGGGGAGGGCTCGCACTGACGGTGGAAGAGACGGAACCCCATGACGATGCGTGCGCGTAACCAGCTCGTGATCGATCACCTGCACATCGTCGGAGCGGCGACCGCGCACATCGCCGCCCGCCTCTCGCAGGTCTCGCGGGAAGATCTCGCCTCGGCCGGCGCCTTCGCTCTGGTGCGGGCCGCCGAGAAGTTCGACGCCGGCCTCGGGGTCCCCTTCGGAGCCTTCGCTCGCAATCGGGTCGAATGGGCGCTGAAAGACGAGCTGAGGGCCATGGACTGGGCGCCGCGTGCGGTGCGGGCGCGCGCCAGGGAGACGACCGAGGTGCGCCAGACTCTCGCAGCCGTGCTGGGGCGGATGCCGTCGGTGCCCGAGATCGCCGCGGCGATGGGCGTGACCGCTGATGCCGTCAGGGAGGGGCTCGCCGACGCCGAGCTGATGCTCACCAGCCTCGATGCGCCGAACGCGCCCGAGGTCGTCTGGACCGGCTACCTGCCGGAGGAGCTCGTGATCGCCGCGGAGCGGGATGAGTTCCTGCGGCGCGCGGTCGAGGCGCTGCCCGAGCGCAAACGATGGATCGTGCGGGCGGTCTACTTCGAGGATCGAACCGTCACGGAGATCGCGCAGGAGCTGGGCGTCTCCCATGCCGCCGTCTCCCAGCAGCGGGCGGCCGCGGTGCGGATGCTCAGGGACGCGCTCGAGCGCCACGACGCCGATGTGCCGCCTGTCGCTGCGCCGCAGACCGATGTCGTGGCCGCGTCCCGCCCGTCGTCATCGACCTGCGACGCGTACGTCGACCGGGTCGCCGCGGGAGCCCGACGATTCACCCGTGCCGTCGTCTCGCACGCCGTCAGCGTCTGAGCGTCGCTCGCGTCCGGTCTC